>NZ_JBYSYA010000005.1:0-349698 GCF_058782785.1 Cupriavidus sp. FW306-01-F10A
CAGCTTGAACTGCTCGGTGTACTTTGCCATGTAAAAACCCCAAAAAGTTGTCTCCAACTTCTGGGGGTCAGTTCACTGCGGGAGAGGGAGCAAACCCGCAGCAGTTGAAGTCGCTCAGCCTTTCCCAAAGACCCTCAGAGCACCGCGAACTGCTCGCGCAGCACGTTCTTCTGCACCTTGCCCATGGTATTGCGCGGCAGCTCGTCCACCACGTGCACGCGCTTGGGCACCTTGAAGTTGGCGATGCGGCCCTTGAGCGTGCCGATCAGCGCCGCTTCATCGATATCCGCACCCGGCTTGCGCACCACCACTGCCACCACGGCCTCGCCGAAATCCGCGTGCGGCACGCCGATCACGGCGCTCTCGGCCACGCCTGGCATCTCGTCGATAAAGCTCTCGATTTCCTTCGGGTAGACGTTGTAGCCGCCCGAGATGATCAGGTCCTTGCTGCGCCCGACGATGGTCAGGTAGTTGTCCGGCACCGCGCGCTCGCCGGCCTGGCTGGCAATGGCGCCGCCGAAGCGGCCGACGTCGCCGGTCTTGAACCAGCCGTCCTCGGTGAACTCTTCCCTGGTCTTCTCCGGCATGCGCCAGTAGCCCTTGAACACGTTCGGGCCCTTGACCTCGACATTGCCGATCTCGCCCGGCGTGCACGGCTGGCCCTCGCCATCGACCACGCGCACCGACACGCCCGGCAGCGGCATGCCGACGGTGCCGCCGATGCGCTCGCCCAGCGCGGCATCGTATGGGTTGGACACCAGCATCACGGTCTCGCTCATGCCGTAGCGTTCCAGGATGGTATGGCCGGTGCGCTCGCGGAAGGCATCGAAGGTCTCCAGCAGCAGCGGCGCCGAGCCGGACACGAACAGCCGCATGCGGCGGCAGGTGTCGTCGTCGAAGCGCGGCTCCTGCAGCATGCGCACGTAGTAGGTCGGCACGCCCATCATGACCGTGCAGCGCGGCAGGAATTTCAGCACCTGTGCCATGTCCAGCTTCGGCGCCCAGATCATCTTGGCACCGGCCAGCAGCGCGCCATGCGAAGCCACGAACAGGCCATGCACGTGGAAGATCGGCAGCATGTGCAGCAGCACATCGTCGCTGCGCCAGCCCCAGAATTCATGCAGCGTCTGCGCATTGGAGGCTAGGTTGCGGTGCGTCAGCATCGCGCCCTTGCTGCGGCCGGTGGTGCCGGAGGTGTAGAGAATGGCGGCAAGGTCGTCATCCTGGCGTGCGACCGTCTCGAAGGTATCTGACTTGCCCGCCGCGCGCGACAGCAGCGAGCCGCTGCGGTCGTCGTCCAGGGTAAAGACGTGGTTGACGCCGTGGCGGAACGCCACCTTGGACACCCAGCCGAAATTCTTGCTGCTGCACACCACCACCGACGGCTCGGCATTGCCGACGAAGTAGTCGATCTCTGCCTCCTGGTAGGCGGTGTTCAGCGGCAGGTAGACGTAGCCGGCGCGCAGCGTGGCCAGGTACAGGAACAGCGCTTCGGGGGACTTCTCCACCTGCACCGCCACGCGTGCGCCTTCGGGCAGGTGCAGCGAGGCCAGCAGGTTGGCGAGCTTGGCGGTGGCGCGGTCAAGGTCGTCCCAGCTGTAGTACAGCCCGTCATGGGTCTCGATGCAGCAGGCGGTGCGGTCGGCGGGGAAGCGGGATTCGAACAGGGCGAACAGGTTGGCGTTCATGTCGGGGATCGAACGAAAGGCTGAGGAAAACGAAGAAAACAATGGCGTGTGGAAACAGTGCTGGCGGCGTGCCCTACTCCCCACGGAACTGCGGTGGCCGGTGCGCGAGGAAGGCGGCCACCCCTTCCGCATGATCCGCGCCTTCGGCGTAGGCAAAATGCGCGTCCAGCTCGGCGGGCGACAGCGGTGCCGGCAGCGGCGCCAGCCGGCGGATGGTGGCCTTGTTGATGCGGGCGGCCACGGGCGCGCCGGCGGCAATGCGGCGCGCCGTGGCCTCGACCTCAGCGGCCAGCGCGCCGGGCTCGACCACGCGGGTCAGCAGCCCTTTGTCGCGCGCCTCGGCGGCGTCGAAGACCCTGCCTTCCAGCAGGATCTCCAGTGCGGCGGCGCGGCCCGCCAGCGCCAGCAGGCCCTGCAGCTCGCCGGGCGCCATCGGGAAGCCCAGGCGGTTGATGGGCACGCCGAAGCGGCTGTCCGAGGCGGCGATGCGCAGGTCGCAGTGGCTGGCGATTTCCAGCCCGCCGCCCACGCATACGCCTTCGATCATCGCCACGGTGGGGTGCGTGCATTGCGCCACCGCCGCCAGTGCCGGCGCGATGGTGGCCATGTGGTAGTGGCGCACCGCGGCCTCGTCGGCGCGCTCTGCCGGGAACTCGGCAATGTCGGCGCCGGCGGCAAAGTTGCCGTCGGCACCGCGCACCACCACGCAGCGCAGCGAGGTATCGGCGGACAGGCGTGCAAAGCCCGCGGCCAGCTCGCGCCACATCTGCGCGGAAATGGCGTTGAGCTTGCCCGCGTGCGACAGCGTCACGGTGGCGGTGGTGCCCTGCGTGGCAAACAATACGGTGCCGCTCATCGCCGCGCCCCCCTTGCATCGGATCAGCGTTGACATGGCGCCCCGTCAGTCGATCTTGGCGCCGGACTGCTGCACCACCTGGGCCCAGCGGCGAATTTCGGCGTGCTGGAACTGCGCGAACTGCTCCTGCGTAAACGCCGGCGTCTCGGAGCCGTTGTTAAGCCAGACCTGCTTGAGCTCCGACGTGTTCAGCGCCTTCTCGGTCTCTGCATGCAGGCGGTCGACGATCTCCTTGGGCGTGCCCTTGGGCACCCACATCGCGTACCAGGTCGACACGTCATAGTTGGGCACGCCTGCCTCGGCCGCGGTCGGCACGTTGGGGAACGCCGCCGAGCGCTTGCTCGAAGCCACCGCCAGCGCCTTGATGCGGCCCGCGCGGATATGCTGTGCCGACGAGCCCAGGCCGTCGAACATCAGGTCGACCTGGCCCGCGATCAGGTCGGACAGCGCCGGGCCCGCACCCTTGTAGGGGATGTGGGTGATGAAGGTCTTGGTCTGGAGCTTGAACAGCTCGCCCGCCAGGTGGTGCGACGAGCCGTTGCCGGCCGAACCGTAGTTCAGCTTGCCGGGATTGGCCTTGGCGTAGGCAATCAGCTCCTGCAGCGTGTTGGCCTTGACGCGGTTGGGATTGACCACCACCACTTGCGGCGGCTGCGCGATCACCGTGACCGGGATGAAGTCCTTCTCGATGTCGTAGTCCAGCTTCTTGTAGAACGACGGCGCAATCGCGTGGTGCGCGCCGCCGATGAACACCGTGTAGCCGTCCGGCGCGGCCTTGGCCGCAATGCTGGCGCCGACCGTGCCGCCGGCGCCGCCGCGGTTGTCGATCACGAACTGCTTGCCGAGCTGCTTGGACAACTGCGCGGTCAGCGGCCGCGCAAAGGCGTCGGTGCCGCCGCCGGCGGGAAACGGCACGATCACGGTAACGGGCTTGGACGGCCAGGTATCGGCATGCGCTGCGGGTGCGGCGAGCATTGCGCCGGTGCCGAGGCCGGCCAGGCCCAGGGCCACGCCCGTTGCGCGCGCGCACGCGGCCAGGCTGAACTGACGACGATTCATTGGTTGTCTCCTCTCTCTTCTGCGGAAAGTCAATCTGATGGCCGCGCGGCACTGCCGCGGCGCGAAGTTACTGCTCAGGTCCCGACAAGAAAACGCGGCGCGCCAGGCGCCGCGGGTGCGGGGGCGACCCGCGTGACCGGACCAGGGTCACAGCAGCTTCCCGACGCTACGGCTGATGCGCGGGTTGCCGGCGCCCAGGCGTGCCAGATTGTCATCCAGCGCCTCGGGCACGTAAAGATAATTGACCATCATCCCGCAGCTCTGGCTGCGGCCTTTGCGCGACAGGTCGGCGCCCCAGTTCAGCCGCTCCACGCAGGCCCCGTTGCCGAGGTGGAAGCGCGCGACCGGGTCGGCGGGCATCGACTGGTTGCGTTCGCGCACCAGGAAATGCGCGGCCAGGGTCATCGCGGTATCGCGGATCACGGTATCGGCGGCGTCCGGCACCAGCGCCTCCAGCCACCCGGCGCCGTCCGCTGGCGCCTTGCCGTGGCGCTCGCTCCAGCGCGCCAGGCGCTTGTCGCCCAGCACGCGCGCAATGGCATCGCCATCCTGCTTGCGCAGCCAGTCGGCAAACCCGGGGATCGGCGAGAGCGTGGCGAACTGATTCACTTTTGGGAATTCACGCTGGACCTCCTCGATCACGCGCTTGAGCAGGAAATTGCCGAAGCTCACGCCGCGCAGGCCCGCCTGCGTATTGCTGATCGAATAGAAGATGGCCCACTTGACGCGGCGCAGGTCTTCCAGCGGCGCGGCTTCATCCAGCAATGTATGGACATTGGCCGCCATCTCCGGCGCGAATGCCACCTCGACAAAGATCAGCGGCTCGCGCGGGATGCGCGGGTGGAAGAACGCATAGCAGCGGCGGTCGGAATCGAGGCGGTTGCGCAGGTCGGTCCATGAAGCGATTTCATGCACGGCCTCGTAGCGGATCAGCTTTTCCAGCAGCGATGCCGGCGAATCCCAGGTGATCGGCTGCAGCTCCAGCAGGCCCACGTCGAACCAGTTGGAGAACAGCGCCTCGAGATCGTCGTCAAGCGGGCGCAGCCCCGGCATGCGGCGCTGCCAGCGCAGCATGTCGGCGCGCAGCTGGATCAAGAAGTGCAGGCCGCAAGCGCTGTTGCCGCGCTGGCCGTGCAGCGCGGCGAGCCGCTTGAAGAAGCGGATGCGCGCATTGGACAGGGCCTGGGCCAGGCCCGAAGACGCGGCCTGCGCGCGGGCGGCGCGCGCGCCCTTGTCGCCGTCGGCCCCGGCTTCTTCGCTGCCCTTGCCGCCGCTGCTGGCGACTTCGCCCAGCACCGCCAGCATGCCGCGCCGGGTGGCCTCGCCGGCGGCCTCATACTCGGCCTGCCATGCCTGCGCGGCGGCATTGGCGGCGCCATCGGTCAGGCGCGCGTCGAAGCAAAGCCGCAGCTGCTCGCGCTGGCGGCGCACCGCGCGCGCCGGCAGCGGCGCCTCGCCATCGACCGGCGTTGCCGGGGCCTTGGCGCTGGCCTTGGCGTCGCCCTTGCGTCCCCACCAGCGGCCCAGCCGCGACAGGAACTTGGAACCTGCCGGCTCGCTTTCGCCCAGCGGCGCACTGATCTTCTGGTCACCCGTGTCGAAGGAATTCATGCGGTACCTGCCTTGATGCATCGATCGGAATGTGGGAAAAACATCGGACTGGGGTTGCGGCGCCGCGGCTACTCTTCGGCGCCGGCCACGCGCAGCACCGGCGGCGCGCGCACGGCCTGGGCCTCGGCTGCGCCGGCGGTGGCGCCGGCATCCAGCGTCTTGAGCGCCGCGCGCTGGCGCAGCAGGTGGGTCTTCATCATCGCCTCGGCGCCTTCCGGGTCGCGGGCCTTGAGCGCGGCAAACACGGACAGGTGCTCGGCGCAGGACTCCTGGATCCGGCCCGGCAGCTTCAGGCTCTTGTGGCGCGACAGCCGCAGCACCTTGCGCAGGTCGCTGATCAGGCCCGACAGCCAGCGGTTGCCGGCCAGCCGCTGGATCGATTCGTGGATCTGGAAGTTGGTTTCGTAGTAGGCGTCGATGTCGCCCGCCTGCGCATAGCGCGCCAGGTCGGCATGCAGGCCGTCCAGTGCGTCCAGGTCGGCGCGCGTGGCGTTGCGCGCGGCCTCGTAGGCACAGCGCCCTTCCAGCAGTGCCATCAGCGGGAAGATCTCATCCAGGTCCTGCTCGGACAGCTCATTGACGAAGCAGCCGCGCCGCGGCTCCAGCCGCACCAGGCCTTCGGCGGCCAGCACCTTGAGCGCTTCGCGCAGCGGCGTGCGCGAGATGCCCAGCGTTTCGGCCATCGCGCTCTCGTCGATCCATGCGCCGGGCACCAGCGTATGCGCGTCAATCATGGCGCGCAGCCGGTCTGCCACTTCCAGGTACAACGCCTGCTGGACGATGCGCATGCTTCCCCCGGGTCGGATCGCGTGACCGACGCGTCCCGGTCACGATCTGGCGTCGGCCAGGGCAGATGCGCCCGGTCAGCCATAATTCATAATTATGGATTAGGACGCGAACGATACAAGGAATTTCGATGCTGCGCTGCAAACAAGCCGGAGCGGGTGGTGTTCTGGTGGTTGACCGGCGAGATGCGGTCCGTGGGGTACGGCGTGGGTGCGATATGAGGTGCGGCGGGCGTTTCCATGCCTCCCTGCAAGGAAACGCCCGCGCCTGAAAATACTGCAGTACTGCTTTTCATCGTCGGCGGGTACTTTCAAAAGTATCTGCCGCGTGGGTCCATGGATTGCCGGCGCTGGCCCTGCGCCCCCCTTTGAAACGCGCTTGCGCGCGGATTTTCCCGTCGCCCTGGCTGTACGTGAAGTGCCGGCAAGTGTGGCCTGTCAGCCGTCACTCCCTCCCTGGCACTTCCGTTGGCGGCTGTGGCTTGCCGCTCATCTTTGTAACAATCAAGATAGCGATTTACGTGCCAGCGTGACTAAGTCACTGATTTTATTGGCAACACGCATTGGAAAGTTGTTACAGAATACGTCTAGTGTAACAGGATGTTTCTAGAGTGTTACGAGGGTTTTCCCACATTTTCTTATACGCGTGCCCGCCTGGCGGCAATGGCATATGCAGATTGTGCCGTGGTCGCTATTTATCAGTGCGAGAATGTGAGCGCATCGCCGCAAATGCCCGATCTAAAGTGGTTGCATTTCTGAAACTGCGGCCGAGGCCGCAATCCTGACTGTCGCTTTCCACACACACTGGAGCTCCGCCATGCAAGCTGGCAGCGATTTCACCCTGGCCGGTACCCCGGCAGACGAGACACCGGCGCCTGCCGAGCCGCGCTACGCCGTGCCGCGGCCGCTGGGCCTGTCCTTTACCGGATCCGGTTCAGAGTACTTCCGTATCTGGATCGTCAATGCACTGCTGACCATCGTCACCTTCGGCATTTATTCGGCCTGGGCCAAGGTGCGCACGCTGCAGTATTTCTATCGCAACACGCGGCTCGACGGCGCGAGTTTTGACTACCACGGCAAGCCGTCCGCGATCCTGAAAGGCCGCGCCATCGTGTTCGCGCTGGTGCTCGCCTTCCAGTTCGCCTCGACGGTCTCGCCCTTCCTTGCGCTGGCGATGCTGGTGGCGCTGCTGGCGGTGTTCCCCCTGTTGCTGGTGCGCTCATTGCGTTTCCGCATGGCCAACTCCAGCTACCGCGGCCTGCGCTTCGCCTTCACCGGCGGCGATGCCGATGCCTACAAGGTGTTCGTGCTGTGGCCGCTGGCCGCGGTGGCCACGCTGGGCCTGCTTGGGCCGCTGGCGCACCAGCGCTTCAAGCGCTACCAGCACAACCACACCCGCTTCGGCACCGCACCGTTTGCCTTCGACGCCGGCGCGGGCGATTTCTATGGCGTCTACCTGCGTGCCTTCGGCGTGATGGTCGCGCTGGTGGCGGCCGCGGCACTGGCCGGCTTCGTGCTGGGCGTGACCGCGTCGGGCAAGGCGGGCGCGATGCTGTCGTTCGGCATCGGCGTGACCGGTTTCTACCTGGCGCTGCTGGCCGTCAGCCCTTACGTGATGGCACGCTTGCAGAATGTCGTGTGGAGCCACACCACGCTGGCGCCGCATGCGTTCCGCAGCGAGGTGGGGGCCGGCCGCATGGTCTTTATCTTCGTCACCAACCTGATCGCGATCGCGCTGACGCTGGGCCTGTACCTGCCGTTCGCGCGGGTGCGTTCGGCGCGCTACCGGCTCGAATGCGTGACCATGCTGGCGGCGGGCCCGCTCGACACCTTCGTGGCCGGCGAGGCGCAACAAGTCGGTGCGCTGGGCGATGCGGCGGTAGACTGGTACGACATCGACATCGCGCTCTGAGCACGCCGTGCGCTGACCCCGCCCGCACCATGATCCCAGTCACCTTCTTCGATGGCCGCTCGTCGCGCGCGCATCCGGCCACGCTGGCCGTTGAGGCGCAGCAGGCCGTGCTGCGCGACGACTCCGGCGCCGAGCTGCGGCGCGCGCCGCTGTCGGACGTGCGCGTGTCCGAGCGCGTGCGCCGCGCGCCGCGGCTGGTCACCTTTGCCGACGGCGCCTTCTGCGAGATCACCGACCACGCCGCCTTAGACCACCTGCTGGCCGCCACCGGCCATCGCGACAGCCTGGTGGCGCGCGCGCAGAACAGCTGGCGCCTGGCCGGCCTGGCCGTGGCGGGGCTGGTGGCGGTGCTGGTGCTGGGCTATTACGTGCTGCTGCCATGGGGCGCCGGCATGATGGCGCGCACGGTGCCGCCCGAGGTGGAGGCCCATCTCGGCAAGCTGACGCTGGCGAGCCTGGACAACGGCATGGTCAAGCCGACGCAGCTGCCGCCCGCCGAGCAGCAACGCATCCGCTCGGCCTTCGCGGCGCTGAAGCGCCCGCGCGATGCCGGCCACGACTACCAGATCCTGTTCCGCCAGGGCGGCGAGATCGGCGCCAATGCGCTGGCGCTGCCGGGCGGCACCATCGTGGTCACCGACGAACTGGTCAGCCTGGCCGGCACCGGTGCCGGCATGATGGGCGTGCTGGCCCATGAAGCCGGCCATGTCGCCAACCGGCACGGCTTGCAGCAGGTGATCCAGGGGTCGGCGCTGGCGGCGCTGTCGGCCTACCTGTTCGGGGATATCTCGACGGTGCTGGCCGGGGTGCCGGCCGCGATCCTGACGCTGCGCTATTCACGCGACCATGAGCGCGAGGCCGACGCCTTTGCGATCGAGGTCATGCAGCGCAACGGCCTGCCGCCCGCGGCACTGGCCGATGTGCTGGTCAGGCTGGACAATCGGCGCGGTGCGGCGTCGGACGCCGAGCCGGAACGCGGCCAGGACTTCATGTCGACCCACCCGCAAACGCAGGCGCGCATCGACGCCTTGCGCCGCGCCGGCAAATAGCGCCGGCGGATTCTCAGGCCGCCGGCTGTGATGCGCCGGCGCCGGGCTGGCGCCGGTAGGCCCAGACCACCATGGCGATGCCGGCCAGGATCATCGGCAGGCTCAGCCACTGGCCCATCGACAGCTTCAGCGCCAGCAGGCCCAGGAAGTTGTCGGGCTCGCGCGCGAATTCCGCGGCAAAGCGGAAGGCGCCATAGCCGATCAGGAATACCCCCGACACCGCGCCCATCGGCCGCGGCTTGCGCGCGAACAGCCACAGGACGATGAACAGCGCCACGCCCTCGCCGGCAAACTGGTACAGCTGCGACGGATGGCGCGGGATGTTGTCGCCCGCCTGCGGGAAGATCATGCCCCACGGCAGGTCGGTGGCGCGGCCCCACAGCTCGCCGTTGATGAAGTTGCCGATGCGGCCGGCGGCCAGCCCGCAGGGGATCATCGGCGCGATGAAGTCGGTCACCTCCATCCAGTGGCGCCGGCGCAGTTTGCCGAACAGCCACATCGCCACGACCACGCCCAGGAAGCCGCCATGGAAGGCCATGCCGCCTTCCCACACCTTGAGGATCTCGAGCGGATGGGCCAGGTAGTACGACGGCTTGTAGAACAGCACATAGCCCAGCCGCCCGCCCAGGATCACGCCCAGCACGCCGAAGAACAGCATGTCGTCCAGGTCGCGCGTGGTCCAGCCCTTGGCCGCGATATGCGGCTGGCGGATGCGCAGGCGCCCGAAGCCCAGGAACATGATGAACCCGGCCAGGTACATCAGCCCGTACCAGCGGATGGCAAGCGGGCCCAGGTGGATGGCAACCGGGTCGAACTGGGGATGAATCAGCATGTTGGCGTGAATGGAGGTTGTAAAGGCCGCGGCCTGCGTATTGTCAGTGGCCTCGGTGACATTGGTGACGTGTCAGCGAGGGGCGGGCCCGGCTGCGCCTGCTTCTTGCGCGAGCGCGGTCGCAATATCGATGAACGAGCGCAGCACCGGCGCCACGCCGGCAGACGCGCCGTCGCGCCAGACCAGCCCGGTCTCGATCTGCGGGCCGGCCTCGCGCAGCGCCAGGTAGGACACCCCGGTGCGGCGAAGGTTGCACAGCGAGGCCGGCACCAGCGCCACGCCCATGCCCGCCGATACCAGGCTGACGATGGTCTGCATCTGGATGGCTTCCTGCGCGATCACGGGCACCAGGCCCTCGCGCGCATAGTAGCCCGTAATGATGTCATAAAACGCCGGCGCGCTTCGGCGCGGGAAGATGATCAGCGGTTCATGGGCGGCCTCGCGCAGCGACACCGCGGCGTCGCCCGCCAGCACCGCGCCCGCCGGCCGCCAGCCGTCGGGCACGGCCAGCACCAGCGGCTCGCTCACCAGCGGCAGGTAGGCCAGCCCGTGCGGCATGGCCGGCAACTGCGGCCGGATCACCAGGCCGGCGTCGATCGCCCCCTCCATCAACCCCTCGAGCTGCACGTCGCTGGTGGCCTCGCGCAGTTGCAATTGCACCTCCGGGTGCCGGGCGCGAAAGCGCCGCAACAAGTCGGGAAGGATGCCGTAGTCGGCGGTGCTGACAAAGGCCAGCGACAGCGACCCCACCTCGCCGCGCGCCAGCCGCTGCGCCAGCCCGGGCAGCGCCGCGGCATCGGCCAGCACGCGCCGCACCTCGGGCAGCCACTGCTGGCCGGCCGGCGTCAGCGCCACCGAGCGCCGCGTGCGCACGAACAGCTGCACGCAGATTTCCTCTTCCAGCGCCTGGATCTGCTGCGACAAGGGCGGCTGCGTCATCGACAGGCGGCCTGCCGCGCGGCCGAAATGCAACTCTTCCGCCACAGTGATGAAGTAACGCAACTGACGCAGGTCCAAACGCGCTCCTGATATGTTTTTCGACTCAATAAAGGTCAAATAATATATTTGACACTCCAAAACGCAAGCGTCATTCTTTGGTCCACAACATCGCCGCCGTGCGTTCGTGCCTCCAGGTCTTCGGGCGCAGCGCGGAGCGGCACTGAAGACCCCCCGGAGATTCCCCATCATGGCATTCAACAAACGCTCGCAGAACATCACGCAAGGCGTGGCGCGTTCGCCCAACCGTTCGATGTACTACGCACTCGGCTACAAGAAGGAAGACTTTGACAAGCCGATGGTGGGCATCGCCAACGGCCACTCGACCATCACCCCCTGCAACGCGGGCCTGCAGCGCCTGGCCGATGCGGCCATCGACGCGATCAAGGCCTCGGACGCCAACCCGCAGGTGTTCGGCACCCCGACCATCTCGGACGGCATGTCGATGGGCACCGAGGGCATGAAGTACTCGCTGATCTCGCGCGAGGTCATCGCCGACTGCATCGAGACTGCCGCGCAGGGCCAGTGGATGGACGGCGTGGTCGTGATCGGCGGCTGCGACAAGAACATGCCGGGCGGCATGATCGCGCTGGCGCGCACCAACGTGCCGGGCATCTACGTCTATGGCGGCACCATCAAGCCGGGCAACTGGAAGGGCAAGGACCTGACCATCGTGTCGTCGTTCGAGGCCGTGGGCGAATTCACCGCCGGCCGCATGAGCCAGGAAGACTTCGAGGGCGTGGAAAAGAACGCCTGCCCGTCGACCGGTTCGTGCGGCGGCATGTACACCGCCAACACCATGAGCTCGTCGTTCGAGGCGCTGGGCATGTCGCTGCTGTACTCGTCGACCATGGCCAACCCGGACCAGGAGAAGGTCGACAGCGCCGCCGAATCGGCGCGCGTGCTGGTCGAGGCGATCAAGCAGGACATCAAGCCGCGCGACATCATCACGCGCAAGTCGATCGAGAATGCCGTGGCGCTGATCATGGCCACGGGCGGCTCGACCAACGCCGTGCTGCACTACCTGGCCATCGCCCACGCCGCCGAGGTGGAATGGACCATCGACGACTTCGAGCGCATCCGCCGCAAGGTGCCGGTGATCTGCAACCTGAAGCCGTCGGGCCAGTACGTGGCGACCGACCTGCACAAGGCCGGCGGCATCCCGCAGGTCATGAAGATCCTGCTCAAGGCCGGCATGCTGCATGGCGACTGCCTGACCATCACCGGCCGCACGTTGGCTGAAGAGCTGGAAAACGTTCCCGACACCCCGCGTGCCGACCAGGACGTGATCCTGCCGATCGAGAAGGCGCTCTACGCCGAAGGCCACCTGGCCATCCTGAAGGGCAACCTGGCCGAAGAAGGCGCGGTCGCCAAGATCACCGGCCTGAAGAACCCGGTCATCACTGGCCCGGCGCGCGTGTTCGAAGACGAGCAGAGCGCGATGGAAGCGATCCTGGCCGACAAGATCAACGCCGGCGACATCCTGGTGCTGCGCTACCTCGGCCCCAAGGGCGGCCCCGGCATGCCGGAAATGCTGGCCCCGACCTCGGCCATCATCGGCAAGGGGCTGGGCGAATCGGTCGGCTTTATTACCGACGGCCGCTTCTCTGGTGGTACCTGGGGCATGGTGGTTGGCCACGTGGCGCCGGAAGCGTATGTGGGCGGCACGATTGCGCTGGTGCAGGAAGGCGATTCGATCACCATCGATGCGCACAAGCTGTTGCTGCAGCTGAACGTGGCGGATGAAGAACTGGCCAGGCGCCGGGCCAACTGGAAGCAGCCGGCGCCGCGTTATACGCGTGGGGTGCTGGCGAAATTCTCGAAGCTGGCGTCGACGGCGAGCAAGGGTGCAGTGACGGACTGACTCTCGGCCGCGCTAATGCAAAAAAGCCTGCGAGCGATCGCAGGCTTTTTTGTTTGCCGACGTCTGTCGAGACCCGCCGGTCCGCTCCAGCCCTTCAGCCGCCGTTAATCCTCACCTGGCGTCTTCTCGATCTCCTCCAGCGTCGCATCCAGCCATTCCACCAGCCGCGCCTCCAGCGACTGCGTCAGCTCGCTGGCCAGTTGCGCCGTCAGCGGCGCCAGGCGCGACTGCAGCGTGGCCTCGGTATGGGCCGCCACGACCTGCGGCCATTCGGTCCGGAAGCGCATCATCACGCGCGTCAGCAACTCGGTGCGCACCGCGCGCAGGTCGTCCTCGCCCGGCGCGCCGCTATCTGCCGGCATCGCCGGTGCGGCGCCCTCGTCCGCCACGGCGTCGCCGGTATCGCCGACATGCATGACCAGGCCCGAATCGGCCATGCCGAAGGTATCGATCACGCCCTCCTGCGCAGCGGCAGCCGGCGCTGCTGCCCCTGCGTCCGGCAGTTCGAACACCTCGGTCAGCAGCGGGATGCTGTCGTTCGGATCGAGCCGCGGGATCACCCGCGAGGTGGTGCGTTCGCTCATGCGGCGTCTCCCTTGGGCTGGCCGATGTCGTGGTGCGTCAGCGGATAGCCGCGTTCGCGGTAGAAACGGTAGCGCTGGCGGCCGGCCTCGCGCGCGGCATCGCCCGCGCCCACCACTTCAATCAGCCGTTCGAAGCTGGCAAACTGCGCCGGGGCCTGGTCTGCCAGGTTGATCAGCAGCTGGTGATGCGGCACGCCTTCGGTGGTGGCGGCCAGCAGGATCGGCGTGACCGCCGCATTGGGGCTTTCCAGCCCGCAATGCGGCAGGAAGTCCAGCGCGGAGAAGGTCCACAAGCGCGCATCCAGGTCCGCCAGCTGCGCCGGCGCCCCGTGGATCACCACCTTCTGCCCGGCGCCGTAGGCCTTGCGGACCAGCCGGCAGACATAGCCGAGCACGTCCGGCACGTTGCTGTGGAAATCGATGCGCGTCATGGACCCTTGCTGCCTCTGTTGCCTGCCGCCGCCATCAGGCCGCGCGGTCCATCAGGAACTGCGCCAGCAACGGCACCGGGCGGCCGGTGGCCCCCTTGGCCGCGCCGCTCTTCCAGGCGGTGCCGGCGATGTCCAGGTGGGCCCAGTCGTATTTCTCGGTAAAGCGCGACAGGAAACATGCCGCCGTCACGCTGCCGGCCGGGCGGCCGCCGATATTGCCCATGTCGGCAAAGTTGGACTTGAGCTGGTCCTGGTACTCGTCGTCCAGCGGCATGCGCCAGGCGGTGTCCATGGCGCGGCGGCCGGCCTGCAGCAGGGCATCGGCAAGCGCGTCGGAGCGCGCGTACAGGCCGCTGTTGATGTGGCCGAGCGCGATGATGCAGGCGCCCGTCAGCGTGGCCACGTCGATCACCGCGGCCGGCTTGAAGCGCTCCACATAGGTCAGCGCGTCGCACAGGATCAGGCGGCCTTCGGCGTCGGTGTTCAGGATCTCGATGGTCTGGCCGGACATGCTGGTGACCACGTCGCCCGGCTTGGTGGCGATGCCGCTGGGCATGTTCTCGCAGGTCGGCACCACGGCGATGACGTTGAGCTTCAGGCCCATCTCGGCCACGGCCTGGATCGTGCCCAGCACCGAGGCGGCGCCGCACATGTCGTACTTCATCTCGTCCATGCCCTCGCCCGGCTTGAGCGAGATGCCGCCGGTATCGAAGGTGATGCCCTTGCCCACCAGCACCACCGGGGCCTGCTTGGCGCCGGCGCCGTCGTAGCGCAGCACGATGAACTGCGGCGGCTCTTCGCTGCCCTTGGTCACGGCCAGGAAGGCCCCCATGTTCAGGGCCTCGATCTGCTTGCGGCCCAGCACCTCGGCCTTGAGCTTGTGGCGCTTGGCAATGCCGCGGGCGGTATTGGCCAGGTAGGTCGGCGTGCAGATATTGGACGGCAGGTTGCCCAGGTCGCGCGTCAGCTCCATGCCGTTGGCGATGGCGGTGCCGCGCACCACGGCCTGGGTGGCGGCGCGGGCATCGCCGCTGTCGACCGCGATCACGACCTTGCGCAGCGAGGACTTGTCGTTGCCGTTGGGCTTGCCGTTGGCATTGGCGCGCTTCAGGCCCGGATGGCGCTCCAGCAGCCGATAGCCGGCTTCGCGCACCAGCGTGATGGTGGTGATCACCGCCCAGGCGACATCGCGCTGCTGCGGCGCCTGTTGCGCCAGGCACCACAGGGCCGAGGCCGCACGCGTGGACGACAAGGCACGCACGGCGGTGCGGACCGCGTCGGCAAAGGCCTTGTCGCTGAAGTCGGCTTCCTTGCCCAGGCCCACCAGCAGCACGCGCGCGGCGCCCACGCCGGCCACCTCATGCAGCATCAGCTGGGTGCCGCGCTTGCCTTCGAAGTCGCCCTGCTTGACCAGCCGTCCCACCAAGCCCTTGGTGGCCACGTCCAGTGCCTTGGCCACTCCGGCCAGGTTCTGGCCTTCGAACAGGCCGACCACCAGGCAGTCGGTCTTGGTCGCCAGGAAACCATTTTGGCCGGCTTTGCTCCAATCCAAGGCTTTTGTGCTAAATTCCATCGCGCTTCCTTCCAGGGGCTCGTTAGACACGAAAGCCTCCATTATCCGCGATTTTTATCCCGCGACCTGCCGCCGCTGATACGCCCCGGTCACGCTGACAGCATGCTGTGCTGCCAGCCAGCTGTTCTGCCAGGCACCTCGCACGGCACATCGCCCGCTCCGGCCGGCAGCCCGGAACCGAACCCGCATGATCCTTCAACAAGCCCTGCGACGCGAGCTTGCCTACACCGCCGGGGCGGTGTTCCTGGTGATGCTGACCTTCATGCTCACCTCGCTCGTGATCCGCATCCTGGGAATGGCTGCCAGCGGCAAGGCCAGTCCCAACGACGTGCTGATGCTGATCGGCCTGGCCACCATCGGCTACCTGTCGATCCTGCTGTCGGCCACGCTCTTCATCTCCACCCTGATCGTGCTGACGCGCTGGTACAAGGATTCGGAGATGGTGGTGTGGTTCTCGGCGGGCATCTCGCTGCGCGACCTGGTCAAGCCGGTGCTGCAGTTCGCGGCACCCTTCGTCGTGCTGGCGCTGCTGCTGGGCATGTTTGCCTGGCCCTGGGCCAACCAGCAGAGCGCGCTGTTCCGCGACCGCTTCGAGCAGCGCGGCGTGATGTCGATGATTGCCGCGGGGCGCTTCATCGAGCCGGCCAAGGCCAACTACGTGCTGTTCATCGAGGGCATGGATGCCGACATGAAGTACGCGCGCAATGTCTTCGTCGCCAACTCCGAGGCCGACAAGATCGGCGTGGCGCTGGCGCACCAGGGCAAGTTCGAGACCATGCCCAACGGCGACCGCCTGGTGGTGATGGAAAACGGCCGCCGCTACTCGGGCACGCCCGGCCAGATCGACTACCGCATCGTCGAGTTCGAACGCTACGCGGTCAAGGTGGACAACAAGGCTCCCGAGTCCGAAGCCAAGCTGCCACCCAAGAGCCGCGACACCATCGAGCTGATCCGCAACCCCACGCGCGAGAACCTGGGCGAGCTGATCTGGCGCATCTCGCTGCCGATCCTGGCCTTCAACTTCGTCATGATCGCAATCCCGCTGGCCTACGTTAACCCGCGCCTGGGCCGCTACACGCCGCTGGTGTTCGCGGTGCTGATCTACCTGACCTACAGCAACCTGATCAACCTGACGCAGTCCTGGGTGCGCTCGGGCGCGATCCCGTTCTGGCTGGCGTGGTGGCCGATCCACCTGGCGGTGTTCCTGGGGGCGCTGCTGCTGTTCCGCTACCGCCAGAACCGCAGCCTGGGCGGGTGGCGCGCCGTGTTCGGCCTGCGCAGGCGTGATGCCGCGGCCACCGGAGGCCGGGCATGAGGATCCTGCGCGTCTACGAACGCTACTTCGGCCGGCTGGTCTATGGCGTGTTCGCCTTCATCCTGTTCGCGGTGCTGTCGCTGTTCGTGTTCTTCGACATGCTCAACGAGCTGGAGAACGTCAACAACCAGTACACCTCGCTGGTCGCGCTGTTCCACGTCCTGCTGCAGGCACCCACGCGGGTGTATGAGGTGCTGCCGATCGCGGTGCTGATCAGCGCGATCTATGTGTTCTCGCAGCTGGCCAGCCAGTCCGAGTACACCATCTTCCGCGTGGCCGGCCTGAACACGCGCCAGGCGCTGTTCTCGCTGTTCAAGCTGGCGGTGCCGCTGGCCATCGTGACCTTTATCTTCGGCGAGTTCATCGGCCCCCGCGCCGAGCAGTACGCGCAGAAGATCAAGCTCGAGGCGATCGGCGCAACCGTGTCGTCGGGCTTCCGTTCCGGCGTCTGGGTCAAGGACCGCGACAAGGATGCCGCCACCGGCGGCGGCGAGATCACCCGCTTCGTCAACGTGGCGGGGTTGCGGCCGGACCAGACCATCACCGGCATCACCATGTATGAGTTCGACCCGCAATACCGCCTGCGCGTGATCCGCGTGGCGCAGGAGGGGCGCTACCAGGGTGGCCAGTTGTGGGAGCTGCAGGGCGTCAACGAGACCCGTTTCATCGAACTGGCGCCCCCGGCCCAGGGCGCGAAGCCGGCACGCGATTCGCTGGCCCCGGATTTCCGCGCCGAGCAAGTCAAGTTCCCGCGCGTGACCATGCATTCCGAGCTGACGCCGCAAATCCTGTCGGTGCTGCTGGTGACGCCTGAGCGGATGTCGACGCTGGACCTGTTCCGCTATATCCGCCACCTGCGCGACAACAAGCAGGACACGCAGCGCTATGAGATCGCCTTCTGGAAGAAGGTGATCTACCCGCTGACGCTGTTCGTGATGATGGCGCTGGCCCTGCCCTTCGCCTACCTGCACGCCCGTGCCGGCGCCGTCGGCGTGAAAGTGTTCGGGGGCATCATGCTGGGGCTGTCGTTCCACTTGTCGAACACGCTGTTCTCGCACGTCGGCCTGCTGCACACCTGGCCGCCGATCATCTCGGCACTGGTGCCAGGCACGCTCTACCTGATGGTGGCGCTGCTGGCGCTGCGCTGGGTTGACAGGCACTGAGGGGCGGGCTGCCATGACCGCACCCACCCGGGCCCTGGTCCTGTTTGCGCATGGCGCGCGCGACGCGCGCTGGCGCGAGCCGTTCGACCGCCTGCAGCAGAAGGTGGCCGCTGCCCTGCCCGGGTGCGAGGTGCGGCTGGCGTTCCTGGAGCTGATGACGCCCGCTCTGCCCGACGCGCTCGCCGACCTGGCAGCGCGCGGCGTGTCCGACGCCACCGTGGTGCCGGTGTTCCTGGGCCAGGGCGGCCACCTGCGGCGCGACCTGCCAGCCTTGCTCGACCAATGCCGGCAAGCGCATCCCGGGCTGCGCATCCATTGCGCGACGGCGGCAGGCGAGGCCGATGCGGTGCTGGATGCAATGGCCGCATACTGCGTTGCCTCAATGCCCGCAAGCGGCCAGCCCTGAGCAGAAACGTGGTCCCCGATGACAAAAGCCCTGTGCCGGCATGCCGGTACAGGGCTTTTGTCTAGTGGCGCGCAGCGCGCTCAGGCAGCGCGCGGCGTCTGCACGACGGTTTCGCCCACGCCTTCGCGCGGCGTTTCGGTAGCCCGCGCAGCCAGCGCCGCCCCGATCATCAGCAGGCTCGGCTGCACCGGATCGATCCAGGCAGCGGCCTCACCTGCTGCCATCCGGCCCAGCGTGAATTCACGGCTACGCTGGCGCGGCGTGCTGGCGGCTTCCACCACCCACGCCGGCGTCGACGCCGGCTTGCCATGCGCGATCAGCTGCGCGGCAATCGACGCCGCCTGGTCGCGGCCCATGTAGTAGACCAGCGTATCGGCCTTGACCGCCGCTTCGATATCGGCCGAGCCCTCGCCATCCGCAGCCTTCGCCTGCGTGGCAAACGCCACGCTGCGCGACACACCGCGCTTGGTCAGCGGCTTGCCGATCGCCGAAGCAGCCGCCAGCGCCGCAGTGATGCCCGGCACCACTTCATACTCGATGCCAGCGGCTTCCAGCGCCTGCAGTTCCTCGTCGGCACGACCGAACAGCATCGGGTCGCCGCCCTTCAGGCGCACCACGCGCTCGTACTTGCCGGCCAGGTCGACGATCTGGCGGTTGATGAACAGCTGCGCGGTGGAGCGCTGCCCGCAGCGCTTGCCCACCTCGACCAGCTCGGCCTGCGGACACCAGGCCAGCATCTCCGGCGCTACCAGTGCATCATGCAGCACCACCTGGGCTTCGCCCAAAAGCCGTGCACCGCGCACCGTAATGAGGTCTGCCGCACCGGGGCCTGCCCCGATGAGGAACACCTTGCCGTAAGTCTTCTGCGCCTGCTTGTCCATCTGCTGCCCCTTTCCTGTCGTTACCGATCAGGAGAACGCACGGATCATGCCTGCGGCCACCGTGTGGTTGGTCGCTTCGTCGATCAGCACGAAGGCGCCCGTTGCCGGGTTGTCGCCGTATGCATCGCACACGATCGGCTTGTGCAGCGAGATCTGCACCGAACCGATGTCGTTCAGGCGGATATCGTGGCGACCGGTCTCGTGCGACAGCGTGTGCACGTCCAGCACGCGGTCCACCGCCGACACGCGCGCGAACACGCTGGCCGTGGTGTGCTTGAGCACGTACTTGCGCGCCGGGTTCAGCGACTCGTCGTCGAACCAGCACAGGTCGGCCTGCAGCTTCTTTGCCGAAGCCGTGGTCGCATCGGCGGCAACAAACATGTCACCGCGTGATACATCGACGTCCTCGGCCAGGCGCACAGTGACGGTGTCACCCACATTGGCGGACTCGGCGGCGCCGTTGGGCGTCAGCACTTCGGCCACCACCGCATCGCGGTTGGCTGGCAGCACGCGCAGCTTCTGGCCCACGCGCACGGTGCCGGCCTCGATGCGGCCGGCATAGCCGCGGAAGTCGTCGGACTGGGAACCGTCCTGGCGGATCACCAGCTGCACCGGGAAGCGCAGCGCGGCGTCGTCCTCGGGCGCGGCCTCTTCCACCGGCAGTTCTTCCAGCAGCGGCAGCAGCGGCTCGCCCTGGTACCACGGCATGGCATCGCTCTCGTGCACGATGTTGTCGCCGCGCAGCGCGGAGACCGGCACGTAGCGCACGTCCTTGAGGCCCAGCTGCTCGGCCAGTTCGGTGTAGGCGGTGCGGATCTCGTTGAAGCGCTGTTCGCTGTAGTCGACCAGGTCCATCTTGTTGACGGCCACGATCACGTGCCGGATCTCCAGCAGCTTCAGGATCGCCGAGTGGCGCTTGGTCTGCGCCAGCAGCTCGGCACGGCCGCCGGTGACGGTGACGCGCGTGGCATCGACCAGCACGATGGCCGCGTCCGCGGTCGAGGCGCCGGTGACCATGTTGCGGGTGTACTGCTCGTGGCCCGGCGTATCCGCGATGATGAACTTGCGGCGCGCGGTCGAGAAGTAGCGGTAAGCCACGTCGATGGTGATGCCCTGCTCGCGCTCGGCTTCCAGGCCGTCGGTCAGCAGCGAGAAATCGATCTGCTCGCCGGCAGTGCGCTTGTTCTTGGCATTGGCCAGCGCGGTCAGCTGGTCCGACAGCACGGCCTTGCTGTCGTACAGCAGGCGGCCGATCAGCGTGCTCTTGCCGTCGTCGACGGAGCCGGCGGTGATAAAGCGCAGCAGGCCTTGATGGGTTGCTTGGTGAGTCATTTCTGGATCCTTTGCTGCGTGCGGCTTAGAAGTAGCCTTCCTTCTTGCGGCGTTCCATCGAGGCTTCGCTCGTCTGGTCGTCCATGCGGGTGGCGCCGCGCTCGGTGATCTCGGTCACCGCGGTCTCGGCGATGATCGCTTCCGGCGAATCGGCAACGCTGGCCACCGGGCAGGTGCAGCTGATGTCGCCGACGGTACGGAAGCGCACCGACAGCACTTCGCTGACGTCGCCGTCCTGCTTGGGCGTGATCGGCGTGACCGGCACCAGCAGGCCGTTCTTGCGCACCACTTCGCGCTGGTGCGAATAGTAGATCGGCGGCAGCGCCAGCTTCTCGCGGGCGATGTACTGCCACACGTCCAGCTCGGTCCAGTTCGAGATCGGGAACACGCGCATCTGCTCGCCCTGCGCCATGCGGGCGTTGTACAGGCTCCACAGCTCGGGGCGCTGGGCCTTGGGGTCCCACTGGCCGAACTCGTCGCGGAACGAGAAGATGCGCTCCTTGGCGCGGGCCTTCTCTTCGTCGCGGCGGGCACCGCCCATCAGCGCGTCGAACTGGTGCTCGCCGATGGTTTCCAGCAGCGTCACGGCCTGGGCCGCGTTGCGCGAATCGGTTTCCTTGCGCAGGCGCACGGTGCCGCGCTTGATCGAGTCCTCGACATGGCCCACCACCAGGCGCGCGCCCAGCTCAGCCACGCGCTGGTCGCGGAAGGCGATCACTTCCGGATAGTTGTGGCCGGTGTCGATATGCACCAGCGGGAACGGCAGCTCGATCTTGCGCTCGCCCAGGCGGAAGGCCTTCAGCGCCAGGTGCAGCATCACGATCGAGTCCTTGCCGCCCGAGAACAGCAGCGCCGGGTTGCGGCACTCGGCCACCACCTCGCGGATGATGTAGATCGACTCCGCTTCGAGGCGGTCGAGGTGATCGTTCTGTACTTGCAACAGGTGCGCCACGCTGCTGGTGGCTTCTGCGATGTCGTTCATGATGCCCATTTTGTCCGGCCTCAATGCTTGATGTTCTGTTCGTGAAGCCCGCACTCTTTCGAGTCCTTGCTCTCCCACCACCAACGTCCCGCGCGCACATCCTCGCCCGCGCGCACCGCACGCGTACACGGCTCGCAGCCGATGCTGGGATAGCCCTTGGCGTGCAGGTCATTGATCGGCACGTTGTGGCGCTTCAGGTAAGCCCACACCTCCGGCTCGCTCCAGTCCGCCAGCGGGTTGAACTTCGGGATGCCGCGGGCTTCGTCCAGTTCCTCGAACGGCAGCTCGGCGCGCGTGACCGCCTGCTCGCGGCGCTGGCCGGTCAGCCAGGCGTCGGCGTGCGAGAGCGCGCGGTTGAGCGGCTCGACCTTGCGGATGCCGCAGCATTCCTTGCGCAGGTCGATGCTGTCGTAGAAGCCGTTCAGGCCATGCTTCTTCAGGTAGTTCTCGACGGCCTCGGCGTCCGGCGTGAACTGCTCGATGCTGTAGCCGTAGTGCGCCTGCACCTTGTCCAGCACCGCCAGCGTCTCGGCGTGCAGGCGCCCGGTCTGCAGCGTGAACACGCGGATGCCGGCGCGCACGGCTTCGGTGCCGCGCAGGATCGCGTCGGTCAGCACCATGTCCTCGGCCGCCAGGCTCGAGGCAAAGCGCGCGCGGAAGAAGCGGCCGGCGATGCCCGCCAGGCGCTCGCCCAGCTCGCGCTCCTTCTGCTCCAGCGCGGCAATGCTGCCGGTGTATTCCGGCGCAACCCACAGCGCAGGCGGACGCAGCACCGACGCCGCACCGGCGTCGACCACGGCGATTTCGCTCAGCACCGTGCTCATGCCGTTTCCTTCGGTTGCGCGCCAACCTCTGCCCGCGCGCGGCGGAACAGCGGCAGCGGCTCATCCACCGAAGCCTGGTAGGTCACGGTGAACTCGGTGAAGCCCTTGATGGCGTCCTCGATGTTCTTGTCGGCCCGCACCGCGAAGGCATCGAAGCCGCAGCGCTTCATGAAGTTGAGCTGGTCGCGCAGCACGTCGCCGATGGCGCGCAGCTGGCCCTTCCAGTGGTAGCGGGTGCGCAGCAGGTAGGCCGTGGAAAAGCCGCGGCCGTCGCGGAACACCGGGAAGTCCACCGCCACCAGCGCCACGCGCGCGAAGTACGCCTCGGCATCGCCCGGCTCGTCTTCCGGGGCCAGCCACACGCCGGTGCGGGCCGCGTCGCGGCCGGCCAGCAGCGCTTCGTTGGCCTTGAACACCGACAGCGGGAACAGCACCGCGTCCTGGCTTTGCACGGCCGCTGCGATCTGCTCGTCGGTCAGCGGCTGCTCGGCGGTGCCGCGCAGCACGGTCCAGGCGTCATCGACGATGACGGGGGCGACGGTAGCGCCGTCCTGTTGCAGTTGAATGATCTTTGCCATGTTCAGTCTCCGGTCCTCAGGCTTCAGCGCGCTCGCGCGGCTGCTTGTCGGCATAAACGCGCTCCTTGAACGGGGCGATGCCGATGCGGGACAGGGTTTCGATAAAGCGTTCGTCTTCGATGCGGTTGGCCACGAAGGTGTCGATGATGCGGGTCACCACCTCGGGCATTTCCTCGGCGCTGAACGACGGGCCGATCACCTTGCCCAGCGCGGTCTGGTTGCCCTGGGCGCCGCCCAGCGTGACCTGGTACCACTCCGAACCGTCCTTGTCGACGCCCAGCACGCCGATATTGCCGACGTGGTGGTGGCCGCAGGCGTTGATGCAGCCCGAGATGTTCAGCGAGATCTCGCCCAGGTCATAGACATAGTCGAGGTCGTCGAAGCGGTCCTGGATCGCCTGCGCGATAGGGATCGACTTGGCGTTGGCCAGCGAGCAGAAATCGCCGCCCGGGCAGGCGATGATGTCGGTCAGCAGGCCGATGTTCGGGGTGGCCAGGCCGGCCTTCTTGGCCAGTTGCCACAGCGCGTACAGGTCCTGCTTCTTCACGTCCGGCAGGATCAGGTTCTGCTCGTGCGCGACGCGCAGCTCGCCGAAGCCGAACTGGTCAGCCAGGTCGGCCACGGCTTCGATCTGCGCGTCGGTGGCGTCCCCCGGGGGCGAGGCCACGCCCGGCTTGGTCGACAGCGTCACCGCGGCGTAGCCCGGCACCTTGTGGCCGTGCACGTTGCGGCTGACCCAGCGCGCAAAGGCCTTGTCTTCCAGCAGGTGGTTCTCGTACGAAGCATCGGTGTCGGCCAGCTTTTCATAGGCGGGCGGCGTGAAGTACTGCGCCACGCGGTCGAACTCGGCCTGCGTGAGCGTGGCCGGGCCGTCCTTGCTGTGCTGCCACTCTTCCTCGACTTCCTGCGCGAACTTCTCTGCGCCGATGGCCTTCACCAGGATCTTGATGCGCGCCTTGTACTTGTTGTCGCGGCGGCCATAGCGGTTGTACACGCGGATGGCCGACTCGACGTAGGACAGCATGTGCTGCCACGGCAGGTCGTCCTTGATGATCGTGCCCAGGATCGGCGTGCGGCCCAGGCCGCCGCCGGCCAGGATGCGCAGGCGCGTTTCGCCTTCGGCGTTCTTGTAGGCGTAGATGCCGATATCGTGCATCTGCACCACGGCGCGGTCATTGGCCGAGGCCGAGATGGCGATCTTGAACTTGCGCGGCAGGAAGGCGAATTCCGGCTGGAAGGTGCTCCACTGGCGCAGCAGCTCGGCCAGCACGCGCGGGTCCACCGACTCGTCCGGCGCGACGCCGGCGAAGTGGTCGGTGGTGATGTTGCGCACGCAGTTGCCCGAGGTCTGGATGGCGTGCATCTCGACGCTGGCCAGCTCGGCCAGCACGTCGGGCACGCGCTCCAGCTCCATCCAGTTGTACTGGATGTTCTGGCGCGTGGAGAAGTGGCCATAGCCGCGGTCGTACTCGCGCGCGATATGGCCCAGCTTGCGCATCTGCTTCGACGACAGCAGGCCGTACGGAATCGCCACGCGCAGCATGTAGGCATGGCGCTGCATGTACAGGCCGTTCTGCAGGCGCAGCGGCAGGAATTCTTCCTCGGTCAGCTCGTCGGACAGGCGGCGGCGCACCTGGTCACGGAACTGGGCGACGCGCTCGGCGACGATGCGCTGGTCATATTGGTCGTACTGATACATGGCGGGGTCCGTTCAGTATTCGTTGAATTCAGGAAACGAGCTTGATGGCGACCAGCGTCAGCGTGGTCGCCAGTGCGGCACGCACCAGCCGTTCGGGCAGCGCCCGCGACAGTTGCGCGCCCAGCCAGATGCCGGGGATCGAACCCACCAGCAGCGCCAGCAGCAAATTCCAGTCGACCGTGCCGAGCCACACATGGCCCAGCCCGGCAAGCGCCGTCAGCGGGACGGCGTAGGCAATGTCGGTGCCGGCCACTTCAGCCGGCTTCATATGGGGATACAGCAGCAGGATCAGCGTGGCGCCAACCGCGCCGGCGCCGATCGACGACACCGTCACCAGCACGCCGATCACGGCGCCGACCACGATGGTGGCAATGACCTGGGCGCGGCCGTGCAGCTGGAAGCGCGGATTGCGTTCCAGCCAGGCCAGCATCTGCTTGCGGAACAGCAGCGACAATACGGTCAGCAGCACCGACACGCCGATGGTCACGCGAATCGCGTGCAGCCACTGGGCGTTGAGCTCGCCGGCGCTCTTCAGCACCAGGATGGCGGCCACTGCCGCCGGCAGGCTGCCGATGCACAGGCGCCGCACCACCTGCCACTGCACATGGCCGTGGGCACGGTGCGCGATGGTGCCGAAGCCCTTGGTGATGGCGGCGAAGGCCAGGTCGGTGCCAACCGCGGTGGCCGGCGAAAAGCCGAACAGCAACGTCAGCAGCGGCGTCATCAACGAGCCCCCACCCACCCCGGTCAGACCGACGAGGACGCCTACAAACAGACCGGAAACCGTATAGGCAACAGACATGGGGGACTCGGTGGGAACCTGGCCCGTGGGTCTCGCATCACAAAGTGGCTGCTGCGAGAGGACGCACTGAGGGCTGGCCATTAATTAACAAAGTTCGAGAATCGTAATAAACTGGCCTCATACCTCAAACTAATAAGAAGTTGTTTGTTTATACGAACCCAGATATATGAACCTGCACCAGTTTCGCTTCGTGCGTGAGGCCGTCCGGCAGAACTACAACCTGACTGAGGCCGCAAAAGCGCTCTACACGTCACAACCCGGCGTGTCCAAGGCCATCATCGAGCTGGAAGAAGAGCTGGGCGTCGATATCTTTACCCGCCACGGCAAGCGCATCCGCAGCCTGACCGAGCCGGGCCGCCGCATCCTGAGCTCGGTCGAGAAGATCCTGCAGGAGGTGGAAAGCCTGAAGCGCGTCGGCATGGACTATGCGGCACAGGACCAGGGCAACTTCACCATCGCCACCACCCACACCCAGGCGCGCTATGCCCTGCCACGGGTGATCAGCGAGTTCACCAAGCGCTACCCCAAGGTGCGGCTGTCGATCCAGCAGGGCAACCCGGCGCAGATCGCCGACATGCTGCTGCACGACCAGGCCGATATCGGCATCGCGACCGAAGGCATCTCCGCCGACAAGAACCTGGTGTCGCTGCCGGGCTACCAGTGGACCCATATGGTGATTACGCCACCCGAGCATCCGCTGCTCGACAAGAAGCACCTGGCGCTGGAAGACCTGATGGGCTACCCGCTGATCACCTACGATGCCAACTTTGCCGGCCGGACCAAGATCGACAAGGCCTTCGCGCTGCGCCACCTGGAGCCGGACATCGTACTGGAGGCCATCGACGCGGACGTGATCAAGACCTATGTGGAGATCGGGCTGGGCGTGGGCATCGTCGCCGGCGTCGCCTATGATGCCGAGCGCGACCGCAACCTGCGCGGCATTTCGGCCGGCCACCTGTTCGGCAGCAACGTGACCCACCTGGCCGTCAAGCAGGGGGCCTACCTGCGCAGCTTTGTCTACACCTTCATCGAGCTGTTCTCGCCGACGCTCAACCGCAAGCTGGTTGAGCAGGCCATGTCCGGCGAACACGAAGCCTACGAACTCTGAGGACGGCCCGCCGCCGCCTCTCCCTATATAAGAAGCAAACCCAACCATGCATCTGCTGCCCATCATGCCCTGCCGGCCGGAGGCCCTGTGAGCGACCTGCCCCGCATTCACTGGACCGAGGACGGCGTCGAGCGCAGCGCCGCCTGGCGCTCTGAAGCCGGCCTGCCGCCGCCGCGCCGCGTGGTCATCGCCGACGACACCACCAGCGCCGACACCGCCTATCGCCTGGCCTGCGAGGGCACCGCGCTGCTGTGGCGCGGCGACTTCCAGAACGCGCGCCAGCTGCTGCACGCGCTGGCCCGCCGCACCGAGCGCAAGCCCAAGAAGGCCAGCCGCCCCGGCCAGAAAGCCAAGGACAAGGCCAAGGGCGGGGCCGTTTCGCCAATCGAGGCCTTCAACCTGCACCGGCTGGCCCAGTCGCAGCGCGCCCGCACGCTGGGCATGCTGCTGCTGCCGTTCAATGCCAGCCACGAGGTGCCGCTGCGCCGCGCGCCGGATGTGCGCGACGCCTGCGAACAGGTCTACGGCCCGGCCAGCGAGCCCTACGTGGCATCGATGCGCGAGCTGCTGGGCATGATCGGCGCCTATGAATGGCGCAAGAAGGGCGTGGAGATCCCGGCGCTGGAAGACCGCATCCACCCCTGGTACGGCGTGTTCTCGCCGGTGCGCGGCGAGTATGTCGACCTGGCCGCGACCGAGCCGCTGCCGGCCAAGACCCTCGCCTTCGATATCGGCACCGGCACCGGCGTGCTGGCCGCGGTGCTGGCCCGCCGCGGCGTGCAGCGCGTGGTCGCCACCGACCAGGATCCGCGTGCGCTGGCCTGCGCGCGCGAGAACATCGCCCAGCTTGGCTACACCGGGCAGGTCGAGATCGTCCAGGCCGACCTGTTCCCCGAAGGCCGGGCCCCGCTGGTAGTGTGCAACCCGCCCTGGGTGCCGGCCCGGCCCAGCTCGCCAGTGGAGCGCGCGGTCTACGACCCTGACAGCGCCATGCTGCGCGGCTTCCTGCAGGGGCTGGCCGAGCATCTGGCGCCGGGCGGCGAAGGCTGGCTGCTGCTGTCGGACCTGGCCGAGCATCTCGGCCTGCGTCCGCGCGAGGAACTGATGGGCTGGATCGACGCCGCCGGGCTGACGGTGCTGGGCCGCTCCGATATCCGCCCGCGCCACCCGCGCGCGACGGATGCCGCCGACCCGCTGCACGCGGCGCGTTCCGCCGAGGTGACCACGCTCTGGCGCCTGGGCGTGCGCTGACCAGCACGGCCGTGGCGGGGCGCAGGCGTGCCCCGGCGGCCGAGTTCGGCTATCCTTCCCGTCACATATAAGAACGGAGGAGACCATGCTGACCCTGCCCCTGCGCCCCCTGCTGCTGGCCGGCGCCCTGCTCTTCACCAGCGCCGCCGCACATGCCGACATCCGTGTCGGCATCGATGTGTCCACCACCGGTCCGGCGGCCTCGATCGGCATCCCCTCCAAGAACACCGTGCTGATGTGGCCCCAGACGCTGGGCGGCCAGAAGGCGCACTACGTGATCCTGGACGACGGCAGCGACCCGGCCGCGGCGGTGCGCAACGTGCGCAAGCTGATCTCCGAGGAAAAGGTCGACGTGATCGTCGGCCCCAACATCACCCCCACCGCCATCGCCGCGCTCGACGCCGTGGCCGAGGGCGAGACCCCGATGGTGGCACTGGCCGCCTCGGCCTCCATCGTCGAGCCGCAGACCGACGCCAAGCGCCGCTGGGCCTTCAAGATGCCGCAGAACGACTCGCACATGGCGACCGTGCTGACCGAGTACATGAGCAACCATGGCGTCAGGACCGTCGGCTTTATCGGCTTTGCCGACGCCTACGGCGAGAGCTGGTGGCGCGAGTTCTCGAAGCTGGCCGAGGTGCGCAAGATCAAGGTGGTCGCCAACGAACGCTTCTCGCGCAACGACACCTCGGTGACCGGGCAGGTGCTCAAGCTGATGGCGGCCAACCCGGACGCGATCCTGATCGCCGGTGCCGGCACGCCGTCCGTACTGCCGCAGAAGACGCTGGGCGAGCGCGGCTACAAGGGCAAGGTCTACCAGACCCACGGCATCGCCACCTGGGACTTCCTGCGCATGGGCGGCAAGGATGTGGAAGGCACGCTGTTCCCGACCGGGCCGGTGGTGGTCGCGCGCCAGCTGCCCGAGAGCCACCCGGTGCGCAAGGTGGCGCTGGACTTCGTCAACCGCTACGAAAGCAAGTACGGCGCCGACAGCGTCACGCAGTTTGCCGGCGACGCCTGGGGCGCGTGGATGCTGCTGGACGACGCCGCCCGCCGCGCGCTGAAGACCGGCGCCCAGCCCGGCACGCGCGACTTCCGCGCCGCCATGCGCGACGCGCTGGAAGCCACCACCAATCTCACCATCCCCAACGGCGTGATGAACCTGAACCCGAAGGACCACCAGGGCTTCGACCAGCGTTCGCGCGTGATGGGGGTGATCCGCAACGGCAAGTTCGCCTATGCGGGCGATAAGTAGCCCGCCGCATCAAGAAAGGAAGCATGGCATGAGCACCACTCTCACCCCCACCACCGTCGCCTTCATCGGCCTGGGCGCCATGGGCTCGCACATGGTCCGCCACCTGCTGGCCGCCGGCCACACCGTGCGCGCCTTCGTGCGTCGCCCGGAAGCCGCCGGGGCCGCGCGCGCACTGGGGGCGGAGCCCTTCTTCACCCCCGCCGAAGCGGCACGCGGCGCCAGCGTCGTCTTCACCAACGTGACCTCGTCCGAAGACGTGCGCGAAGTGCTGCTGGGCGAGCAGGGCGTGATCCACGGCGCCGCGCCGGGCACCATCTGCGTGGACCACAGCACCATCTCGCCGATCGTCACGCGCGAGATCGCCGCGGCGCTGGCCGCGCGCGGCATCGAGGCGCTGGACTGCCCGGTCTCGGGCGGCACCATGGGCGCCGAGGCGGGCACGCTGACCATCATGGTCGGCGGCAAGCCCGAGATGCTCGAGCGCGTGCGCCCGCTGCTGCAGCAGCTGGGCAAGACCATCACCCATATCGGCGACCACGGCGCAGGCCAGGTTGCCAAGCTGTGCAACCAGATCGCGCAGGTGGTCAATATCGAAGGCATTGCCGAGGCCATGCGTTTTGCCGCCGCGCAGAACGTCGACACCGGCCGCGTGTTCGAAGCCATGGCGACCGGCATGGCCGGCAGCCGCATGCTCGACCTGATGGGCCCCAAGATGGTGGCGCGCAACTTTGCCGCCGGCATCGAGGCGCGGCTGCACGACAAGGACTTCGGGCTGGCGCGCGATATCGCCGAAGAAATCGGCCTGGACCTGCCCGCGATGCAGGCCACCTCGGCGCAGCTGCGCGCGCTGATGGCCAATGGCTGGGGCAAGGACGACACCTCGTCGCTGCTGCGCGTGCTGGAGGGCTGACGCCCTCGCGGCCGGTGCGCGCTCAGCGCTCCATCAGCCGCAGCACCGCGCGCGTCAGGGCACCGTCCGGGCTGGCAAAGCTGTCCAGCACATTGAAGTGATGGCAGTCCGGCAGCACCAGGTCGCTCGCGGCCGGATGCGCAACCTTGGCCGGCCACGCCGCGCGGATCAGCGCGTGCTGGCGGTGGTATTCGGCGGCCTCGAGTTCCCCCACCGCGATCGCCAGCGGGGCACCGCTGGCCGGCGGCATATACGCGGGCGACAGCCGCGCGACATCGTCTTCAGAGAACCGCAGGTCGCGCTGCAGGAAGGCCGCGCGCCGCAGCGGCTCCATGTCGTACAGCCCGCTGACCGAGAGCCCGCCCTTGACCAGGTCGGCCGGCAGGTCCGCGCCCAGCTGCGGCCAGCGCGCGGCCATCAGCATCGCCACCAGGTGGCCGCCGACGGAATGCCCGGCCAGGAAAAGCTTGTCCGGATCATGGCCCAGCCGGTTCGCCTGCCGGTACAGCCAGGCGACGCTGCGCAACACCTGCCGCACGATCTCCGGCACCGTCACCGCGGGCACCAGCGTGTAATTCACCACCGCCACCGACACCCCCAGCGCCGGCAGCGCGCTGGCGGCAAAGCTGTGGTCGTGCTTGTCCAGCGCCCGGTAGTAGCCGCCGTGCACGAAGACCAGCAGCGGCGGCAGCGCCCCGTTGGCCCGCTGCGCGGGGAAGTAGTCCAGCGTCTCGCCCTGCGCATGGCGCGAGTCCTCGCCGGCATAGCTCAGGTCCGCCAGATAACGGCTGCGTGCGCGCACGCCGGCGGACCACTGCGCCCAGCGCGCCATATGCACGGCGTTGTCCGGCACATTGGCACGGTTGTTGTATTCCCGGTCGTAGAAGCCGGGGTCCTGCGAAGGCAGGCTGGCGAGGCGCGCCAGCGAAGCTTGGTCGGTCATGGCAGTTCGGGAGTGATCGGGACGGTGGGCGTGTGAGAGGCTGGGCGCCATGCTACCGGATTTGCGCGGCCCCGCGCCGGTTGTCCGACGACGGGATTTCCGGCATAATCGCCGGCTCAGCAAGGTACCGGTTCCGGTGCCCTACACCCTGCCCGGGTGGTGAAACAGGTAGACGCAGGGGACTCAAAATCCCCCGCCGCAAGGCGTGTCGGTTCGAGTCCGACCCCGGGCACCATCAGCTTCTTCCCGACTAGTTCCCAGCATTGCCTCCGTGGTGCCATCCCGGCCGCGGGTCGGCGCACGCCTCCTGGCCTCGGACGTGCCCTGCCAGCCACTTTGCCTGAGCGCCTGTCGGACGGCGCCCACTGGCGCGCCCTCGCCCGGCTTCCTATCCTATGGCATTGCCAACCCCCGTTCCCGGAGCGAACCATGAAGCGACTCGCCCTTTCCGCCCTCGCCTGTTCCGCGCTGCTGGCCGGCTGTGCCGGCGCCAATATGGAAAGCCTGACGCAGGCCGGCGGCAGCCTCTTTACCGCCGCCACGCTGTCGGACAGCAACGTCAAGATGCTGTCCGACCAGTCCTGCGCGGAAATGGACCAGAAGAACACCATCGCGCCGGCGGACAGCACCTACGCCAAGCGCCTGGCCAATGTGATGAGCGGGCTGGGCAACACCGGGCTGCCACTCAATGCCAAGGTGTATGTGACCAAGGACGTCAATGCCTGGGCCATGGCCAACGGTTGCGTGCGGGTCTACAGCGGCCTGATGGACCTGCTCAGCGACGATGAAGTGCGTGGCGTGGTGGGCCATGAAATCGGCCATGTGTCGCTGGGCCATACCAAGGCCGCGATGCAGGTGGCCTACACCACGGCTGCGGCGCGCGGGCTGCTGGGGTCGACTGGCGTGGCTTCGCTGACGGCGCTGTCGTCGTCGCAGATCGGCGCGCTCGCCGAGCAGTTCGTCAATGCGCAGTTCTCGCAGCGGCAGGAAACCGCGGCCGACGACTATTCGTTCGACCTGCTGACCAAAAACGGCGCCAACCGCCAGGCCCTGGCATCGGCGTTCCGCAAGATGTCGACCCTCGATGGCGGACAGTCGAGCATGCTCAGCTCGCACCCGGGATCGCTGGAGCGCGCCAAGCATATCGAAGCCCGCCTGGCCGGCGGGCGCTGACAGCGGCGCATTTGCCCTTGCCGCCGCACCCGTTCGGGTGAGGCGGCACCTCCCTCCCGACTGCCCCGCGTCACTTCCCTCGCGCACCGCTCCCGACACCGCTTCCACACTCGCGCCGTCATGCGCGCGGCGTGTTGACTGCGCTTAATTCGCCGACAAAAGCTTTCACTACGCTGTTCGGAAACCGGCGGGGATAATGCCTCACGCTGCATTAACGCGGTTGATGCGGTCGCGCCACTGCATGCGCGATCCGCGGCGCCAACGCTGCACCTGCCAGCTGCGGTGTGCGCGCCGCCACCGTGATTGCCGTGATCGCCATGATCACCTTCATGCCCGAAGGACACGCCGCCGCGCCATGGACCTGCCCCGCCTCCGCTCGCCCCGCACCCGTAGTCCTGCGCTGCCCCGTCCTGCCCCGAATTTCCGCCACCCCCGCAATCCGATGCAACGACTCACCCAACCCGCATCACTCGCTTCAGGAGCCTTCGATGGAATGGTTGCATGAGATTTTCCAGAAGTCGCCGGAATCGGCGCTGTTCCTTGCGCTGTCGGTCGGCTACGCCATCGGCAAGATCACCTTCGGGCGCTTCCAGCTGGGCGGCGTGGCTGGCTCGCTGCTCGCCGCGGTGGTGATCAGCCAGGTCGGCGTCGAGATCGACAACGGCGTCAAGGCCGTGATGTTCGCGGTGTTCATCTACGCCGTGGGCTATGAAAGCGGTCCGCAGTTCTTCAACTCGCTGAACCGCAGCTCGTTGCGCGAGATCGCCATGGCGGTGTTCATGGCGGTGTGCGGCCTGGTCACGGTGGTGGTGCTGGCCAGGCTGTTCCACCTCGACAAGGGCCTGGCGGCTGGCCTGGCCGCCGGCGGCATGACCCAGTCGGCGATCATCGGCACCGCAGGTGACGCCATCACCAAGCTGGGCTTGCCGCCCGACCAGGTCAAGACGATGCAGGCCAATGTGGCAATCGGCTATGCCGTGACCTATGTGTTCGGCTCGCTGGGTGCGATCATCGTGTGCGTGAACATTCTGCCGCGCTTCATGAAGTCGGACCTGAAGACCGACGCCAAGAAGATGGAAGCCCAGCTCAGCGGCGGCCTGCCGCAATATGGCCCGGGCCAGCGCGGCGCGCTGCCGCGCCTGGTGGGCCGGCTGTACCGCGTGAACGATGCCTCCGGCAAGACCGTCTCGCAGCTAGAGATCGGCGGCGAGGACCTGGTGACCGTGGAGAAGGTGCAGCGCGGCGGCAAGCAGATCGAAGTCACGCAGGACCTGGTGCTGCAGCACGACGACCTGGTACTGCTGGTCGGTCGCCGCGATGCAATCGTGCCGACGGCCGCGCAGATCGGCGTGGAAGTGGCCGATGCCGACGGTATGGGCGCGGTGATGCAGTCACGCAACGTGGTGTTCACCGCCAAGGGCATGAACAACAAGACCGTGGCCGAGATCGTCGACACTGTCGGCCGCGACATGCGCCACGGCGTGTATATCGAGCGCATCGAGCGCTTCGACCATCCGCTGCCGCTGCTGCCGGACCTCAAGCTGCAGCACGGCGACATCATCACGCTGTACGGCACCCCCGCCGACACCAAGCGTGCCGCGCAGACCGCCGGCTATGAGGTGGTGCCCAGCGAGAAGACGGACTTCGTCTACTTCGGCGCCGGGGTGCTGGTGGGCCTGCTGATCGGCCTGCTGGTGTGGCGTGTGGGCTCGATCCCGCTGACGCTCGGCGCCGGCGGCGGCGCGCTGTTGTCGGGCCTGGTGTTTGGCTGGGCGCGGTCCAAGCACAAGATGTTCGGCGCGATGCCGACCGCGGCGTGCCAGCTGCTGAAGGACTTCGGGCTGGCCGCGTTCGTGGCCATCGTCGGCATCAACTCCGGCCTGCAGGCGGTGACCACGCTGCGCCAGAGCGGGCTGACCATCTTCCTGCTGGGCGCGGTGGTGACGCTGCTGCCGCTGTTCCTGACGATGCTGTTCGGCCGCTACGTGCTGAAGTACGACAACGCCGCCGTGCTGGCTGGCGCGCTGTCAGGCTCGCGCAGTGCCAACCCGGCCTTCGGCGGCATCCTGGACAAGGCCGAAAGCCCGGTGCCGACGGTGCCGTTCGCCATCACCTACGCCCTGGCCAACGTGCTGCTAACGCTGCTGGGGCCACTGGTGGTCGGGCTCGTCTAGCGCGCGTTTCCTTCGATATCTCTCCTGCTGCGCGGGTCTTCCCTCTCCCCCCGGCCCGCCAGCCCTACCGACAAGCGTCCACACAGGAGCAAGCCATGAGCAAGTTCGATATCTCCAAGCTGTCCAGCCTCTCCCCCTTCGAGCTGAAGGACGAGCTGATCAAGCTGGCCAGCAGCGACGCGGAACGCCTGATGCTGAACGCCGGCCGCGGCAACCCCAACTTTCTCGCCACCGTGCCGCGCCACGGCTTCTGGCAACTGGGCCTGTTTGCCATGCGCGAGTCCGAGCGCTCGTTCTCCTACATGCCCGAGGGCGTGGGCGGCTTCCCGCGCCGCGAAGGCATCGAGGAACGCTTCAACCTGTTTGCGCGCGAGTTTGCCGACACCCCGGGGGTGAAGTTCCTGGCCGGCGCGGTGTCGTATGTGCGCGACCAGCTCGGCCTGAGCGCGGGAGATTTCCTCTATGAAATGTGCGAAGGCATCCTGGCCTGCAACTACCCGGTGCCGGACCGCATGCTGAAGCTGTCTGAGGTCGTGGTCGGCCAGTACATCCGCAAGGAGATGATCGGCGACCATCCGTTCATCGGCGATTTCGACCTGTTCGCGGTTGAAGGCGGCACCGCGGCGATGACCTACCTGTTCAACTCCATTCGCGAGAACCACCTGCTCAAGGCCGGCGACACCATCGCGCTGGGCATGCCGATCTTCACGCCGTATATCGAGATCCCGGAACTGAACGACTACCAGCTGGTGGAAGTGTCGGTCAATGCCGATCCCGAGTCGCACTGGCAGTATTCGAAGAAGGAGCTCGACAAGCTGCGCGACCCCAAGGTCAAGGCCTTCTTCCTGGTCAACCCGAGCAACCCGCCCTCGGTGCGCATGAGCGACGAAAGCCTGGAGTACCTGGCCTCGATCGTCAAGGAGCGCCCGGACCTGATCATCCTGACCGACGACGTCTACGGCACCTTTGCCGACAACTTCGTCTCGCTGTTCGCGATGTGCCCGAAGAACACCATCCTGGTGTACTCGTTCTCCAAGTACTTCGGCGCGACCGGCTGGCGCCTGGGCGTGATCGCCACGCACCGCGACAACATCTTCGACCTGCAGATCGGCAAGCTGCCCGACGCGCAACGCCAGCAACTGAACCAGCGCTACAGCTCGATCACCACCGAGCCGCAGAAGCTCAAGTTCATCGACCGCCTGGTGGCCGACAGCCGCACGGTGGCGCTGAACCACACGGCCGGCCTGTCGACCCCGCAGCAGGTGCAGATGGTGCTGTTCTCGCTGTTCTCGCTGATGGATACGCCGGACAACTACAAGAATGCGATGAAGCGGCTGATCCGCAGCCGCAAGGCCGCGCTGTACCGCGAGATCGGCATCGCGCCGGAAAGCGACGACCCGAATGCCGTGGACTACTACACGCTGCTCGATATCGAGCAGCTGGGCGGCAAGGCGATCGGTCCGGACTTCGTCAAATGGGTGATGAACTCGGTCGAGCCGAACGAACTGCTGTTCCAGCTGGCCGATGAGGCAGGCGTGGTGCTGCTGCCGGGCCGCGGCTTCGGCACGCGCCACCCGTCAGGGCGGGTGTCGCTGGCCAACCTGAATGAAGCTGACTACGCCAAGATCGGGCGCTCGATCCGCAAGTTGTTCGAAGCGTATGTGGAGAAGTACAACGCGGCGACGGGGAGCAAGGCCGACAAGAATGTCGTGAAGAAATAGGCCTTCGCTGGCGTGGCTCGCAGCCCGGCTTCAGGCCGGGCTTTTTTTGTTCAGTGTTGCGTTATGTCGGGGCCGAGGTGCGATCAAACCCTCAAGCGGATCCTGCGCCCGATAACGCCGCAGCGTTTTCCAGAATCCCCAAGCGATAACCTGAGGTAAAGCGGAGATTCGATCATTTGATTAGAAGCATATTCCGGCCATTGCTATAGTTGTCTCCACTTTCCTGCGCGCTGGCCATTGGCCCTGCAGCAGGCTCAAGCCGCATTCTGGTTCATGATGCTGATGCCGCTGGTCTACGGGCTCACGCGCACCCGCGGCATTCCGCTGGTGGTGATTGGCCTGCCGGTGTGCGCGGTGTTGCTGGTGGTGCATGCCCTGCTGCCGCCGCACCCGGGCATGGTGGCAGTGGCCGGAGAACTCGGCATCGAGATCGGTCGCCTGCTGCTGATCGGCCTGCCGGTCGCGCTGGTCACTGGCCTCGTGACTTTCCTGGCATCGCGGCGAGTGACCAGGCGGCCGTTCCAGATGGCAGCCGATATCGCCGCCGAAACGGGCCAGGTCACAGGCAGCGCGCCAAAGGTCCATGCGGCATCCGCCAGTCTGGGCAGCGGCGTGCCGCCAGGCGCCCGTCTCGTCGCCGGGCTGATCGCGCTGCCGATCGTGCTGATCCTGGCCGGGACGCTGGCCCAGTTGCAGTTGCCGCAAGACTTCTTCGGGCGCTCGGCGCTGATATTTCTCGGCATCCCGTACGTCGCGCTGTTGCTGGGCCTGATGCTCTGTGCCTACCTGCTTGGCATCCGTCGCGGCGCGCCGCTGGCGACGGTGTCCGAGGTGGCCGGCGCCGCCATCCCGACCGTATCGGTGGTGATCCTGATCACCGGCGCCGGCGGCGCTTTCGCCAAGATCCTGGTGTCGACCGGAATCGGCCCCGCGCTGGCGACGTCGCTGCAGTCTTCGGGTCTGCCGCTGGCCGTCCTCGCGTTCCTGCTGGCGATGCTGTTGCGCGCGGCACAGGGGCCCACCACCGTAGCGCTGATGACCACTGCCGGCATCATCGCCCCGCTGGTCAAGCAGGCATCGCTCGGCCCCAACCATCTGGCCCTGATCGGCCTGGCGATGGGAGCGGGCGGCATGGCGGTCTCCCATGTCAACGATGCGGGCTTCTGGATCGTGACCCGGATGCTGGGCCTGAGCGTCGGCGATGGACTAAGGAGCTGGACGGTGCTGACGACGCTTGCCGGTATTGCAGCCCTTGGCCTGATCCTCTTGCTGTGGCAGTTCATGTAAAGACCGCTTGGGTGTCTTTGCAACGGGATAAAGGAGAACCATGGATACAGTCCAGATATTCGATGAGCGCGCACGCGAGCTGCCGCTGGCGGGCGAACGGCTCGAGCAACTGGCACGCGGGGCAACCTGGAGCGAGGGGCCGGTGTGGTTGCCCGACGAAGATGCGGTGCTGTGGAGCGACATCCCCAACGACCGCATCCTGTGCTGGAGCGCCGCGGATGGCATGTCGGTCTGGCGCGCTGGCGCCGAGTTCACCAACGGCCACGCCCTGGCGGCGGACGGCTCGCTGCTGCATTGCTCGCACGGACAGCGGGCCATCGTGCGGACGCATCGCAGCGGTGCCCGCCAGGGCGAAGACGAACTGGTCGTCAGCCACTATCAGGGGCGGCGCCTGAATTCGCCCAACGACATCGTGATCAAGCGCGATGGCACCCTGTGGTTCACCGATCCGCCGTATGGGATCCTGTCGGACCGCGAAGGCCACCGGGCCGATCCCGAGCTGCGGCACAACTATGTGTTTCGCTACGATCCCGCCGTCGGTGCGCTGGAAGTCGCCAGCGACCTTATAGAAGAGCCGAACGGGCTGGCATTCTCGCCCGATGAAGACGTGCTCTATGTCTCCGATACCTCGGCGGCATTGCGCGACGATGGTCATCACCACATCATCGCCTTCGACGTCGTTGCGGGGCGGGTGCTGGCCAACCCGCGGGTCTTCGCCCTCATCGCGCCCGGACTGCCGGATGGATTTCGCGTGGACCGGCGCGGCTGGCTCTTTGCCAGCAGCGCCAGCGGCGTGCAGGTTTTCCATCCGGACGGGACGCGGCTGGCGCATATTCCCGTGCCGGAGAAGGTCGGCAACCTCACCTTCGGCGGCGCCGAGGGCAATGCCTTGTTCATCGCCGCCAGCACTTCGCTCTACCGCCTGCGGCTTGGTCAGCGCTTGGCGTGAGCTGGCAGCGCTGCGCGGCTGCCATCGTGCCGCGCCAGCGCCTTAGCGCGTTTCGACGAACTCAAGCACCGTCGCCAGCATCCCTCGCAAAGCCGGCTGCAATGCCGCCGCACGCGCCTCGTCGTAGGCGAACGGATACGTCTCGCTCATGTAGGCGACCTGCGACAGCTCGAGCTGCACCGCGTGCACGCCGTCCTGCGGCTTGCCGTATTGGCGCGTGATATAGCCGCCCTTGAAGCGCCCGTTGAGCACCGCGGTATGGCCGGCCACCGCGCCGGCCTGCTCGAGCAGCTGGTCCGCAAGCGACGCGTCGCAACTCTCGCCGTTGGCCGTGCCGAGGTTGAAGTCCGGCAGCCTGCCTTCGAAGAAGCGCGGCAGCACCGAGCGGATCGAATGCGCATCCCACAGCGCGATGGTGCCGTGCTCCGCCTTCAGGCGGGCCAGTTCAGCGGCCAGCGCCTGGTGGTACGGGCGCCAGATCGCATCGCGGCGTGCGGCGATTTCCGCATCGTCGGGGCCGTTGCCGTCGGCGTACAGCGGCGTCTTGTCGAAGGTGTCGACCGGGCACAGGCCCGTGGTGTCCTGGCCGGGATACAGGTTGGCGTTATCGGGCGGGCGGTTCAGGTCGACCACGTAGCGCGAATGCGTGGCCACCAGCACCGACGCACCCAGCTCGCGGGCGAAGCTGTAGAGGCGTTCCAGGTGCCAGTCGGTGTCGGGCACGGTGCGCGCTTCGGCCGTCAGGCGCTGCGAGACCGAAGCCGGCAGGTGCGTGCCGACGTGCGGCATCGATACCAGCAACGGGCGCGTGCCGCGATGCAGGGTGAAGGCGGGGGTATCGGTGGAGAAGGACATTGTCTTTGCGATGCAGTGGGCGTAGCCCGGTTTCAGTCGGCCAGCAGGCCGGCGCGCGCCGCGATGAACAGGCGCCCCGCATCCGCCTGCAGCGGATGCGCGCCATGCTGCACGCGGCTGCGTCCGGCGGTGCGGACATCCGCTAGTGTCTCATGACCGTGGCAGGCAAACACATGGGTGGCCAGCGCCTGCGGCCCGTCGAGGCCCGCCAGCGTCGGATGCGCGCCATCCAGCACCACAAAATCGGCCTGCTGCCCTGGCACAAGCCCCGCCACGGCGCGGCCGCTGGCACGCGTGCCACCAGCCACGGCTTCGAGATACAGCCGGTCAGCCACCTGTGCATGCGTGTCGGACGCCAGCACATTGCGCCGCTGCAGGCCGAGCCGCTGGCCGTATTCGAACAAGCGCAGCTCCTCGGCCACGCTGACGCTGGCATGGCTGTCGGAGCCGATGCCCCATGCGCCCTGCTGCGCCAGGTAGGGCGCGGCCTCGAACACGCCGTCGCCCAGGTTGGCCTCGGTGGTCGGGCAGATGCCAGCCACCGCGCCGCTGTGCGCCAGGCGCCGGCGCTCGTCCCAGTCCATATGGGTAGCGTGCACCAGGCACCAGCGCGCGTCGACCTGTACATGGTCGAACAGCCACGTCACCGGGCGCGTGCCCGACCACGCGATGCAGTCGTCGACCTCTTTCTGCTGCTCGGCGATATGGATATGGATGGGCGCCTGCGGATCGATCGCCTGCAGTCCCGCCAGTGCGTGCGCGAGGCTTTCCTCCGGCACCGCGCGCAGCGAGTGCGGTGCCAGCCCCAGCCGCGCGCCGGACTGCGCGCACGCGGGAGCCAGCCGTTCCAGCAGCCGCAGCATCGCGTCGGTGTCGTGCAGGAAGCGGCGCTGCTCGGCCAGCGGCGGCTTGCCGCCAAAGCCGGCGGTCTGGTACAGCACCGGCAGCAGCGTCATGCCGATGCCGGTGCGCTGCGCCGCGCGCAGCAGCCGCAGCGACATCTCGGCGGCATCGGCATAGGGCTTGCCGCCGGCATCGTGATGGACGTAGTGGAACTCGCACACGCTGGTGTAGCCCGCCCGCAGCATCTCGATATAAAGCTGGGTGGCAATGGCCTCCAGCGTGTCCGGCGAGAGCCGCTGCGCGAAGCGGTACATCAGCGTGCGCCAGCTCCAGAATGAATCGGCGCCAGCCGGATCGTCGCCCTGCGGGCGGCTGCGGAATTCCGTCAGGCCGGCAAAGCCGCGCTGGAACGCATGCGAGTGCAGGTTGGGCATGCCGGGCAGCACGGGACCGGCCGCATGCGGCACGCCTGCACCCGGCAGTACGCCGGTCTGCACGGTGGTGAAGCGGCCCTGCTCATCCCAGGCCAGCAGCACATCGCGCGCCCAGCCGGTTGGCAGCAGCGCAAACGGAGCGAAGAGTTGCGTGCCGCTCATGCCGAGGCTCCTTCGTGCGCATGCACACGCCCTTGCCGCACCACCGTCGCGACCGGGTTGCGGCCGAACCAGTACGCCAGCTCGGCGGGCGAATCGATGCGCCACAGCGCGAAGTCGGCCACGCGCCCCGCTTCCAGCCGCCCGTGGCGATCCGATGCGCCCAGCGCACGCGCGGCGTGCCCGGTCACGCCGGCAAGCGCTTCGGGCACGGTCAGGCGGAACAGGGTGCAGGCCATATTCATCATCAGCAGCAGCGAAGTGACCGGCGACGTGCCCGGATTGTGATCGGTCGAGATTGCCATCGGCACGCCGTACTGGCGCAGCAGCGCGATCGGCGGCTGGTTGGTGTCGCGCAGGAAATAGTAGGCGCCGGGCAGCAGCACCGCCACCGTGCCGGCCTCCGCCATCGCCGCGACGCCGGCCTCGTCGAGGTGCTCGAGGTGATCGGCGGACAAGGCGCGGTGGCGAGCGGCGAGCGCGGCGCCGCCGAGGTTGCTCAGTTGCTCGGCATGCAGCTTGACGCGCACGCCATGGCGCTCCGCCGCCTCGAACACACGCCCGGTCTGCGCAATCGAAAAGCCGATCGATTCGCAGAAGGCATCGACGGCGTCGACCAGCCCTTCGTCGGACAGTGCCGGCAGCATGGTGTTGCAGACCAGGTCGATGTAGTCATCGGCACGGCCCGCGTATTCCGGCGGCAATGCATGCGCGCCCAGGAAGGTGGTGTGGACCGAGACGCCAAAGTGCTCGCCAAGCCGGCGCGCCACGCGCAGCTGCTTGCGCTCGGCTTCAAGGTTCAGCCCGTAGCCCGACTTGATCTCGATGGCGGTGACGCCCTCGGCCAGCAGCGGCTGCAGGCGCGCGGCGGCCTGGGCAAACAGCGTGTCTTCATCTGCGGCACGCGTGGCGCGCACGGTCGAGACGATGCCGCCGCCGGCGCGCGCAATCTCTTCGTAGCCGGCGCCGGCCAGCCGCATCGCGAACTCGTCGGCGCGCTGGCCGCCGTAGACCAGGTGCGTATGGCAGTCGACCAGCCCGGGCGTGATCCATGCCCCGTGGGCATCATGGCGCGCCGCGCCGCGATAGGCGTCGGGCAGGTCGGCGGCGGCGCCCAGCCAGGCGATGCGCCCATGCTCCACCACCAGCGCGGCATCGGGGATCGCGTGCGCCGGATCGGCATCGGGCAGCAGGTGGCAGTTGTGCCAGACGCCGTCCGCGCTGGGCGCGGACGATACAGAGGGTAGCGTCATTGACCGGGCTCCGTCTCAAGGGTGACGCACAGGCACAGGGCCGCGTCGCCCACAGGTTCAAACGATGGCGTGGATGGGGGTTCCGCAGCGCCGTAGAGCGCCCCTTCGCCCGCTTGCAGCAGCAGGCCGGCATCCTGCGCCTGCCATGCGCCGCTGACGGCCAGCAGGCAGACGGCATGGCCGCCGGCGCCAGGCGCAAACCCATGCCGGAACGCCTCGACGCGCGCGCGGCAGTGGCCGCGCCGCGTCATCACATTGAAGTCGCGCGTAACGCCGTCGATCAGCGTCGCCTGCAGGCTGGTATCGCCGGAGAAGGCGAAGGGCTCGCCGATATGTTCAAGGCGGTGGCTGAAGCTGGCGTCGTCCGCACGCAGCGTCACGCCGGCGCCCTCCAGCAGCACGATCTGGCGATCGATGCCGGGAAACGCCGAGAACGGGCCGTCCTGCCCGATATCGGCCACGCTCAGGCGCCACATGAAGTCATCCATGCCGGCGCCCGGCGGCCACACCGCGATCTCGCGCGTGTTGCCGCCACCGTTCTTCCAGCGCGTGGGCGCGATCTCGGCCAGCGCGAACCGTTGAAATAGCGTCAGGCTCATGCGCCCTTCACCATCGGCAGGTTCAGGCCCTTCTCGTGCGCGCATTCGATGGCGATGTCATAGCCCGCATCCGCATGACGCATCACGCCGGTGGCCGGGTCGTTCCACAGCACGCGCTCGATGCGCCGGGCCGCGGCATCGGTGCCGTCGCACACGATCACCACGCCCGAATGCTGCGAGAAGCCCATGCCGACGCCGCCGCCATGGTGCAGGCTGACCCAGGTGGCACCGCCCGCGGTGTTCAGCAGCGCGTTGAGCAGCGGCCAGTCCGACACCGCATCCGAGCCGTCGCGCATGGCCTCGGTCTCGCGGTTGGGTGAAGCCACCGAGCCGCAGTCCAGGTGATCGCGGCCGATCACCACCGGCGCCTTCAGCTCGCCAGACTTGACCATCTCGTTGAAGGCCAGGCCGGCGCGGTGGCGTTCGTCCAGACCCACCCAGCAGATGCGCGCGGGCAGGCCCTGGAAGGCGATGCGGTCGTGCGCCATGTCGAGCCAGCGGTGCAGGTGCTTGTCCTCGGGGAACAGCTCCTTCATCTTGGCATCGGTCTTGTAGATATCCTCCGGATCGCCCGACAGCGCGACCCAGCGGAACGGGCCCTTGCCGCGGCAGAACAGCGGACGGATATAGGCCGGCACGAAGCCCGGGAAATCAAAGGCGTTCTTCACGCCCTCGTCGAACGCGACCTGGCGGATATTGTTGCCATAGTCGACCGTCGGCACGCCCATCTTCTGGAAGTCGAGCATGGCCTGGACGTGCTTGACGATGGACGGGCGCGCGGCGGCTTCCACCGACTTGGGATCCTGCGTGCGCGCCGCTTCCCATTGGTCGACAGTCCAACCGGCCGGCAGGTAGCCGTTGACCAGGTCGTGCGCCGAGGTCTGGTCGGTGACGATGTCCGGGCGCATGCCGCCGGCCTGCGCGCGCTTGACCAGCTCCGGCAGGATCTCGGCGGCGTTGCCGAGCAGGCCGACCGAGATCGCTTCCTTCTTCTGCGTGGCCTCGGCGATCATCGCCAGCGCCTCGTCGAGCGTGGTGGCCTTCTTGTCGACATAACGCGTGCGCAGGCGGAAATCGATGCGCGACTCCTGGCACTCGATCGCCAGCACGCAGGCGCCGGCCAGCACGCCCGCCAGCGGCTGCGCGCCGCCCATGCCGCCCAGGCCCGCGGTCAGGATCCACTTGCCCGACAGGTCGCCGTTGTAGTGCTGGCGGCCGGCCTCGACAAAGGTCTCGTAGGTGCCCTGCACGATGCCCTGCGTGCCGATGTAGATCCACGAGCCCGCGGTCATCTGGCCGTACATCATCAGGCCGGCGCGGTCCAGCTCGTTGAACTTGTCCCAGTTGGCCCAGTGCGGCACCAGGTTGGAGTTGGCGATCAGCACGCGCGGCGCATCGGCATGGGTGCGGAACACGCCCACCGGCTTGCCCGACTGCACCAGCAGCGACTCGTCCTCACCCAGGCGGCGCAGGCTGTCCAGGATGGCGTCGAAGCACTCCCAGTTGCGCGCCGCCTTGCCAATGCCACCGTAGACCACCAGGTCCTGCGGGCGCTCGGCCACGTCCGGGTCGAGGTTGTTCTGGATCATGCGGTAGGCGGCTTCGATCAGCCAGTTCTTGCAGTGCAGCTGGCTGCCGCGTGGCGCGCGGATTTCGCGCTGGCCGCGCTGGATGAATTGGTTTTCGTTGGCGTTCATGTCTTGTTCTCCTGCTGCGGGTCTGGTCTGGCAGTGTCGGCGCGGGGCGCGTTACGACAGGTTGGTCGGCAGGATCGCGCGCACGGCATCGGGCCAGCCCGCGCCCGCATCGCCCTGCACCACCCATTGCTTCATCGCTTCGATATCCGGTGCCAGGTAGCGGTCCTCTTCGACAAAGGCCACGCGCGCACGGATGCGGGCGAGTTCCTGCTCCACCAGCGGCGACGACTTCAGCGGGCGGTGGAACTCGATGCCCTGCGCCGCGGCCATGGCCTCGATGCCGACCACCACCGCGGTGTTGGCGGCCATCTCGCCCAGGCGGCGCGCACCGTAGGTGGCCATCGACACATGGTCTTCCTGGTTGGCCGAGGTCGGCAGGCTGTCGACGCTGGACGGATGCGCCAGCGCCTTGTTCTCGGAGGCCAGCGCGGCCGCGGTCACCTGCGCGATCATGAAGCCCGAGTTCAGGCCGCCATCGCGCACCAGGAACGGCGGCAGGCCCGACAGCCCGGTATCGAGCAGCAGCGCCAGGCGGCGTTCGGAAATCGCGCCGATCTCGGCAATCGCCAGCGCGATGATGTCGGCGGCAAAGGCCACCGGCTCGGCGTGGAAGTTGCCGCCCGAGACCACATCGCCCTGCGCGGAGAACACCAGCGGGTTGTCCGAGGCGGCATTGGACTCGATCTGCAGGATGCGCGCGGCGTGCTGCAGGTTGTCCAGGCACGCGCCCATCACCTGCGGCTGGCAGCGGATCGAGTACGGGTCCTGCACGCGGCCGCAGGCCTTGTGCGAGTCGACGATCTCGCTGCCGTCCAGCACCGCGCGCACCGCGCCGGCCACGGCGATCTGGCCGGCCTGGCCGCGCGCCGCATGGATGCGGGCGTCGAACGGCTTGACCGAGCCCTTGATCGCTTCCAGCGACAGCGCGCCCGCCACCAGCCCGGCGGCAAAGGCGTCTTCGGCGGCGAACAGGCCGGCCAGCGCCAGCGCGGTCGACACCTGGGTGCCATTGAGCAGCGCCAGGCCTTCCTTGGGGCCCAGCTCGAAGGCCTGCAGGCCGGCGTGCGCCAGGCCCTCGGCGGCAGGCACGCGCTTGCCGTCGACCAGCACGTCGCCCACGCCGATCAGCGTGCACGACATATGCGCCAGCGGCGCCAGGTCGCCCGAGGCGCCCACCGACCCCTTGGCCGGGATGCACGGCGTCACGCCGTGGTTGGCCAGCGCCAGCAGCGCCTCGATCAGTTCCGGCCGCACGCCCGAATGGCCGCGCGCCAGGCTCACGGCCTTGATCGCCAGGATCAGGCGCACGGTGTCTTCGGCCAGGTCCGGGCCGGTGCCGACGCTGTGCGACAGCACCAGGTTGCGCTGCAGCTGGGCCAGCTTGTCGTGCGGGATGCGGCTCTGCGCCAGCTTGCCGAAGCCGGTGTTGATGCCGTAGACCACGGCGTCGGCGTCGATGATGTCCTGCACCGTGGCCTGCGCGGCGCGCACGCCGGCCCAGGCCGATTCGGCCATGGCCAGGCGCACCTCGCCGCGGTAGATGCGGCGCAGGTCGGCCAGGGTGACTTGGCCCGGCTGCAAGGTCAGCAGCGGGCGGGAAGCTTGGTCGTCGTGTTGGCTGGCGCTCATTTGTATGTTCCTGTCTATACAGCTTAGAGTAAAAGTTGGACCGTGCGGCCGGATCTTGTGATTCAGCCGAAAGCGGGGTTGCCGTCGGCGCGGAAGCGGCTGCCGAGGCGGTAGCGGTTGCCCGGATGCAGGCAGCGCACGAAAGTCACCGGCACGCCGTTGGTCCAGGTGCGGCGCGTCAGCATCAGGCAAGGTTGCGTGGCCGGCATTTCCAGTTGCGCGGCCTGCTCCGGCGTGGCGGCAATGGCATCGACCACGTGCTCTACCTGATCGTAGGGCACATGGCGCAGCAGGTATTCGCCGGGCTGGGTCTCGCTGAAATCCTGGCCGATGAAGTCCGGCGCCACGCGCGGGTTGACATAGCGGTCCTCCAGCTGCACCGGCACGCCGTCCTCGCGATGCACGCAGACCGAGTGGTACACCGATTCGCCGGTGCGCAGCTCCAGCGCGGCGGCCACCTCGATCGAGGCCGAGACGCGCTCAACCAGGATCACGTCGCAGGCATAGTCATGGCCGCGCATGCGGATCTCGTCCTGCAGGTTGACCACGGACAGCAGCGTCGACTGCGGCTTGTGCTCCGCCACGAAGGTGCCCACGCCGGCCACCCGCACCACCCGGCCCTGCTCCTGCAGCTCGCGCAGCGCCCGGTTGACGGTCATGCGCGAGACGCTGAAGCGGTTCACCAGCTCCTGCTCCGACGGCACCCGGTCGCCCGGCTGCCACGCGCCGCTCTGGATCTGGCGGGCGATGTACTCCTTCACCTGCTGGTAGAGCGCGGTGGGAGAGGCAGAAGCGGAAGAAGCGGTGCCGGCGGCGTGGTTCATGGCGTTGGTTGGATGCCTAGTGCTCGGCCGAGGCCATGGCCTCGGCGCGGATCTCCTCGGTCAGCCGCGCCTTGAGCGCGGAGAACTCCGGAGTGGTCTTGACGGTGTAATGGCGCGGATGCGGGAAATCCACCGCGATCTCGCTTTTGATCCGACCCGGCCTGGCAGAAAACACCGCCACCCGGTTGGCCATGAAAATGGCCTCGTCGATATCATGGGTCACGAATAATACCGTCTTGCGCGACGCCTCCCATATTCCCAGCAGCAACTCCTGCATCAGCACCCGGGTCTGGTTGTCGAGCGCGCCGAACGGTTCGTCGAGCAGCAGGATCTTGGGATCGTTGGCCAGCGCGCGCGCAATCGCGGTGCGCTGCTGCATGCCGCCCGACAGCTGCTTGGGGAAATGGTGCTCGAAGCCGCGCAGTCCCACGCGCTGGATAAAGAAGTCGCTGCGCTCCTTCTGCTCGGCCGCGCTCATGCCGCGCTCGCGCAAGCCGAAGCGCACGTTCTGCTCGATCGTCAGCCACGGGAACAGTGTGTACGACTGGAATACCATGCCGCGGTCCGCGCCGGGGGCGGACACCGGCTGGCCGTCGAGCAGCACGCGGCCGCTGGAGGGTGTATCCAGCCCCGCGACGATGCGCAGCAGCGTGGACTTGCCGCAGCCCGAAGGCCCGAGGATGGTGACGAAGTCATTGTCGCGGACCTCGAAGTCGACCGGCTGCAGCGCCAGGGTCTGGCCGCCGCGCGGGTTGGAGAAGGTGCGCGAGACCTGCTGGATGGACAGTGCGCTCATTGGATCGAACTCCACGGGAACAGGCGCTGGTTGGCGCGCTTGAAGACAAGGTCCGAGACCAGGCCGATGCAGCCGATCACGATGATGCCGAAGATGATCTGCCCGGTATTGAGCAGCGCCTGGCTGTCGGTGATCATGTGCCCGATGCCCGACGACGAGCCGATCAGCTCGGCCACGATCACGTAGGTCCAGGCCCAGCCCAGCACCAGCCGCAGGATCTCGGCGATCTCGGGCGCGGCGCCGGGGATCAGCACGCGCCGCACGATGCCGGCGCTGTTGGCGCCCAGCGTGTAGGCCGCCTCCACCAGGTCCTTGCGCGCGCCGCCGACGGCGACCGCCACCATCAGCACGATCTGGAAGAACGAGCCGATGAAGATCACCAGCAGCTTCTGGGTCTCGCCGATGCCGGCCCACAGGATCAGCAGCGGGATAAAGGCCGACGCGGGCAGGTAGCGGCAGAACGACACGAAGGGCTCGAAGAACGCCTCGGCCGCCTTGTACGCGCCCATGAAGATGCCCAGCGGCACCGCCAGCACCGCGGCCAGCACGAAGCCGCCGACCACGCGCCACACGGTCATGCCGATGTCGCCGATGAAGTTGTGCTCGGTGAACAGGATGAAGCCCTCTTTGGCCATCGTCATCGGGTCGGCCAGGAACGTGCGCGGCACGAAGCCGCCCAGCGTTACCACGGCCCAGATGCCGAAGAACAGCACGAAGAAGGACAGGCCCAGCATCCAGCGCGTGTTGGGCGCCACCGGCACCAGCGGGGCCAGCCACGGGTGGCGCCGGCGCACCGGCGCCGCCGCTGCGGCAGGGACCGCCGCGGCAGCGGCCGGGGCGGGTGTTCCAAGTCTGGCTTGCGTCATGACGTCACGCCTCCTGAAGACTGTCGGTTACTTGAGGAAACGCGCGTCATACAGCGCCGTCACGTCCGGCACCTGGCGGATCACGCCGATTTCCAGCAGCACCGCCGCTGCTTCCTTGCTGAAGCTGGCGAGCTCGCCGGCAAAGAACTTGCGGTTGGCCTCGCGGTCCTGCCAGCGCAGGTAGGCGGAGGACTTGGCGAACTGCTCGCCGGTCTGCTTGACCGCAGCGCCCATGATGTCGTTGGCCTTGGCCGGCTCCTTCTGGATCATCTCCAGGGCCTCGAAGTAGCTGTCGACCAGCGCCTGCGCGGCCTTGGGATTCTCTTTAAGCCACTTCGGCGCGCAGCCCAGCGTGTCGGTCACCATCGGGTAGTCGAGCGTGGTCGCCAGGATCTTGCCCTTGTCCGGGTTCTGGCGCACCGTCGACAGGTACGGCTCATAGGTCATGGCGCCGTCGTTCTGGCCGGCCACGAAGGCCTGCGCGGCCGCCTGCGGCGACAGCGTGGTGGTCTTGACGTCCTTGAGCGTCATGCCGTTCTTCTTCAGCATCCAGGCCAGGCCGAAATACGGCGCGGTGCCCGGCGCATCGACGCCGATGGTCTTGCCCTTCAGGTCGGCAAAGGTCTTGACGTCGCTGCGCACGGCCAGGCCGTCGGCGCCGTAGGACTTGTCGAGCTGCACGATCTGGGTGATGGGCACGCCGTTGGCGTTCCAGGCCACATGCGTTTCCACCGTGGTGGCCGCGCACTGGATTGCGCCCGAGGCCAGCGCCAGGTGGCGGTCCTTCTGCGGGATCATCTTGATGTCGACGTCCACGCCGTGCTTCTTGAAGATGCCGGCCTTGTCGGCCAGCGTCAGCGGCGCGAAACCGGTCCAGCCGCTCATGCCCAGCGTGACCTGGGTGTTCTGCGCCTGGGCCGCACCAGCCCCCAATGCCGCAACCAGCACCGCGGCCTGCACTGCCATCCGACCGCGAATCCTGCTGTGATTCCTCATCTGTACGCTCCTTTGGTGTGTCCGTCGACGGCAGGCCATGCGTGCGGCCGCGCTCGTTTTCGGACATTAAACAGTACCTGTATATACAAGTCAACGTAGGGCTTCCACCAAGCAACCAGGCGGATAAAGACCTTGAAAGGCGCTTTCCAGAGCGGACTCCTCAACAGGCCTCGCACCACCCCGGTTCACGGATTGCGGTGCCGGCACCAGGCCGGGGCCATGGAAGTGCTGCTGTATAGACAGGAATAAAACGACGCAAAGGCGCAGCAAACCCCGTGCCAGGCGCACTGGGGCGCGCCGGCAAGGCGGTCAGGTGTCGAAGAAGGAGGTGACGGTGGGGTAACGCAGGCGCAGGCGCAGCTCGCGTTTCAGGCGGCGGTTGTCGAGGCGGCGCGATTCGCTCATGAAGCTCAGCAGCGTCTTGTCGATCACTTCATGCGCCTGCCCGCGCGTGATGCGCGGCGGGCGCGGCAGGCCGCGGCGGTCGGCGACCAGGTCGAAGTAGTCGGCCATGCGCAGCTCGGTGTCGTCGCTGGCATGGACCACGCGCTGCGCGCGGCCGCGGAACAGCGCCGCGACCATGGTGCGCGCCAGGTCGTCGGCATGGATATGGCTGGTGTAGACATCGTCCTGCGGCACCAGCGCGGGCGTGCCGCGGTGCAGGCGCGCCAGCGGCAGGCGGTCTTTGGCATAAATGCCGGGGATGCGCACGATGCTGGCACGCCAGCCGGCATCGCGGCCGAAGCCGCGCACTGCCTGCTCGGCGGCCACGCGGCGGCGCGCGCGGGCGGTCTGGGGCCGCACGGCGTGGAATTCCGAGACCCGGGCGCCCTGCCGGTCGCCGTACACGCCCGACGTGCTGGCGTAGACAAACGCAGCGCGGGGCCTGCCCCGGTCGGGTAGAATGGCGGGCTCGCCGGGAAGCATGCCGGCCGACGTCCTGGCCTTGCGCCAGGCCGCCCGGCGCAAGGCGGCGAGCAAGGCACGCGTGCGCGGATCGCCTTCGCCCTGCCCGGGCGGCGGCGCCAGGTCCAGCACCTGCGTGGCCAGCCCGTGCAGCCGTGCCAGCGTGGCCGGCCGGTCCAGGTCCGCCACCAGCGGCACCGCGCCGGCGGCGCGCAGTTCAGCGCGGCGCGCCGGCTGTGAAGTCACGGCAAAGACACGCATGCGCGACGACAGGATTCGCAGGCAGCGCGTCCCCACATCCCCGCAGCCGACGATCAACAGGCGCGGGCGGCCCAGCCGGCGCGAAGGCGCCGGCAGCCGCGGGACTTGTGGGAGGCGCGAGGGCTGCAGCTTCGACAGAATTTGGCTCATAGACCGATTATGGCTTATCAAGTAACCGTCATGCCCAGCGGCCACAAGTTTGAAGTGGCAGCGGACGAAACCATCCTCGGCGCGGCCCTGCGCCACAGCATCGGGCTGCCCTACGGCTGCAAGAACGGCGCCTGCGGCTCGTGCAAGGGCCGCGTGCTCGAAGGCACCATCGTGCAGGGCGACCACGCCCCGGCGGCACTGACCGCGCAGGAGAAGACCGAGGGCCGCGCCCTGTTCTGCTGCGCCAACGCCGCCTCGGACGTCACCATCGAGTGCCGCGAAGTCCACGGCGCGGGCGACATCCCGATCAAGAAGGTGCCGTGCCGCGTGACCGCGATCGAGCGCCTGGCCGACGACGTGATCGCCATCAAGCTGCAGCTGCCGGCGACCGAGCGCATGCAGTACCTGGCCGGCCAGTACGTGGAATTCCTGCTGCGCGACGGCAAGCGCCGCAGCTATTCGATCGCCACGCCGCCGCATGCAGACGGCCCGATCGAACTGCATATCCGCCATATGCCCGGCGGCGCCTTCACCGACTATGTCTTCGGCGCCAGGGAAGGCCAGCCGGCCATGAAGGAGCGCGACATCCTGCGCTTCGAGGGCCCGCTGGGCAGCTTCTTCCTGCGCGAGAAGTCCGAGGCCCCGATCATCCTGCTGGCTTCCGGCACCGGCTTCGCGCCGATCAAGGCCATCGTCGAGCACGCCGCCTACACCGGCATCCAGCGCCCGATGACCCTGTACTGGGGCGGCCGCCGGCCCAAGGACCTGTACATGCACGCGCTGTGCGAGCAGTGGGCGCGCGAGCTGCCCAACTTCCGCTACGTGCCGGTGATCTCCGACGCGCTGCCTGAAGACAACTGGCAGGGCCGCACCGGCTTTGTCCACCAGGCCGTGATCGCCGACCATCCCGACCTGTCGGGCCACGAGGTCTATGCCTGCGGCGCCCCGGTGATGATCAATGCCGCGCGCGGCGACTTCACCCGCCAGTGCAAGCTGCACGAGGACGCGTTCTTCGCCGACTCGTTCACCTCCGAGGCCGACATGCACCCGGCCACTCCCGCGGCCTGAGGCCGCCCGAGAGCCGTTCCCTCAGCGCAACAATGCCCGGGCCAGCCAAAATTCGTTTTGACACCCGGGCGCATGCGCCTTATATTTGCCCGCATGCACATGACCTTCAACCGACGCCGCAGCTTCCGTACGTCGCTCCCCGCTGGGGTGCCGCGCGGCTGACCGTCGACTGCGTCTGTTCATGTCAACGAGCCACGGGCAACCCCCGTGGCTTTTTGTTTTTGTCCCGGTTGTTACGCCCGTCCGTCCATCGTTTAAAGCCGACCCCTGGAGTCCGCCATGGCATTTGCTGAGTATCCCGTCCAATCCCTGATGTACATCACCAACCGGCCCGAGCTCGTGTTCACCGAGGGCAAGGGCTCCTGGCTGACGGATCACAACGGCAAGCGATACCTGGACTTCGTGCAGGGCTGGGCAGTGAACTGCCTGGGCCATTCCAACCAGGGCATGATCGACGCGCTGGTGGCCCAGTCGCACCGGCTGATCAACCCGAGCCCGGCCTTCTACAACGAGCCGATGCTCAAGCTGGCCCGGCAGCTGACCGACCACAGCTGCTTCGACAAGGTCTTCTTCGCCAACAGCGGCGCCGAGGCCAACGAAGGCGCGATCAAGCTGGCGCGCAAATGGGGCCGCAAGCACAAGGACGGCGCCTTCGAGATCATCACCATGGACCACAGCTTCCATGGCCGCACGCTCGCCACCATGAGCGCGTCGGGCAAGGCCGGCTGGGACACCATCTTCGCGCCGCAGGTGCCGGGCTTCCCGCGCGCCGATCTCAACGACCTGGCCTCGGTGGAGAAGCTGATCACCGACAATACCGTCGGCATCATGCTGGAACCGGTGCAGGGCGAAGGCGGCGTGATCCCCGCCACGCGGGAGTTCATGCAGGGCCTGCGCGCGCTGGCCGACAAGCACAGGCTGCTGCTGATCGTCGATGAAGTGCAGACCGGCTGCGGCCGCTGCGGCACCCTGTTCGCCTACGAGCTGGCGGGCGTGGAGCCGGACATCATGACGCTGGGCAAGGGCATCGGCGGCGGCGTGCCGCTGTCGGCGCTGCTGTGCAAGGCCGAGGTCGCCAGCTTCGAGGCCGGCGACCAGGGCGGCACTTACAACGGCAACCCGCTGATGACCGCGGTGGGCAGCGCCGTGATCGAGCAGCTGACCGCGCCGGGCTTCCTCGACGACGTCAAGGCCAAGGGCGAATACCTGAGGGAACAGCTGCTGGCGCTGTCCGCCGAGTTCGGCCTGGCCGGCGAACGCGGCAACGGCCTGCTGCGCGCGCTGATGCTGGGCAAGGACATCGGCCCGCAACTGGTGGAAGAAGCCCGCGACATGGCACCGCAAGGCCTGCTGCTGAACGCGCCGCGCGCCAATTTGCTGCGCTTCATGCCGGCGCTGAACGTGACGCGCGAAGAGATCGACCAGATGATCGGCATGCTGCGCACGCTGCTGAAGAAGCTGGCCTGAGCCTGCTCATTCGCCAGACGGAAAAAAAGCCTCGCTCGCGCGAGGCTTTTTTCTTTGTGGTGCCGCAAAGGAGTGAGGGAGAGAGCCAGCGCCGCAGAACCCGCGCACGCCAGCCTGAGCAGGCGTTGCGCGGGGCCCCGCAGCAAGGGGAAAGGCCTTGCGCCTGCGTGCGCCTGCCCTCTCCCTCACCCCTCTTGCGGCGGGGTGGGAGGCGGCAGCGCGCGCCTTACTCGCCCAGGTAGGCGGCCCGCACCTTGGGATCGTCGAGCATCTGCTTGGCGTCCCCGCTCATGGTGATCAGGCCCGACTCCATCACATAGCCGCGGTGGGCAGCCTGCAGCGCCAGGCGCGCGTTCTGCTCCACCAGCAGCACGGTCACGCCCTGGCCCGAGATGTCGCGCACGACCTCGAAGATCTTCTCGACCATGATCGGCGACAGGCCCATCGATGGCTCGTCCAGCAGCAGCACCTTGGGCTGGCTCATCAGCGCGCGCGCCATTGCCAGCATCTGCTGCTCGCCACCGGACATGGTGCCCGCCAGCTGGTTGGCGCGTTCCTTCAGGCGCGGGAAGATGCCGAACATGCGCTCGACGTCGGCCTTGATGCCGGCGTCGTCGTTGCGCGTGTAGGCGCCCATCTGCAGGTTCTCGGTGATGGTCATGCGCGCGAACACGCCGCGGCCTTCCGGCACCATCGCCAGGCCCTGCTTAAGCAGCGCGTAGCTGGGCACGCCCTTGATCGACTTGCCCATGTATTCCACGTCGCCGCTGGCCCAGCCCTGCAGGCCGGTGATGGCCTTCATGGTGGTGGTCTTGCCGGCGCCGTTGGCGCCGATCAGCGTCACCAGCTCGCCGTCCCGGATTTCCAGGTCGATGCCCTTGACGGCCTGGATGCCGCCGTACGCGACCTTGAGGCCGGAGATCTTCAGTACTGTCTGTGTCATTGCTTGTCCTCCGGCCATCAGTGTGCCGATGCGCCGAGGTAGGCCTCGATCACCGCGGGGTTGTTCTGCACTTCGTGCGGCAGGCCCTGGGCAATCACCTTGCCGTAGTCCAGCACCGTCATGCGGTTGCACAGGCCCATCACCAGCTTCACGTCGTGCTCGATCAGCAGGATGGTCTTGCCATCGTTGCGGATCTTGTCGAGCAGTCCGCGCAGCTCCACCTTCTCGGTCGCATTCATGCCCGCGGCCGGTTCGTCCAGCGCCAGCAGCTTGGGCTCGGTCGCCAGCGCCCGCGCGATCTCGAGCCGGCGCTGGTGGCCGTAGGAGAGGTTGCGCGCGGTGAAGTTGGCGTACTTGCCGATGCCGACATAGTCGAGCAGGTCGTGCGCCATGTCCTCGATGCCCTCTTCCTCGCGGCGCACCGCGGGCGGGCGGAAGATCGCCCCGAACACGCCGGCCTTGGAGCGCACGTGGCGCCCCACCATCACGTTCTCGAGCGCGGTCATCTCGCCGAACAGGCGGATGTTCTGGAACGTGCGCGCGATGCCGGCCTTGGCCACCTCATGCACGGCGGTCGGCTGGTAGGGCTTGCCGCCCAGCACGAACTCGCCTGAATCCGGCGTGTACAGGCCGGTGATCACGTTGAAGAAGGTGGTCTTGCCGGCGCCGTTGGGGCCGATCAGCCCGTAGATCTCGCCCGGCTTGATCTGCAGGCCCACCTCGGACAGTGCCTGCAGGCCGCCGAAACGCTTGTTGACCCCCTGTACCGACAGGAGGAAATCGTTGTTGCTCATGTTGTCCTCCTGGTCAGAAACGGCCCACGCTGCCCGCACGGCGCACCACCGGGCGGTCTTCCTTGCGCGGCGACGGCCAGATGCCTGCCGGGCGATACAGCATGACGCCGACCAGGGCCAGGCCGAACAGCAGCTGGCGCAGCACTTCGGCATCGACGATGACATGGCCGAACAAGCCGGTCTGCATCGGCTCCGCCACCACGCGCAGCAACTCCTGGAAGCCCACCAGCAGGACGCCGCCCAGGATCACGCCCGGGATATGGCCCATGCCGCCGAGCACCACGATGGCCAGCACGTAGATCGATTCCCACAGCGTGAACGATTCCGGCGACACGAAGCCCTGGAATGCGCCGAACACCGCGCCCGAGGCGCCGCCGAACGAAGCGCCCATGGCGAAGGCCAGCAGCTTGATGTTGCGGGTGTTGATGCCCATTGCCTTGGCGGCGATCTCGTCTTCGCGGATGGCCACGAAAGCGCGGCCGATACGCGAGGTCTGCAGCCGCAGGCTCACGAACACGATCACGATGACCAGGAACACCAGCAGGTAGTAGTACATGAACACCGGCGTGAACTTGAGTCCGAAGATCTCGTGCGACTTCGAGAAGTCGAAGCCGAAGATATGGACCGGGTCCACCGCGGTGATGCCCTTGGGCCCGTTGGTGATGTTGACCGGGCGGTCAAGGTTGTTCATGAAGATGCGGACGATCTCGCCGAAGCCCAGCGTCACGATGGCGAGGTAGTCGCCGCGCAGCTTCAGCGTTGGCGCCCCGAGCAGCACGCCGAAAGTGGCGGCTACCAGGATCGCGATCGGCAACACGAACCACATCGACAGGTGGATGCCGGTGGGGAACAGTTGCTGGATCCACTCGAACTGGTTCGCCAGGTGGGGCGAGCCCAGCAGCGCCATCAGGTAGGCGCCGACCGCGTAGAACGCGATATAGCCCAGGTCAAGCAGGCCGGCAAAGCCCACCACGATGTTCAGGCCCAGCGCCAGCATGATGTACAGCAGCGCGAAGTCCAGCACGCGGACCCAGTAGTTGCCGCCCAGGGTCTGGACGAAGAACGGTGCGCACAGGGCGATCACCAGGAAGCCAATCAGTGCGGCCAGGGTCTTGGCCGGCACCTTGGTGGGCGCCGCGACGGCTGCCGTGGATGGAATCGGAGTATTCATGGATTCGCTCTCCTCAGGCGCGATCCGCCACGCGTTCGCCCATGACGCCGGACGGACGGAAGACGAGCACGGTGATCAGCACGATAAAGGCAAAGACGTCCTGGTAGTTCGAACCGAAGACGCCGTTGGTCAGGTCGCCGATATAGCCGGCGCCGAGCGCTTCGATCAGGCCCAGCAGCATGCCGCCGACCATGGCGCCAGCCAGGTTGCCGATGCCGCCCAGCACTGCGGCGGTAAACGCCTTCAGGCCGGGGATGAAGCCCATGTAGAAGTGGGCATTGCCGTAGTTGGTGGCCATCATCACGCCGGCCAGCGCGGCCAGCGTGGCGCCGATCATGAAGGTGGCGGAAATGACGAAATTGGGGTTCACGCCCATCAGGCCGGCCACCTTCTGGTTCTCGGCGGTGGCGCGCATGGCGCGGCCGAGCTTGGTGCGGTTGACCAGGGCCAGCAGGCCGGACATCACCATCACGGCCATGCCGATGATGACCATTTCCTTGCCGGTGATGGTGGCGCCGGTCGTGCCGATGTCGATCGGCTCAGACGGCAGCAGCTGCGGGAAGGTCAGCGGGTTGCGCGACCAGATCAGCATGCCCATCGTCTGCAGGATGATGGAGACGCCGATGGCGGTGATCAGCGGGGCCAGCCGTGGCGCATTGCGCAAGGGCCGGTAGGCGATCCGCTCGATCGAATAGGACAGGATCGCGCAGACCGGCATCGCGACCAGCGTGGCGATCACCAGCGTCAGCCATTCAGGCAGGCCGGGGGCGAACTTCTGCAATCCGAGGATGGCTGACAGGGCGGTCAGCGCGCCGATCATCAGCACATCGCCGTGGGCGAAGTTGATGATGCCGAGAATACCGTAGACCATGGTGTAGCCCAGTGCGATCAGCGCATAGATGCTGCCGAGCACCAGACCGTTCACGATCTGCTGGATAAAGATATCCATGAAAACTCCTGCTTCAGTCCCGGACCTTGCGGCATGGTGTGGATGCCGGGGGGGGACCATGGTGTGTAATGGGTAACGTTGCGGTGGTTGGTTTGCTGGTAAGCGACCTGCCCTGCTCCATCCATGGTAAGGATGCTTCTACATTAGGCGAGGCTAAAAAGAACGGCACCGCAAAATACTCACGGTGCCGTTCGGATGGGCCGGTAAGCCCAGATTACATCTTCACGACGTCGAGGACGGACTTCTTCTTGTCCTTGTACTCGTACAGCGTGATGGTGCCTTCCTTCATGTCGCCCTTCTCGTCGAAGGCGATATTGCCGATCACGCCCTTGTAATTGGTCTTGGGCATTTCGGCCAGGATGGCAGCCGGCTCGGTCGAGTTGGCGCGCTTCATGGAGTCGACCACGACCATCACGGCGTCATACGTGAACGGTGCGTAGATCTGCACCGGGGCGTTGAAGCGAGCCTGGTAGCGCTTGTTGAACTCGGCGCCGGTCTCCATCTTCGACAGGGCCAGGCCTGCTTCCGAGCAGATGATGTTCGACACGGCATCGCCGGCCAGTTCAGCCACCTTGTCGGTACAGACGCCGTCGCCGCCGACGATCTTGGCGCCGATGCCAAGTTCCTTGGCCTGCTTGGCGAACGGGCCGCCGGTGGCGTCCATGCCGCCGTACATGATGACGTCAGGCTTCTTGCCCTTGATCTTGGTCAGAATGGCCTTGAAGTCGGTGGCCTTGTCGTTGGTGGCTTCACGCGCCACCACGTTCACGCCGGCCGCCTTCGCGGTCTTCTCGAACTCGTCGGCCAGGCCCTTGCCGTAGGCGGTGGCATCGTCGACGATGGCCACGCTCTTGGCATGCAGGGTCTTGGCGGCGTAGTTGGCCAGTGCCGGGCCTTGCTGGGCATCGGTGGCGACCACGCGGTAGGTGGTCTTGAAGCCCTGCTTGGTGTAGTCCGGGTTGGTCGACGACGGCGAGATCTGCACGATGCCGGCGTCGCTGTAGATCTTCGAGGCCGGGATCGACACGCCCGAGTTCAGGTGGCCGACCACTGCCACGACCTTGGCGTCGACCAGTTTCTGCGCCACGGAGGTGCCGGTCTTGGGGTCAGCGGCATCGTCTTCGCCGATCAGTTCCAGCTTGATCTTCTTGCCACCGATCTCCAGGCCGGTCTTGTTGACTTCTTCCACGGCCAGGCGGGCGCCGTTTTCGTTGTCCTTGCCAAGGTGCGCGATGCCGCCGGTCAGCGGGGCCGCGTGGCCGATCTTGACGACGACTTCACCGCCGCCCGCTGCAGGAGCGGCTGCCGCCGGCGCCGAAGGCGCCGCATCAGCCGGCTTCTCTTCCTTCTTGCCGCAAGCTGCTACCAGCGCCACTGCGGCCGCAATCGGCAGAATCTTGGCAAACGTGATTTGCATGAGTGATCTCCTAGGATTCACGAAGACAGGGATTTTCAACGCCTCCCGGACGTTTCCCTGGACCGCCTTTGTTTAGTTTCAATTTGAAACGCGCGCATTGTATCCCCTTTCTTAGTCGATGCAATACGCGACGCAACATCCTTAACCATTTACCGGTCAAATGAGCTAGGGAATTTCCCCAATGCACAGATTGCGGCAATTCCCGCTCACATGACGCGGCCGCCTCACCTACTTACAAGAATCGTGCCTGCGCCGCCCGATGGGGCGGATAAGCATCGCCGGCACCACCTATAATGCGCCTTTATTAATTAGGTGTTTCATTTAAATTCAGCTGCACCGTTCTCTAATGTGCAGAATGTAGCGCCGCACCATAATAGGGAAAACCCCAAACCGGGGGATTACCCTGATTTGTCTGATCCGCAGGACAGCCATGTATTACCTGCACCATCGCCGTGCATTATTCGCGCCGGCCGGCTGCAAATCGGGCGTACCAAAGACAAAGGGCGCCGCATCAAGCGGCGCCCTTGTTCAAGGCGGGGCTGGCAGGCGGGCACGGCCCGCACCGGATCAGGCGGCGGCGCTGGCCGGCAGCAGCCCGCGCGGCAGCGGGAAGGCCATGTTCTCTTCGATGCCGTCAAGCGGGCGCACCTGGCGCGCGCCAAGCTCACGCAGGCGCTCGACGATGGACTGGGCCAGCGCCTCGGGCGCCGAAGCCCCGGCGGTCAGGCCGATGCGGCGCTTGCCGGCGATCCATTCGGGGCGCACCTGCTCGGGGGCGTCCACCATATAGGCCGGCACGCCCAGGCGCTCGGCCAGCTCGCGCAGGCGGTTGGAATTGGAGCTGTTGGGGCTGCCCACCACGATCACCACCTCCACCTGCGGCGCCATGAACTTCACCGCGTCCTGGCGGTTCTGCGTGGCATAGCAGATGTCCTGCTTCTTGGGCTCGCGGATTTGCGCGAAGCGCGCCTTGAGCGCGGCCACGATCTCGCGGGTCTCATCCACCGACAGCGTGGTCTGGGTCACGTAGGCCAGCCGCGACGGGTCGGCAACCTGCAGCGTGGCGACGTCGGCCACCGACTCCACCAGCAGCATGCCGCTGCTGGCCTGGCCCATGGTGCCCTCCACTTCCGGATGGCCGCGATGCCCGATCATCACGATCTCGCAGCCCTCGGCGCGCATCTTGCTCACCTCGACATGCACCTTGGTCACCAGCGGGCAGGTGGCATCGAACACGTGCAGCCCGCGCGCGGCGGCGTCGGCACGCACTTCGCGCGACACGCCATGGGCGCTGAAGATGACGGTGGCGCCCGCGGGCACCTCGTCGAGCTCGCGCACGAACACCGCGCCCTTGCGGCGCAGGTCGGCCACCACATAGGCGTTGTGAACGATCTCGTGGCGCACGTAGATGGGCGCGCCGAAGCGCTCGAGCGCACGCTCGACGATCTCGATGGCACGATCCACGCCGGCGCAGAAGCCGCGCGGCTGCGCCATCAGGATTTCTGCGTCGGGTGCGGGGGTCAGGTCAGGCATGCTGCGGTATCAGGATGGTTCGGCACACGTGCGGCGCGCTCAGAGAATGCCGATCAGCTGCACGTCGAACAGGATGGTCTGCCCGGCCAGCGGATGGTTGAAGTCAAAGAGCGCGGCGGTCTCGCCGAACTCCTTGAGCACACCCGCGTACTTGCCGCCGCCGGGCGCGTTGAACTCAACCAGGTCGCCCGGGCTGTAGTCCTCTTCGAAGGAACTGTTCTCGCGCAGCGTGGCCAGCGACACCCACTGCAGCAGCTCGGGGTTGCGCGGGCCAAAGGCCTGCTCCGGCGCCAGCCGGTAGGTCATGCGCTCGCCTTCGGGCATGCCGAGCAGCGCCTGCTCCAGCGTCGGCGCGAACTGGCCCTGGCCGAGCAGCAGCGTGGCGGGCTTCTCCTCGAACGTGCTGACGACCTCGGTGCCGTTCTCGAGCGCGATGCTGTAGTGCAGGGTCAGGAAAGAGTCGGCCTGGACAGTCTTGCGGCCAGCCGTGCCGCCGTCGGTTTCCGACGCGAAAGTTTGCAAATTCATGGGTGATCAACCGGTCAACAACCCGTATTGTATTCGACTGGCCCATTGCCCGCCGCCCCGGGCCCGGCCTCACCCTCATCACGGCGTGACTACCCTGGAGTGCTCATGACCATTGCCAACTGGCCCGCCTGCGAGCGGCCCCGCGAGAAACTGATGGAAAGCGGCGCCGCCGCCCTGTCCGACGCCGAGCTGCTGGCCATCCTGCTGCGCGTGGGCGCTGCCGGAAAAAGTGCCGTGGACCTCGCACGCGAGCTGTTGCACCGCTTCGGCTCGCTGACAGCCCTGTTCGCGGCCGAGGGGCGCGCACTGACAAGCGTCCGGGGCATGGGCGAAACCAAGTATGCCCAGCTGCAGGCCATTCCGGAGCTGGCCCGGCGCGCGCTGGCTGAATCGCTGCGCCTGCCCACCGGCTTCGACGGCCCGGCGGCGGTGCGCAACTACCTGCGCCTGACGCTGGCGCCGCTGCCGCACGAGGTCTTCCTGTGCCTGTTCCTGGATCCGCGCAACCGCATGGTGGCCAGTGAAGAACTGTTCCGCGGCACGCTGACGCGCACCGCCGTCTACCCGCGCGAGGTGGCGCGCCAGGCCCTGGTGCATAATGCGGCCGGCATCATCGTCGCGCACAACCACCCGCGCGGCACCACCGCGCCGAGCCAGAGCGACATCCGCCTGACCCACGAACTGGCGCGCACCCTCGATCTGATCGACGTGCGGCTGCTCGACCATTTCATCGTGGCCGGCCAGGAAATCCGCTCGCTGGCCGACTGCTGCGACCGCCTGCCCGGGCTGTGACGCCAACGCCACGGCATATACAGCGCAGCAACACCGGATAACGCCAAAGCACAGAAGGCATTGATTCGGCGAGGGAATCCGGTCTATAATGCCCGTTTTGCTGAAGTCTCAACCGCTGCAGTCCGGGCCCGCGCGCCTTTTGTTGATCTGTTGCGAACATTGTCCACGAATAGAAGATTTAGGAGTGCTTCATGGCACGCGTCTGTCAAGTGACCGGGAAAGCGCCGATGGTCGGCAACAACGTTTCCCACGCAAACAACAAGACCAAGCGCCGTTTTCTGCCCAACCTGCAGAATCGTCGTTTCTTCGTTGAATCCGAAAACCGCTGGGTGAGCCTGCGCGTCTCGAACGCCGGCCTGCGCCTGATCGACAAGAAAGGCATCGACTCCGTGCTCGCCGACCTGCGCGCACGCGGCGAAGTCTAATTAGGAGCACATCATGGCAAGCAAGGGCGGCCGCGACAAGATCAAGCTGGAATCGACCGCAGGTACGGGTCATTTCTACACGACCACCAAGAACAAGCGCACCATGCCGGAAAAGATGGAGATCATGAAGTTCGATCCCGTCGCCCGCAAGCACGTCGCTTACAAGGAAACCAAGATCAAGTAATTGATCCCGGTTCCCGCCAGAAAGCCCCGCCATGCCGCGGGGCTTTTTGTTGCCTGCGCGCCGCGCAGGCCCGCGCGGCGATAAGCGCCCACCCCCACGCGACGCGCTGATGCGCGGGATGGCGCTTCAGGTGTAGACTTTCCCGTTTCCTCCTTTTTGCCTGGCGCCCCCCAGCGCACTCCGCACCATGAATTTCGACGTCGCCATCGTCGGCAGCGGCCTGGCCGGCCTTACGGTCGCGCTGCAACTGGCCGACACCCACCGGGTGGCCATCCTCAGCAAGCGCGCCATGACCCAGGGCGCCAGCGACTGGGCGCAGGGCGGTATTGCCGCCGTGCTGGATTCCGGCGACAGCCATGACGAGCATACGCAGGACACGCTCGTCGCCGGTGCGGGGTTGTGCGACGAAGAGGCCACGCGCTTCATCGTGGAGCATGGGCGCGAGGCCATCCAGTGGCTGATCGACCGCGGCGTGCCGTTCACGCGCGACGAGCAGGCCGAACTGGGCTTCCACCTGACGCGCGAAGGCGGCCACAGCCGCCGGCGCATCATCCACGCCGCCGACGCCACCGGCCATGCCGTGGTCAGCACGCTGCTGCAGCAGGCCATGCAGCACCCGAACATCACCATCCTGGAAGACCACTTCGCGATCGACCTGATCACCTCGCGCAAGCTGGGGCTGCCGGGCAACCGCTGCTACGGCCTGTACGTACTGGACGACAGCACCGGCGCGGTGCGCACCCTCACCGCCACGCACACCGTGCTGGCCGCGGGCGGTGCCGGCAAGGTCTACCTGTACACCACCAACCCGGATACGGCCACCGGCGACGGCATCGCCATGGCCTGGCGCGCGGGCTGCCGGGTTTCGAACATGGAGTTCATCCAGTTCCACCCGACCTGCCTGTACCACCCCTACGCCAAGTCCTTCCTGATCTCCGAAGCGGTGCGCGGCGAAGGCGGCCTGCTCAAGCTGCCCGATGGCACCCGCTTCATGCCCGAACACGATGCGCGCGCCGAACTGGCCCCGCGCGACGTGGTGGCGCGCGCGATCGACTTCGAGATGAAGAAGCGCGGCCTGGACTGCGTCTACCTGGACATCAGCCACCAGCCCGAATCCTTCCTGAAAGAACACTTCCCGACCATCCACGCGCGCTGCCTGGAGCTCGGCATCGACATCACGCGCGAGCCGATTCCCGTGGTGCCGGCCGCCCACTACACCTGCGGCGGCGTGGTCACCGACACCTCCGGGCGCACCGATATCGGCAATCTGTACGCGGTGGGCGAAACCGCCTGCACCGGCCTGCATGGCGCCAACCGGCTGGCCTCCAACTCGCTGCTCGAATGCATGGTGATCGGCCGCGCCGCGGCCGAGGACATCGCTTCCAAGGACAAGGCCGGCCTGCCTGACATCACGCTGCCGGCCTGGGATGAAAGCCGCGTCTCCGATGCCGACGAGGAAGTGGTGGTGTCGCACAACTGGGACGAGCTGCGCCGCATGATGTGGAACTACGTCGGCATCGTGCGCACCAGCAAGCGGCTGGAGCGCGCTCAGCACCGCATCGGCCTGCTGCGCGAGGAAATCGCCGAGTACTACGCCAACTTCCGCGTCACCAGCGACCTGCTGGAGCTGCGCAACCTGGTCGAAGTGGCCTCGCTGATCGTGGACAGCGCCTACTCGCGCCATGAAAGCCGGGGCCTGCACTTCAGCCGGGACTATCCGGATACCCTGCCCAAGGCGCTGCCGACGGTGATTCAGCCGCCAGCCACAAGGAAGCGCTGACGGCTGGCCAGGCAAAACAAAACGGGGTGGGGCCGCAAGGCCCCACCCCGTTTTGCTGGTATCGCGCGAAGCGTCAGCCGATGATCCGCAGCGAATAGTCCGTCGCCCGCACGTCCTTGGTCAGCACACCAACCGAGATCCGGTCCACGCCGGTTTCGGCAAAGGTGCGGATAGTATCGGCATTGACGCCGCCCGACACCTCCAGCAGCGCCCTGCCCCGGTTGATCCTGACCGCATCCTGCATCATCGGCACGGTGAAGTTATCGATCAGCACCGACTTCGCACCGGCCGCAAGCGCTTCTTCCAGTTCGGCCAGCGTTTCCACCTCGATCTGCACCGACGCCCTGGTATCGAGCGCCAGCGCCGCCTGCATGGCCGCGCTGATGCTGCCAGCCGCCGCGATATGGTTTTCCTTGATCAGGATGCCGTCGTACAGCGCCAGCCGCTGGTTCTCGCCGCCGCCGATGCGGACCGCGTACTTCTGCGCCAGGCGCAGGCCCGGCAACGTCTTGCGCGTGTCCAGCACGCGCGCGCGGGTGCCGGCGATGAGGTCGGTATAGCGGCGCGTGGCGGTGGCCACGCCCGACAGCAGTTGCAGGAAATTCAGGGACGGGCGCTCCGCCGTCAGCAGCGAGCGCGCCGGGCCGGTGATCTCGCAGACCACCGAATCGGGCGCCATGCGGGCACCTTCCTGCTGCAGCCAGTGCACTTCCAGCGCCGGGTCGACCGCACGCATGCAGGCATCGAACCACGGCTGGCCGCACAGCACTGCGGACTCGCGCACGATCACGCGCGCGCGTGCCGCCTTGGCCGCAGGCACCAGCAGGCCGGTCAGGTCGCCGCTGCCGACATCCTCGTCAATGGCGGCCTGCACATTGGCTTGCAGCGCTGCCTGCAGCGCCGGGCCGTAGCTGTCGAAAATCGAATTCACGCTCATGCCGGGCCAATCCCCTGGAACAGCGCCTGTTCCTTGGCCAGGTCTGCCGACGGACGCACATTGCGCTTCTGCGCGGCGGCGAAGTCCAGCATGCGGTTGATGCAGGTCACCGCCTGGCGCCCGATCACCGGGTCGACATGGATCTCGTTGCGGCCGGTTTCCAGCACCTCGGCCAGGTTGGTGAGCGCGTTCATGGCCATCCACGGGCAGTGCGCGCAGCTCTTGCAGGTCGCGCTGTTGCCGGCCGTGGGCGCTTCAATGAAGTGCTTGCCGGGCGCCGCCATGCGCATCTTGTGCAGGATGCCGTTGTCGGTGGCGACGATGAACTCGGTCGCGTCCAGCTTCTGTGCGGCCTCGATCAGCTGCGAGGTCGAGCCGACCACGTCGGCCTGTGCCACCACGTTTTCCGGCGATTCCGGGTGCACCAGGATCTTGGCGTTGGGGAATTCGCGGCGCAGCAGGTCCAGCTCGATGCCCTTGAACTCGTCGTGCACCAGGCACGAGCCCTGCCACAGCAGCATGTCGGCACCGGTCTGCTTCTGGATATAGCTGCCCAGGTGCTTGTCCGGCGCCCACAGGATCTTCTTGCCCTGCGCATGCAGGTGCTCGACGATCTTCAGGCCGATGCTGGAGGTCACCATCCAGTCCGCGCGCGCCTTCACGGCGGCGCTGGTGTTGGCGTAGACCACCACGGTGCGGTCCGGGTGCGCATCGCAGAAGGCGGCGAACTCATCGGCCGGGCAACCCAGGTCGAGCGAGCAGGTCGCGTCCAGGTCCGGCATCAGCACGGTCTTCTCGGGGCTCAGGATCTTGGCGGTCTCGCCCATGAAGCGCACGCCCGCCACCACCAGGGTCCGGGCCTCGTGGTCGCGGCCGAAGCGGGCCATTTCCAGGGAGTCGGAGACGCAGCCGCCGGTTTCCTCGGCCAGGTCCTGCAGGTCGGCGTCGACGTAATAGTGCGCCACCAGCACCGCATTGCGCTCCTTGAGCAGGCGGCGAATACGCATCTTCAGGGACTGGCGCTCGTCGGGCGTCAGCACCGGCGGCACCTTGGCCCAGGCATGGGCCACGCAGCTGCTGCCAGTGGCGTTTTCGGCATCCGCCAGGTTCGGCTTTTCGAACTCGACGGTCTTGATCGATTGTGGGGTCATCTCCGGTACTCCTCTAGACCTTCGCCAGCAAGGATGCGGCCCGGCCAGAATATTGGGGAGTTTATCTAAAACAAAAGCCCCGCCATGGGCGGGGCTTTGTCAAACCATACGGCGCGGCCGGATTGTATCAGGCGTAGCGGCGCAGGCGCAGCGAGAAATCTTGCAGCGCCTGGATGCCACTGGCCTCGGCACGATGGCACCAGGCCTGCAGCTGCTGCAGCAGCTGCTCGCGCGTCAGGTTGGAACGGCCCCAGATGGCGGCCAGTTCACGGCGCATTTCGACGAAGGTCTGCAGCGCCTTGTTCTGTTCGACGATGCTGGCCAGCTGTTCGCGCTGCGGCGCGGCCAGCTTGGTTTCCTCGCGGTGGAACCACTTGCTGGCGGGCTTGAAGCTGCGGTACTCGGCCACGCGGCCTTCCTTGAGCTTTTCCAGTTCCTGGCGGAACGCGCCCTTGACGGCCTTGGCGTAGCGCGCCATCACGTCATAGCGGTTGGCGATGATCGCTTCCAGCGTGTTGTGGTCAACCGGGCGGGCTTCCACCAGGCGCGCCTTGGGCGGGGTCTTCTTGACCTTGGCCAGGCCGACTGCCTGCATCGCGCGGATATAGCCCCAGCCCACATCGAACTCATACCACTTGATCGAGAACTTGGCCGAGGTCGGGTAGGTGTGGTGGTTGTTGTGCAGCTCTTCGCCGCCAATGATCAGGCCCCACGGCGACACGTTGGTCGAGGCGTCCTCGCAATCGTAGTTGCGATAGCCCCACCAGTGGCCCAGGCCATTGATGATGCCGGCGGCATGGATCGGGATCCACAGCATCTGCACGGCCCAAACGGTCATGCCGATCACGCCGAACAGCGCCAGGTCGATGATCAGCATCAGGCCGACACCCTGCCAGCCGAAGCGCGAGTACACATTGCGCTCGACCCAGTCATTGGGGCAGCCATGGCCAAACTTGGCGATGGTTTCCTTGTTCTTGGATTCGGCACGATACAGCTCCGCTCCCTCCAGCAGCACCTTGCGGATGCCGCGGGTCTGCGGGCTGTGCGGATCTTCTTCGGTTTCGCACTTGGCGTGGTGCTTGCGGTGGATGGCGGTCCACTCGCGCGTGACCATGCCCGTGGTCAGCCAGAGCCAGAAGCGGAAGAAATGCTGGGCGATCGGGTGCAGATCCAGCGACCGGTGCGCCATGCAGCGGTGCAGGAAGATGGTGACACTGGCGATCGTGATATGCGTCATCACGAGCGTGTAGATGACGATCTCCCACCAGGTCCAGTTGGCAAGGCCGTTGGCGGCCCAGTCAAGAATAGTGTCGAACAAACTGTTCTCCGTCGGTTAAACAGGGACTTTCCCGTGCAGCCCGGCGGGGCCGGTGCACGCAACGCGCAGAAAAAAGGCTGCGAATCCAAGTGATTGCGATAGCTTTCTGGCGCCTGCCACGGGACCCGAAGTCATTCCGGGCTCCCAGGCACACGAGTCTCGCGCCGGCGCCGGGATGGCCCTGCGCTGGCGGGACAAGGTACGAGCCGCTGCAATCTGGCGGCTGTCTGATGTGGGAGCGTGCGCTGCAACCTGAGGCTGCAACCCGCGACAACCCGGCATTCTACCGGATCGCGCGACGCGCAAGCATACGCTATTTCCCGGATTTGGACGGGGCGCCACAGTTTTCGTTCCGTGAGTGGCGCATGCTGCGCCCATCTTGCGGTCTATGCGGCACTCGCCGCATTCGCTGCATCCGCTACCGCCTTAGATGGGGGCAGATCGTTGCCGGGCAAGGGTGCCTCGCCCAGCACGCGAAGTTCACGCTGCGGATAGGGGATGGAAATCCCATGCTCGCGCAGCGTGCGCCAGATCGCGCGGTTCATCGCCGACTGCACGCCCAGCTTGCCGTTCTGCGGATCGGCCACGAAGACCGCAACCTCGTACTCGATGCCGCTGTCGGCAAACAGCACCAGGAAAGCGGCGGGCTCCGGGTCGGGCAGCACGCGCGGCAGGTCGCGCACGCATGCGGTCAGCAGCGTGATCACCGTTTCCGGATCGGCGTTGTAGTCTGCCTGCACCCGGGTAGCCACGCGCACATTGGTATTGGAAAACGAATGGTTCTGCACCGGCTGCGCCACCAGTTGCTCGTTCGGCACCAGGGTTTCGCCATCGCCGTTGCGCACCACCGTATAGCGGGTGCGGATCTGCGACACGATGCCGGTGTACTTGTCCACCGTGATCTGGTCGCCCAGCTTGACCGAGCGGTCCAGCAGGATGATGAAGCCGGAGATGTAGTTGCTGGCGATCTTCTGCAAACCCAGCCCCAGGCCCACGCCCAGCGCGCCGCCGAACACCGACAGCACGGTCAGGTCGATCCCCACCAGCGACAGGCTCAGCAGCAGCGACACCAGCAGCAGCAAGGCCTTGGAGATGCGCGTCAGCACCACCTTCAGGTTGCCGTCGAGGTTGGCCGAGCGCATCAGCCGCTCTTCCAGCCAGGAACCGAACCACAGCGCCACCAGCACCGTCAGCAGGATCCAGACCACTGCCATCAGGGTCTCGGCCAGGCTGATCTTCTGCTTGCCGCCGATCGCGAAGCGCACGCCCTGCATCCACGCCACCACGTCCGCCAGCACGCCCAGCACGTACAACGCCATGCCGGCCCACACCAGCGTGGTCAGCACCTTCTCCACCAGCAGCAGCATGCCATGCAGCTGGCCGCTGCCCGACATCACCCGGCGCAGCACATAGAAGGTGAAATTCAGGAAGGTGATGCCGAACAGCGGCACCAGCGCCAGGCGCAGCACGCTGATCGGGATCAGCGGCTCCAGCGCAAAGCGGGCCATCAGCACCAGCACCCAGCCGGCCAGCGGGAACATGGCGCGCTCGAGGCTGGCGGCGGCAAAGCGCACGGAAAAGCTTGAGCCTTGGTAGCGCGCTTCCAGGCGTCGCACCACGAAGCGCGCCAGCGGCCATGCCACCAGCAGGCAGCCGGCCAGCACCAGCAACTGCCAGAAGAAGCCCGGCCCGCCTGCGTCGCGGATCAGGTCGTCCAGCATCTTGCCGAACATGGAAGGGGAGGCCTTCAGGTCTTTCAGGCCCCCCAGGTCGGACAGGGTCTCACCGTTCATCGAGGAAACTCAGGGTTGGCGCGGCCGCCCGCGCGATCGGCGGGCGGCCCGGCAGGCACCGGCGTTCAGCTGGTGCGTTCCAGCACCGCGGCAAAGAACCCGTCGGTCTGGTGCAGGTGCGGATACAGGGCAAACATGCCGTTGTCCGGCAGCCCGGTCACTTCGATCTTCTGCTCGGCCAGCACTTCGGCGGCCGGCACCAGGCGGAAGTTGGGGTGCGCAGCCAGGAACTCGCGCACGATCTGCTCGTTTTCGGCTTCCAGCACGCTGCAGGTCGCGTAGACCACGCGGCCGCCGCCCTTCACCAGCCGCGCGGCCGAGTCCAGGATCGCGCTCTGCTTGGCAGTCAGTTCCAGCACCGACTCCGGCGATTGCCGCCATTTCAGGTCGGGGTTGCGGCGCAACGTGCCCAGGCCGCTGCAGGGCGCGTCGACCAGCACGCGGTCGGCCTTGCCGGCCAGGCGCTTGATCTTGGCGTCGCGCTCGGAGTCGATCAGCACCGGATGGACGTTGGACAGCCCGCTGCGCGCCAGCCGCGGCTTCAGGTTGGCCAGGCGCTTTTCCGATACGTCAAAGGCATAGAGCCGGCCGGTCGAGCGCATCGCCGCGCCCAGCGCCAGGGTCTTGCCGCCCGCGCCGGCACAGAAGTCGACAACCATCTCGCCGCGCTTGGGTGCGACCAGGTTGCACAGCAGCTGGCTGCCCTCGTCCTGCACCTCGACCAGGCCGTTGACGAAGATCGGCAACTGGTTCAGTGCCGGCTTGCCGGCCATGCGGATGCCGGCCGGCGCCATCGGCGTGGGCTCGGCGCCCAGGCCGGCGGCGTGCAGCTCGGCCAGCGCGGCCTCGCGGCTGGTCTTGGCCAGGTTGACGCGCAGGTCCAGCGGCGCCGGGCGCAGCAGCGCGTCGCCCAGGGCCGCGGCGAAGGCCTCGCCGTGGCCGCGCACCAGTTCGTCGTACAGCCACTCGGGCAGGTTGGCGCGCACGCGCGGCGCCAGGCTGGAGCGCTCGATCGTGGTCAGGCGGTCCAGCCACTCGGCTTCTTCGGGATGCAGGAACGGCGTCAGCGTGTCGCGGCCCAGGGTCGCGGCCAGGCCCAGCAGCGCCAGCCGGCGCGAGGTCGCGCCCGTGCCGCTTTCGGCAAACTGGGCAAACTCGACGCGCCGGCGCAGCACCGCATAGATGGCCTCGGCGATGATGCCGCGCTCGCGGTGGCCAAGCTTGCTGTTCTCGCGGAAGTAATAGCTCACCACGGCATCGGCCGGGCGCGCAAACAGCATCACCTTGCCCAGCAGGCGGTCGATATGCTGGATATGGGTGGCATGCAGGCCGCCATGCGAGCGGACCGGGGCACCGTTGGCATTGGGCGACTTGCGGATGGGGCTGCCCTTGCCCTTGCTGCGCGCGGGGGCATGTCCTTCGCTGCGCGGGGATCGGGTTCCTGCCTGGGTGCGACTCATGCCTTGACTCCTCCCGCCGGGGTAGTGGCGGAGATGGCCATCAGCAATTGCGATTCGGCCGGGTTGATAACGTTGACTACGCCGTCCTGCAGTTGCAGGCGGTCCTCGACGAACCATTGCACGGCGCGGGGATAGATCACGTGCTCGCATTCGAGCAGGCGCGCGGCCAGGCTCTCGGGCGTGTCCGCGGGTTGCACATCAAGTGCAGCCTGGATCACGATCGGGCCATGGTCGAGTTCTGGGGTGACAAAGTGCACGGTGGCGCCATGCAGTTTGACGCCGGCGTCCAGCGCCTGCTTGTGGGTGTTCAGGCCCGGGAAGCATGGCAGCAGCGACGGATGGATATTCAGCAGCCGGCCCGCATAGCGGTCGACGAAGCCGGGCGTGAGTATACGCATGAAACCGGCCAATACCACCAGGTCGGGCGCGTGGGCGTCGATGGCCTCGGCCAAAGCCGCATCAAAAGCGGCACGGTCAGGGTGCTGGCGATGGTCGACCACGCCGGTTTCGATGCCATGCTGCTGCGCGAATTGCAGCCCGGCGGCGTCCGGCCGGTTCGACAGTACTGCCGCCACCCGGGCGGGCCAGCCGCCACCCGCGCAGGCACGGACGATGGCTTCCATATTGGAGCCCCGCCCGGAAATCAAGATGACAATTTTTTTCATCGCGCAATTCTACCAAGGCAAGGCGCTAAACTCTGGTAAAGCCAACGCATTACGTGCTTAATTCACGAGATTCGGACAGGGCGCGATGTGTCTAACATGTGACGGCATGCCCGTATACCCCCGATTGATGGATTGTGACGCTTCGCCCCCTCTGCTAGAGTGGGCGCTACGTCCACGCGCCAACCCTGTGCATGACACAGTGCTCGCCAAGAGCTGGTGACAACAAGGACGAAACGGGAATTTGAACGGGAATTCGCATGTCGAACGCTGCACCGACGTTGTTGGTGGTCGATGATCATCCTATGGCTTTGTCAGGCACTACGGCTTTCCTCGCCGAAGTCATGCCGGATGTGGCAGTCCATGCCGCCGGCAGTGCCCGCGAAGCCCTGACAAGCCTGCAGCAGGGGCTGCGCCCCGATATCGTGCTGCTCGATATCTGGCTGAACGATGGCACCGGTTTCGATGCCATGCAGTCGTTCAAGACCGTCATCCCCGGCGCACGCTTCATCTTCATGTCCGCCGAGGCCACCCCCGAGATCGTCGGCCGCGCCCGCGCGCTGTCGGCCTGCGGCTTCGTCGGCAAGCACCTTGATGCCAATGCCTTCACCGCCGCGGTGCGCAAGGTGCTGGCAGGCGACACCTCCTTCCCCACCGATGAGGCCCTGAACGGCCGCGCGCAGTCGTTCGGGCCCGCCCACGGCATTCCGGTCACGCCGGCCGAGCTCGGCCTGACGCCGCGCCAGGGCTCGGTGCTGGCGCTGGTGCTGGAAGGCCTGCCGAACAAGGTGATCGCGCGCCGCCTGGGGCTGACCGAGAACACCGTCAAGGAGCACGTGTCGGCCATCCTGCAGCGCCTGGGCGTGCGCACGCGCATGCAGGTGATGTCGCGCATGGAGCGGTTCCGCCTGCGCCAGTAACGCAGGCCGGCACCCCGCCCTAGGCCGGCCGCAGCCAGCGTCGCAGCAGCAGCCGCAGCGAAGCCGGGTCCACCGGCTTGGGCAGCACGAAATATCCCGCCTCTTCCGCCGCCGCCAGCGCGGCGGATTTCAGGTCGCCGGTCAGCAGCGCGCTGCGCGCCTGCGGCTGCGTGTTCTGCCAGCGCTCGAGCAAATCCAGTCCGTTCTCGCTGCCGGGCAGGCGCAGGTCGCAGAAGATGATGTCGGGGCGCAGGCCCTTGGCAAACAGCTTGTCGGCCTCGGCGCCGTGCGCGGCGCAGGCCACGCGGATGCCCCAGGCCTCCATCAGCGCGATCCAGGCCTTGCGGATCTGGCTGTCGTCGTCGACCACCAGCACCGTGCCCTGCAGGCGGTCGGGCTTGGCCTCTTCCGCCTGCGCCATCGCGCGCATCTCGCGCACGCTGGCCACGGTCTCGGCCGGCACCGTCGCCAGCGCGAACCAGAACACCGAACCCTTGCCCGGCACCGAGCGCACGCCATAGGTGCCGCGCATCAGGCGCACGCATTCCTTGAAGATGGCCAGCCCCAGGCCCAGGCCCTGCGACGGGTCGCGCTGCGGGTTATGGACCTGGTAGTACGGCGAAAAGATGTCGGGCAGGTGCTCGGGTGTCACGCCGGCGCCGGTATCCCAGACTTCCAGCCGCACATGCTTGCGGCGCTGGCGCGCGGTCACCAGCACGCCGCCTCGCGGGGTGTAGCGCAGCGCGTTCTGCACCAGGTTGAACAGGGCCCGGCGCAACAGCACCGGCTCGGCCATGGCGTACAGCTCGTCGGGCACGCGCGGGGTCAGGGTCAGGCCGCTTTCGCGCGCATCGGCGGCAAACTGGCTCATCACGTCGCGGATCAGCGCACCCAGCTCGCATGGCTCCAGCGTCGGCAACACCTTGCGCCCTTCCAGCTTGGACAGGTCCAGCAGCGAACGGAACAAGAGGTCGATGGTCTGGGTACCCGCCGCCACCTGCTCCACCAGCGGATGCAGCGCCGACGACTGGTTGCGCGCGCGCAACGCCTCCACCAGCATCACCAGCGCATGCACCGGCTGGCGCAGGTCGTGGCTCGCGGCAGCCAGGAAGCGCGACTTCTCCTCGCTGGCATGCAGCGCGCGCTCCTTTTCCTCCTGGAACTGCTTGGCCAGGCGGCGGCTGTCGCCCTCGAGCTGGATGGCGCGCACCAGCGTGACCTGCAGGTGCAAGGCATGGCGCGACAGCATCAGACCATAGATCACCAGCAGCACCTGCACATAGACGCCATGGCCGGGGAAGGCGAATTCCGCCATCAGGATATTGGGCACGAGGATCGGCACGCCGGCATAGACCAGGTTCGACGGCACCGGCGCCTGCGACACCGCGCCGCCTGCCAGCACCCCAAGGGTCAGCAGGTACAGCACGCTGGAGAACACCGACGAGCCTGCATACAAATGCAGCAGCGCCGAGCTGCCCCAGGTCACGCCGGTCAGGAAGGCAACCGCGCGCATATTGTTCCACCACTTGCGCGTGTGCGCGGAACGGCTCATCGAGGCATGGTCGCGCTGGTAGCCGACATAGAACCACAGGCCGCCGGCCGTCAGCAGCAGCATCACCGCGCACCAGCCGAGCAAGGCCGAGTGGCTCACGTCGTTCCAGAATCCCAGTGTGGTCAGCGCGGGCAGCAGCACCGAGGCCACGATCGCCGTGGGCGAGTTCTTGTGCACGATGGCCATCAGCTTGGCGCGCGTCTCGACGTCGAGCTGGGCGGTCGCCTGAGGCAGGACTCGGGGCAGGAGCCGGGAAAAGAACCGGTTGGGCAGCGCTTTCAAGTGTGGCTGGCTTGGAATGGGCGGATGTCGGTGGCAGCAGGTGCCAGCGCCGAAGTGAAGCCGAAGTGGGGCATATCATGCCGCCTTTTGCGGCATCGCGCCATGCCGCGAGGGCCGGTTGCGGCACAAAAACAGCAGCGCGGCACCGGCCGCGGGCGGCGGGAGCGGCAAGCGGACCCATTCGCCTTATAATGCTCGCTTTACCTGAAACGTTTCCCGCCGTCCCCGTGAAAGTCTTCCGCGGCCTGCCCAACGCCGAAAGCCGGGCGCCCTGCGCGCTCACCATCGGCAATTTCGACGGTGTGCATCGCGGCCACCAGTCGCTGCTCGCGCGTGCGCGCGCAGCCGCCGACGCACGCGGCCTGCCGCTGTGCGTGATGACCTTCGAGCCGCATCCGCGCGAGTTCTTCACCCCGGACAAGGCCCCTACCCGCATCGCGCTGCTGCGCGACAAGCTGGAAAGCCTGCGCCGCAACGGCGTGGACCGGGTGGTGGTGGAACACTTCAACGCCCACTTTGCCGCCCAGTCGCCGCAGGCGTTCGTCGAGAACGTGCTCTGGCATGGCCTGCACGCGCGCTGGGTGCTGGTCGGCGACGACTTCCGCTTCGGCGCCAAGCGCGCCGGCGACTTTACCTACCTGCAGGAAGCCGGGCGCCGCTACGGCTTCGATGTCGAGCAGATGGGATCGGTGTCCGAAGGCGGCATCCGCATCTCCAGCTCCGCGGTGCGCCAGGCGCTGGCCGACGGTGACCTGGAGCATGCCCGGCGCCTGCTCGGCCACGGCTATGCCATCAGCGGCCACGTGATCCACGGCCGCAAGCTGGGCCGCGACCTGGGCTTCCCGACGTTGAACCTGCGCATCTCGCACAAGCGGCCGGCAGTCAGCGGCATCTTCGTGGTGCAGGTGCACGGCATCGCCGACCAGCCCCTGCCGGGCGTGGCCAGCATCGGCGTGCGCCCCACCATCGAGGACGCCGGCCGGGTGCTGCTGGAAGTCCACCTGTTCGATTTCAAAGAGAACCTGTACGGCAAGCTGGTGCGGGTTGAATTCATGAAGAAGCTGCGCGACGAAGCGCGCTTTGACAACCTGGACGAGCTCACCGCCGCCATCGCCAAGGACAGCGCCGATGCGCGCGCCTTCTTCGGTCTGACCGCCCCGGGCGCGGCCGAAGGCAGCGGCGGGCGCGACTTCGCCACCTCCGCCACCGACCGAATTAGGTAGCGGCCGGCGCCCGCCCGCACGCCAGTGGCGCGGGCCCGGCACGCACGCCGCCGCCCCAGTCTTTCCGCGCGCCCGCCGGCCTGCCGCCGCCCGCGCGCCAACCCGAATTGCCCTGAGAATCGAAATGTCTGACGACAAACGCGCCAAGCCCGAGAAAAGCAAGTATCCGGTCAACCTGCTCGACACGCCCTTCCCGATGCGTGGCGACCTGCCCAAGCGCGAGCCGCAGTGGGTCAAGCAGTGGCAGGACAAGCAGCTCTACAAGAAGATCCGCGCGGCACGCAAGGGCGCGAAGAAGTTCGTGCTGCATGACGGCCCGCCGTATGCCAACGGCGACATCCATATCGGCCACGCCGTCAACAAGGTGCTCAAGGACATGATCATCAAGGCGCGCGGCCTGACCGGGCTCGACGCCGTCTACGTGCCGGGCTGGGACTGCCACGGCATGCCGATCGAGATCCAGATCGAGAAGAAATTCGGCAAGGGCCTGCCGGTGCAGGAGGTCCAGGCCAAGGCGCGCGCCTACGCCACCGAGCAGATCAAGCGCCAGATGGTGGATTTCGAACGCCTGGGCGTGCTCGGCGACTGGGACCACCCCTACCTGACCATGAACTACAGCAACGAGGCGGATGAACTGCGCGCGCTCGGCAAGATCATGGAGAAGGGCTATGTGTTCCGCGGCCTGAAGCCGGTGAACTGGTGCTTCGACTGCGGCTCGGCGCTGGCCGAGGCCGAGGTCGAATACAAGGACAAGGTCGACCTGTCGATCGACGTGGGCTTCCCGTTCGCGCAAGCCGACAAGCTGGCGCACGCCTTCAAGGTGCCCTTCGAGCAGCTCGACGGCAAGCCCGGCTGGATCGTGATCTGGACCACCACGCCGTGGACCATCCCGAGCAACCAGGCGCTGAACGTGCACCCGGAAGTGGAATACGCGCTGGTCGAGACCCCGCGCGGCTACCTGATCCTGGCCACCGAGCGCGTCGAGGAGCAGCTCAAGGTCTACGGCCTGGAAGGCAAGGTCGTGGCCACCACCACCGGCGCGGCACTGTCGGAAATCCGCTTCCACCACCCGCTGGCCAAGATGGACGCGGGCTATGACCGCCTGTCGCCGGTCTACCTGGGCGACTACGTCACCACCGATACCGGCTCGGGCATCGTGCACTCGGCGCCGGCCTACGGCGTGGAAGACTTCCAGTCGTGCAAGGCGCACGGCATGGCCGATTCGGACATCATCAGCCCGGTGATGGGCAACGGCGTCTATGCCGGCACGCTGCCGCTCTTTGGCGGGCTGTCGATCTGGGACGCCAACCCGAAGATCGTCGAGGTGCTGCAGGCCTCGGGCAACCTGTTCAATTCGCACAAGTACACCCACAGCTACATGCATTGCTGGCGCCACAAGACGCCGATCATCTACCGCGCCACCTCGCAGTGGTTCGCGGGCATGGACGTGGACCCGGCCGACGAGAACGGCAAGACCGGCCCCACCCTGCGCGAGACCGCGCTGGCCGGCATCGACGCCACCGAGTTCTTCCCGGCCTGGGGCAAGCAGCGCCTGCACAACATGATCGCCAACCGGCCGGACTGGACGCTGTCGCGCCAGCGCCAGTGGGGCGTGCCGATGGCCTTCTTCCTGCACAAGGAAACCGGCGCGCTGCACCCGCGCACGCCGCAGCTGCTGGAAGAAGTGGCCAGGCGCGTCGAGCAGCACGGCATCGAGGCCTGGCAGACGCTGGACCCGGCCGAGCTGCTGGGCGACGAGGCCAGCCAGTACGAGAAGAACCGCGACACGCTGGACGTGTGGTTCGACTCCGGCACCACGCACTGGTCCGTGATCCGCGGCTCGCACCGCGACGACCTGTACGATCCGTCCGCCGATGAAGCCGATGGCCGCCTCGCCGACCTGTACCTGGAAGGCTCGGACCAGCACCGCGGCTGGTTCCACTCGTCGCTGCTGACCGCGTCGATGCTGTACGGCAAGCCGCCCTACAAGGCGCTGCTGACGCACGGCTTCACCGTCGACGGCGAAGGCCGCAAGATGTCCAAGTCGATCGGCAACACCGTGTCGCCGCAGGACATCTCGAACAAGATGGGCGCCGAGATCATCCGTTTGTGGGTGGCCTCGACCGACTACTCCGGCGAGCTGTCGATCTCGGACGAGATCCTCAAGCGCGTGGTGGAAGGCTACCGCCGCATCCGCAATACGCTGCGCTTCCTGCTGTCCAACCTGTCCGACTACGACCACGCCAGGCATGCCCTGCCGGCGTCGGAATGGCTGGAGATCGACCGCTACGCCGTGGCGCTGACCGCGCAGCTGCAAAAGGAAGTGCTGTCGCACTACGAGTCGTATGAATTCCACCCGGTGGTGTCCAAGCTGCAGACCTTCTGCTCCGAGGACCTGGGCGGCTTCTACCTCGATGTGCTGAAGGACCGCCTGTACACCACCGCGCCGGACTCCAAGGCCCGCCGCGCGGCGCAGAACGCGCTGTACCACATCACCCAGGCGATGCTGCACTGGATGGCGCCGTTCCTGTCGTTCACCGCCGAGGAAGCGTGGCAGATCTTCGCCCACGGCACCGAGCACACCGACACCATCTTCACCAGCACCTACTACGCGGTGCCGGAAGTCGACGACGGCGCCGACGACCTGCTGCAGAAGTGGCACACGCTGCGCGAAGTGCGCGCCGAAGTCACCAAGCAGCTCGAAGCGGTGCGCGTGGAAGGCGAGATCGGCTCGTCGCTGCAGGCCGAGCTGACCATCCAGGCCGGCGGCCCGGTGCTGGAAGCGCTGCAGAGCCTGGGCGACGACCTGCGCTTCGTGCTGCTGACCTCGTCGGCCAAGGTAACGCACGCGCCCGAGGCCGGCGACCTGCTGGTCACGGTGACCCCGTCGGCCCATGCCAAGTGCGAGCGCTGCTGGCACTACCGCGCCGATGTCGGCCACAACCCGGACCATCCGACCCTCTGCGGGCGCTGCGACAGCAACCTGTTCGGCGCCGGTGAACACAGGAGCCATGCCTGATGGCATCGACCACGTCCCGTTCCGCGCGCCCGGCACGCCGCAACAACAAGGCCGCCAGCACCACCCCGCTGCTGTGGATGGCCTTCGCACTGCTGGTGGTGGTGCTCGACCAGTTCTTCAAGATCGTCATCGTGCGCACCTTCACCTATGGTGAATCGCGCCCGGTGACCGGCTTCTTCAACCTGGTGCTGGTCTACAACAAGGGCGCGGCGTTCAGCTTCCTGGCCGATGCCGGCGGCTGGCAGCGCTGGTTCTTTACCGGGCTGGGCATCGTGGTGGGCGCGTTCATCGTGTGGCTGCTGTATCGCCACACCGGCCAGCGGCTGTTCTGCTTCGCGGTGTCGCTGATCCTGGGCGGCGCGGTCGGCAATGTGATCGACCGCGTGGCCTACGGGCACGTGGTCGATTTCCTGGACTTCTATGTGCGCAACTACCACTGGCCGGCCTTCAACGTGGCCGACTGCGCGATCACGGTCGGCGCGGTGCTGCTGATCGTGGACGAGCTGCGCAGGGTGCGGCGCCACTGAGCGCCCTGATTGTGTTCCCCTCTCCCCTCGCGGGGAGAGGCTAGGGTGAGGGGCGGTTCAGCAAGGCACCACGCCACCAGAACCGCCCGCCCTCACCCCCGGCCCCACTCCCGCCGTGCGGGAATGGGGAGCCAACCCTCAGCCGGCTTCCCCGGTATCATTTCCCTTTCTCCCCAGCCAGGTTCCCCACCATGGATTTGCGCGGCAAGCACATCGTTCTCGGCCTGACCGGCGGCATCGCCTGCTACAAGTCGGCCGAACTGGTCCGCCTGCTGACCAAGGCCGGCGCCACCGTGCAGGTGGCCATGACCGAGGCGGCGACGCATTTCATCACGCCGGTGACGATGCAGGCGCTGTCCGGCCGGCCGGTCTTCCTGTCGCAGTGGGATGCCCGCATCGACAACAACATGGCGCACATCGACCTGTCGCGCGAGGCCGATGCCATCGTCATCGCCCCGGCCTCGACCGACTTCATGGCGCGCCTGGCCAACGGGCTGTGCGACGACCTGCTCAGCACCCTGTGCATCGCGCGCGACTGCCCGCTGCTGGTGGCACCGGCGATGAACCGCCAGATGTGGGCCGCCCCCGCCACCCAGCGCAACGCCGCGCAGCTGCGCGCCGACGGCGTGATGATCCTGGGCCCTGGCAGCGGCGACCAGGCCTGCGGCGAGGTCGGCGACGGCCGCATGCTGGAGCCCGAAGAGCTGCTCGACGACATCATCGCCTTCTTCCAGCCCAAGCCGCTGCAAGGCAAGCGCGTGCTGATCACCGCCGGCCCGACCTTCGAGGCGATCGACCCGGTGCGCGGCATCACCAACCTGTCATCCGGCAAGATGGGCTTCTCGATCGCGCGCGCGGCGCGCGAGGCCGGCGCCGAGGTGCTGCTGGTGGCCGGCCCCACCGGCCTGCCCACCCCGCGCGGCGTGGCGCGCACCGACGTGCGCAGCGCACAGCAGATGCATGACGCGGTGATCGCGCAGTTGCACGGCGTGGATGTCTTTGTCGCCGTGGCCGCGGTGGCGGACTGGCGCCCGGCTGAAGTCGCGCAGCAGAAGCTGAAGAAGGCCAACGATACCGACACCCCCACGCTGCAGTTCGTGCAGAACCCCGACATCCTGGCCACGGTCGCGGCGCGGGCCGACGCCCCCTACTGCGTCGGCTTTGCCGCCGAGAGCGAGAACCTGGAGCAGTACGGCGAGCAGAAACGCCAGCGCAAGGGCGTGCCGCTGCTGGTCGGCAATATCGGCCACCATACCTTCGGCCTGGACGACAACGAGATCGTGCTGTTCGACGCCGCCGGCATGACGCGGCTGCCGCGCGCCGACAAGCTGTCGCTGGCGCGCCAGCTGGTGGCGGCGATCGGCCAGCGCCTGCCCGGGCGCGCACGGCCCTGATGGCGGGCGCGCGTCCGGTATCATGCGCGGCTGCCACCTATTCCGTTGAACCGATTCCCCCCAGGATTCCCATGACCCAGCCACTGAACCCGACCGTCGAAATCAAGGTGCTCGATGCGCGCCTGAATGAATGGGGCCTGCCCGCCTACCAGAGCGAAATGGCCGCAGCCATCGACCTCCATGCCTGCGTCGACGCCCCGGTATCGATCGCGCCGGGCACGCCCGCGCAACTGGTGCCGGCCGGCATCGCCGTGCACATGGGCAACCCGTACATGGCCGCGACCATCGTGCCGCGCTCGGGCCTGGGCCACAAGAAGGGCCTGGTGCTGGGCAATTCGATCGGCGTGATCGATGCCGACTACCAGGGCCAGATCATGGTCAGCGTGTGGAACCGCAACGCGCCCGGCACGGAGCCGATCGTGATCCAGCCGGGCGAGCGCATCGCGCAGATGATGTTCGTGCCGGTGCTGCGGCCGGTGTTTTCGACGGTGGCAGAATTCAGCGAAGACAGCGAACGCGGCGCGGGCGGCTTTGGCTCGACCGGCGTGCATCACGCCAAGGCCAGCGCCTGACGCAGCCTCTGGCCGCACAAGACACTGGCGCCCCGCGGGGCGCCAGTTTGCATTTCAGCCCTGCTGCTCGAACAGCAGCGCCACGCCGCTGGCGGCATCCGCCAGCACCAGGGTCTCGCGCGGGCCCAGGTCGTGGGTCGGCACACCCTGTTCGCGCCAGCCGGCACGCGCGGCCGCCAGGTCATTGGTGCGCAGGCGGATCGCCGCGTAGCCCGGCCCCTCGCGCCGGATATGCGCGGTGCCGGTGGCCGAGGCCAGCGCCTGCGGCGTGCTGACCACCAGCGTGGCATCGTCCAGCGCCAGGCTGCAGACATGTTCGCTCAGCTGCGTCAGCTCGCCGCCGGTCAGCTCCGCGTAGGCGCGCGCGGCGGCGTCCACCAGCGCGGGCGCCACCACCAGGAACATGGTGGCGATGCTGTGCGCGCCGTTGGCATGGCGGGTCCATTCGGGCCGCCACAGCAGTTCGGGCGTACGGTGCTCGCAGACGAAGTAGCGCGCGCCCGGCGCATCGTCGAGCGCGGTCACGCGGAAGGTGGCCGGGTGCTCGCTGCCGTCATCCAGCCGCACCGGACGCGAGAACTCGATCGGGTCCGAGGTGTGCCAGCCCGCCGCACGCAGCCGTGCCGCGGTGGCAAAGGCGTCGGCGCTCTTGCACGACATCGCCGCGCAGCCGCCGCCATGCGCCTGCGCATCCCAGTAGTACTGGCGGTTGGGGCTGGGCGCGGTCACGTGCAGCAGCTCAAGGTAGTCCCGCCGCAGCATGATGCAGTGGTTCTGCGAGCCGAGCGTGTGGTAGCCGCGCGGCGTCAGCGTAAAGCCGAGCCGGCGCCAGGCCTGGGCCCCGGCATCGAGGTCTGGGCACACCACCACGGCGTGGTCGAACATTTCCGCTTGCGTTGCCATCGGCATCCTCTCGGTTTCACGGCGCACCGGCGCCGGACATCGTCATTCGAACTGGATATTGGCCTTGTGCGCCACGGCCTGCCATTTGTCATGCTCGCGGCGCACCAGGTTGCCGAGGTCGGCCGGGCTGCCGCCCACGATCTCGAAGCCCTGCGCGGCCAGCGCATCGACCACGCGCGGCTGGCGCAGCGATTCGACCAGCGCGTCGTGAATGCGCGTGACCGTGGATGCCGGCAGGCCGGCCGGGCCGAACACGCCGATCCAGGAGTAGGCCTCGAAGCCCTTGAGCCCCTGCTCGGCCACCGTCGGCACCTGGGGCAGCTGGCGCAGCCGGCTGGTGCCGGTCACGCCCAGCACCTTGATGGTGCGTGCGGCCACGTGCGCCTGCACCGCGGCATAGCTGCTGAAGAAAATATCGACCTCGTTCGACAGCACCGCCTGCACGGCCGGCCCGCCGCCCTTGTAGGGCACATGCAGCATACGCACGCCAGCTTCGGTCGCCAGCGCCTCGGCCGCCAGCTGGTTCAGGCTGCCGATGCCGGACGAGGCATAGCGCACGCCTTCGGGCCTGGCCTTGGCCAGCGCCACCAGCTCGCGCACATTGGCCACGGGCAGCGCGGGATTGGCGGCAATCACCAGCGGAAAGCGCACCAGCTGCGAGATTGGCGAGAAATCGCGGAAGGTGTCGTAGGGCAGCTGCTTGTAGGCGAAAGGGTTGATGGCGTGGGTGTCGAAGGCCATCAACAGGGTGGTGCCGTCCGGCTTCGCGCGCGCCACGGTGCTCGATGCGATCAGGCCGCCCGCGCCCGGCTTGTTGTCGACCACCACGGTCTGCCCCAGCGCCGCCTTCAGCCCGGGCTGCAGCTGCCGGGCCACGATGTCGACGCTCCCGCCTGGCGGGAACGGCAGCACCAGCGCGATCGGGCGGTTGCCCGCCAGCGGTTCGGCGCCGGTGGCGGCAGCGGCGTGGAGCATCGGGACGGGCATGGCGCCCAGCGGCAGGATCTTGAGCAGCAGGCGGCGGCGCCGCGTGCGTTCGGCAGAGGACATCAGGGTTTTCAGGCTGGATTCCTGGCCGGTTGCGCGGCCAGCTGCGGCCGCAAACCCGTGCCCCGACGGGCATGGCCGGCGACCGCCGGGACAAAAAGAAAGGGGGCGGCATGACTGCCGCCCCCGTATTTTGCCCGATGACCGGCCACGTTGCTGGCAACGCGGCCGATAACCGCTCAGGCTTCTGCGCGCTGTTCCTCGGGCGCCTCGGGCGGTTCCGGCTCGATCTCGGAGAAATCGAGCTTGATCTGGTCCTGCTCGTCCAGGTCCACCACCACCTTGCCGCCCGAAACCAGCCTGCCGAACAGCAGTTCGTCGGCCAGGGCCTTGCGGATCATGTCCTGGATCAGGCGCTGCATCGGGCGCGCGCCCATCAGCGGATCGAACCCCTTGTGCGCCAGGAACTTGCGCAGCTTCTCGGTAAAGCTGGCTTCCACCTTCTTCTCGTGCAGCTGCTCTTCCAGCTGCATCAGGAACTTGTCGACCACGCGCAGGATGATTTCCTCGTCCAGCGAGCGGAAGCTGATCATGGCATCCAGCCGGTTGCGGAACTCCGGCGTGAACATGCGCTTGATGTCAGCCATCTCGTCGCCCTGCTCGCGCGAACTGGTGAAGCCGATGGTGGCGCGGTTCATGGTCTCCGCCCCCGCGTTGGTGGTCATGATGATGATCACGTTGCGGAAGTCGGCGCGCCGGCCGTTGTTGTCGGTCAGCGAACCATGGTCCATCACCTGCAGCAGGATATTGAAGATATCCGGATGCGCCTTCTCGATTTCATCCAGCAGCAGCACGCAGTGCGGCTTCTTGGTGACGGCCTCGGTCAGCAGGCCGCCCTGGTCAAAGCCGACGTATCCCGGCGGCGCGCCGATCAGGCGGCTCACCGCGTGCCGTTCCATGTACTCGGACATGTCGAAGCGCAGCAGCTCGATGCCCATGATGAAGGCGAGTTGCTTGGCGACCTCGGTCTTGCCCACGCCCGTGGGGCCGGAGAACAGGAACGAGCCAATCGGCTTGTCGGTCTTGCCCAGGCCGGCGCGCGACATCTTGATCGCCGAGGCCAGTGCCTCGATCGCCGGATCCTGGCCGAACACCACCGACTTCAGGTCGCGGTCCAGCGTCTGCAGCTTGCTGCGGTCGTCCTGGTTCACGCTCTGCGGCGGGATGCGCGCGATGCGCGAGACGATGTCCTCGATCTCGCCCTTGCCGATGGTCTTCTTCTGCTTGGACTTCGGCAGGATGCGCTGCGCCGCGCCGGCTTCGTCGATCACGTCGATCGCCTTGTCGGGCAGGTGGCGGTCAGTAATGAAGCGGGCCGACAGCTCCGCCGCCGCGGTCAGTGCCGAGGCCGCGTACTTGACGCCGTGGTGCTCCTCGAAGCGCGACTTCAGGCCGCGCAGGATCTGCACGGTCTGGTCGACCGAAGGCTCGACCACGTCGATCTTCTGGAAGCGCCGCGACAGCGCCGCGTCCTTCTCGAAGATGCCGCGATATTCCGTGAAGGTGGTCGCGCCGATGCACTTGAGCTGGCCCGACGACAGCGCCGGCTTGAGCAGGTTGCTGGCGTCCAGCGTCCCGCCCGAGGCAGCGCCCGCGCCGATCAGCGTGTGGATCTCGTCGATGAACAGGATCGCGTTCGGATTGTCCTTGAGCGACTTCAGCACGCCCTTCAGGCGCTGCTCGAAGTCGCCGCGGTACTTGGTGCCGGCCAGCAGCGCGCCCATGTCGAGCGAGTAGACGGTCGCCTTTTCCAGGATGTCCGGCACCTCGTTCTTGGTGATGCGCCAGGCCAGGCCCTCGGCGATCGCGGTCTTGCCGACGCCGGCCTCGCCCACCAGCAGCGGGTTGTTCTTGCGCCGGCGGCACAGCACCTGGACCACCCGCTCGACTTCGCTCTCGCGGCCGATCAGCGGGTCGATCTTGCCGGCCTTGGCCAGCGTGTTCAGGTTCTGGGTGTATTGCTCGAGCGGGCTTTCCTTGCCGTCGCCGCCCTCGCCTTCGCCGGCGGCATCGCCATGCTTGGCGGGCTCGGACTGGTCCTTGCGGATGCCGTGGCTGATGAAATTGACCACGTCCAGCCGCGTCACGCCCTGCTGCTGCAGGTAATAGACGGCGTGCGAATCCTTCTCGCCGAAAATCGCGACCAGCACGTTGGCACCCGTCACTTCCTTCTTGCCGTTGGAAGTGGACTGGACGTGCATGATCGCGCGCTGGATCACGCGCTGGAAACCGAGCGTGGGCTGGGTATCGACCTCGTCGGTACCCGGCACTACCGGCGTGTTATCCGCGATGAAGTTCTTAAGGCTGGTGCGCAGGTCTTCTATATTGGCCGCGCAGGCGCGCAAGACTTCCGCTGCCGTGGGATTGTCGAGCAATGCCAGCAGCAGGTGCTCCACGGTAATGAACTCGTGGCGTGCCTGCCTGGCTTCGACAAACGCCATATGCAGGCTCACTTCCAATTCTTGCGCAATCATGCTTCCTCCATCACGCACTGCAGGGGATGCCCCGCCTGCCGCGCGTGCGTTGACACCAGCTCGACCTTGGTCGCTGCAATATCCCTGGTGTAGATACCGCAGACGCCCTTTCCTTCCCGGTGCACGGTGAGCATGATCTGCGTCGCCGTTTCCCGGTCCCTGCTGAAATACTGCTGCAGGATCATCACTACAAACTCCATCGGAGTGTAGTCGTCATTAAGCAGCACCACCTTGAACATGGCGGGCGGTTTAAGCGCCTGCTCTTTCCGCTCCAGGATGGTGCCTGCTTCGCGTTGTGGGACATTCGCAAGCCGTGTAGCCATGGCTTTATTCTAACCCTTACTCGCAACTCTGCAATTTGGGGAAAAGGCGCCGGATTCAAGAGCCGGGCCACCTGTTTCCGGTGGTGGAAGGACGCGGGATTTCACGCGGGAGGCATTGCAAGGCACGTGGCCGGCGCGGGCGGGACAGCAAGCACGGCGGCCCTGGCGCATGCCGCCAAGGTACCACCAGGTGCCGTCCCATTCCCGCCACACCCTGCTGGCAGTGGGGAATCCGCCAACTTGACAGTATCCTGCTTTGCCAGAAGAATCGTTCGCACACCTGTCGACGGCCAACGAGCCAAAGCAACAGCCGAGGCAGGTGATCCGTGAGCAGGGAGGCCACGGCCGCCGCGGCGGCGAGTCAGCATCGAGACTGGCCGCCACGCGATTGCACCTCGCCGCGCGTCATCGCCGGCCGCACCTCAGGACGCGGCAGGTCATGGCGCCGCAGTCCGTGCCGTCTGGCTGGTAAGGCTTCCCCGCTTTGAAATCTGCTATTTCGTGGGGGAGTATATGGCAAGCGGTATCGTCAAATGGTTCAATGACGCCAAGGGCTTCGGGTTCATCAAGCCGGACGAGGGCGAAGAAGAACTGTTTGCGCACTTTTCGGCTATCCAGATGTCCGGCTTCAAGACGCTGAAGGAAGGTCAACGCGTCTCGTTCGAGGTGGTCCAGGGCCCCAAGGGCAAGCAAGCCACCAATATCCAGGACGCCAGCTAAAGCGCGCCGCGACCGCATCCCGGCCGCAGAGCCGCGGAGCGGTCAACCAGGATGTGGGGGGAGCTCCCCCGGGACGGGATCGATGCCGGCGCCCCGCGTTGCCGCCACGGCGGCGCGGCGGGTGCCGGCTCGGATCAGCTGCACGCTCCACATCCGACCGAAAGCCCGGCCTTGCGCCGGGCTTTCTGCTTGGGCCCCGGGGTCCGGGCCATCAGGCCCAGCCGTCGATCTTGAGCCCGCTGGCCTGCTCGGCTTCTTCCCTGGTGACCTTGCGCACAGTCTGGCCGAAGGTCCAGACATGGCCCTCCGCGTCCCGGGCCGTATAGGTCCGGTCGCCGTAGAACTCGTCCTGCGGCTCGCGCAGGATCACGGCCCCGGCGGCGCGGGCGCGCTCGCAATGCTGGTCCAGCCCTTCCTGCAGGTGCACGTGCAGGGTCTGGGTATTCTTGCCCCCGATCGAGGCCGGGCTGGCGGTAAAGTCTGCCCACTCGCTGCCCACCATCAGGTAGCTGTCGCCGAAACGCATTTCAGAATGCACCAGCTGGTCCTGCTGGTCGCGGATCACCATGACCCGCTCAAAGCCGAAGGCGCGCTCCAGCCAGTCCAGGGCCGCCAGCGGGTCCTTGTAGAAGAGGGCCGCACCGAACGCGGTGCGGCGGAAGGGATCGTCCATGCCTGTCTCCTCGGGCCGCCAGGCCCGTCAGTCCAACCCCTGACGTTCTAGGCAACACTGGCGCCCGGGGCAAGAAAAAACCCCGGCGCCGACCAGACGGCACCGGGGTTTTCCTTGGCAGGTCGCCCGCCGCAGCGGGAGTCCGTGCTTACATATTGTCGATCATCACCTGGCCAAAGCCCGAGCACGACACCTGCGTCGCGCCTTCCAGCAGGCGGGCGAAGTCATACGTCACCTTCTTGGACAGGATCGACTTCTCCATCGACGAGATGATCAGGTCCGCGGCTTCGGTCCAGCCCATGTGACGCAGCATCATTTCGGCCGACAGGATTTCGGAGCCCGGGTTGACGTAGTCCTTGCCGGCGTACTTCGGCGCGGTGCCATGGGTGGCCTCGAACATGGCGACCGAGTCAGACATGTTGGCACCCGGGGCGATGCCGATGCCGCCGACCTGCGCGGCCAGCGCGTCGGAGACATAGTCGCCGTTCAGGTTCAGCGTGGCGATCACCGAGTATTCGGCCGGACGCAGCAGGATCTGCTGCAGGAAGGCGTCGGCAATGGCGTCCTTGACCACGATGTCCTTGCCGGTCTTCGGGTTCTTGAACTTGCACCACGGGCCGCCGTCGACCAGCTCGGCGCCGAATTCCTTTTGCGCCAGTTCGTAGCCCCAGTCACGGAAGCCACCTTCGGTGAACTTCATGATGTTGCCCTTGTGCACCAGCGTCACCGACGGCTTGTCGTTGTCGATGGCGTACTGGATCGCCTTGCGCACCAGGCGCTCGGTGCCCTCGCGCGAGACCGGCTTGATGCCGATGCCCGAGGTCGCCGGGAAGCGGATCTTCTTGACGCCCATCTCGTCCTGCAGGAACTTAATGAGCTTCTTCGCCTGCTCGCTCTCGGCCGCCCATTCGATGCCGGCGTAGATGTCCTCCGAGTTCTCGCGGAAGATCACCATGTCGGTCTTTTCCGGTTCACGCACCGGCGAGGGCACGCCCTTGAAGTAGCGCACCGGGCGCAGGCAGACGTACAGGTCCAGCTGCTGGCGCAGCGCCACGTTCAGCGAGCGGATGCCGCCGCCCACCGGCGTGGTCAGCGGGCCCTTGATCGAGACCACATAGTCCTTGAGCACCTCCAGGGTTTCGTCCGGCAGCCACACGTCCGGGCCGTAGACCTTGGTCGACTTCTCGCCGGCGTAGATCTCCATCCAGGCGATCTTGCGCTTGCCGCCATAGGCCTTGGCCACGGCCGCATCGACCACCTTGATCATCACCGGGGTGATATCGAGGCCCGTACCGTCGCCTTCGATGTAAGGAATGATCGGATTGTCCGGGACATTCAGCGAAAAGTCCTGGTTGACCGTGATCTTTTCGCCGGCCGGAACCTTGATATGTTGGTACATGACGTCTCCAGTACGGAACGGTTGTGACTGCCGCCGGTTCGTGGCCGGTCGGCGAGATTCGGGGAGATGGCGCTGTGGCATTGTAGCGGGCCTTACCGCGCGCCCGTGCTGCATTGCATCACCCTTGCGCCACCCTGGGCTGCCTTCAGTCTTATATAAGACACAAGACTAATTTCGTATTATGCAGCAATTTTTCATCATCCGCCAATCGGGCCGGACCCCAGATCCTTCGATCTCCCGGCCCGGCGCGCCGCTGGGGCATACTTGCGCCCCATGACCCTGATTGCCCTGAACAAGCCGTTTGGCACCATGAGCCAGTTCTCGGAACACCCGACGCGCCCGACGCTGGCCGCGTGCGTGAGCGTGCCCGGCGTCTACCCGGCCGGGCGGCTCGATGCCGACAGCGAGGGCCTGCTGCTGCTGACCGACGACGGCGCGCTGCAGGCCCGCATCGCCGACCCGCGCCACAAGCTGGAGAAGACCTACCTGGCACAGGTCGAAGGCATTCCGGATGCCGCCGCGCTGGCCCGGCTGCGCGCCGGGGTAGACCTGGGCGACTTCGTCACGCAGCCGGCCAGGGTACGCGCGATCGAGGCACCAGACTGGCTGTGGCCGCGCCAGCCGCCAGTGCGCTTTCGCGCGGCGATCCCGACCGCGTGGCTGGAGCTGAAGATCCGCGAGGGCAAGAACCGGCAGGTGCGCCGCATGACCGCCGCGGTCGGCTTTCCCACATTGCGGCTGGTGCGCGTCGGGATCGGCCCGCTCGACCTGCGGGCGCTCGGCCTCGCGCCCGGGGCCTGCTGCGAGGTGTTGCCCGCGCAACTGGGACTGGCACCGGCAGCACCGCACATGCGCCAGGAGCCGGCACCGCGATCCCATGTCTCGAAGACCAGACAGGCGAACGACACCAAGCGGCGTTCTCGTTACAAAAACTAACAAGTCGCGGGTCAACGCTGGCGACCGCGGCCTCGTTCTTGTCGGGGACACGTCCTATCACGCGTCAATCTTTCCGACTGTTCTCATCCTTCGAGGTAATACGTCATGAAAAAACTGATCGCTGCTCTGGTTGTTGGCCTGTTCGCCACCGGCGCCTTCGCCCAGGCTTCGGCACCTGCTGCCGCCGACGCTGCAGCGCCCGCGGCCACCAAGGAAGCCCCGAAGACCACGACCAAGAAGAAGACCACCCACAAGAAGCACAGCAAGAAGAAGGCTGCCCCCGCCGCTTCGGCCCCGGCTGCCCAGTAATCGCTGGCGCCCCTCCCTGCCCCGTGCGCTCGCGAGGCAGGAAAGAGAAGGCAGGCTGCCGCCAGGCGCCTGCCTTTTTTGTTGCCGCGATTGCTCGTGATGCGCGACGTACCGCCCGCCGCACATCGGCACGGCGCGCGTGCGCTATGCTTGCGGCTGCTGCCCGCGCCATTTCAGACTGAACACCATGCCCTTCCTGTCCAACACGCTGTTGTCACGATGCTCCTCGATTGCCGGCCTGCTCGCGCTGAGCGCCGGGATCGCGCACGCGCAGGCCGCGCTGCCGGTGGTGCCGCTCACCGCGGGCATGTTTGCGATCCAGGCCGAGGTTGCCGCCACGCCGGCAGCGCGCGAACAGGGGCTGATGTACCGCACGACCATGGCCCCCAACGCCGGCATGCTGTTCGTGTTCGAGCAGAAGGCGGGCCACTGCTTCTGGATGCGCAACACCGAGCTGCCGCTGTCGATCGCCTTCCTGGCCGATGACGGCACCATCGTCAATATCGAGGACATGGCGCCGCGCACGGAGAGCAACCATTGCCCGAAGGCGGCGATCCGCTATGCGCTGGAAATGAACAAGGGATGGTTCGCGCAGAAAGGCATCAAGGCCGGCGCGAAAATCGGCGGACTGCCGCAGCCTCGCTGAGTGCGGCAGCGCCAGGCGGCGCCGGCAGGAGCGCCGGCGCGGAGGGCAAGAATCAGTCGCGGAAGTTGTTGAAGTCCAGCGGCGCCTCGGACACGTCCTTGCGCAGCATCGCCATCACGCTTTGCAGGTCGTCGCGCTTGGCGCCCGACACGCGCACCGCATCGCCCTGGATGCTGGCCTGCACCTTGATCTTGCTGTCCTTGATGATGCGCACGATCTTCTTGGACAGGTCGCCGGTCACGCCCTTCTTGATCGTGATCACCTGCTTGACCTTGTCGCCGCTGATCTTGTCGATCTTGCCGTAGTCCAGGAAGCGCACGTCCACGTTGCGCTTGGCCATCTTGTTGATCAGCACATCCTTGACCTGGCTCAGCTTGAAATCATCGTCGGCAAAGGCAGTCAGTTCATTTTCCTTGTGCTCGACCCGGGCGTCCGAGCCCTTGAAATCGAAGCGCGTCGAGATTTCCTTGTTGGCCTGCTCGACGGCGTTCTTCACCTCGACCATGTTCGCTTCGCACACTACATCAAACGACGGCATTGCATTCTCCTTGTGATCCGTATGCCCGGAAGCCGGCCGCGCACGGCGCCTTCCGTATAATCCAGCCTACCTCGCAGTTCCGGGTCGCTTGCCCTCCAGCGGCGGCCGCGTCACCTTTCCCTTGCATGGCAGATTTCCACGAATTCTATCCCCTGCGTCGCCACAATACATTCGGATTCGACGCGCGCGCGCGCTTTGCGGTGCATGTGCGCAGCGAAGGCGACCTGACCGCGGCCCTGGCCGACCCGCGTGCCGACGGCCTGCCGCTGGTGGTCCTGGGCGGCGGCAGCAATGTGGTGCTGACCGGCGACCTGGACGCGCTGGTGCTGCTGATGGAAATCCCCGGCTACCACCCGGAGGAGACTGGCGATGCCTGGCTGGTCACCGCCGGCGCCGGCGAGAACTGGAACGCGCTGGTCAACCGCACCATCGCCGACGGCATGCCCGGCCTGGAAAACCTGGCGCTGATCCCCGGTACCGCGGGCGCCGCGCCGATCCAGAACATCGGCGCCTACGGGGTGGAACTGCGCGAGCGCTTCGAAGGCGTGCGCGCCTATGACCGCCACACCGGCGCATTCGTGTGGCTGGACCTGCGGGCCTGCGGCTTCGGCTACCGCGACAGCCTGTTCAAGCGCGCCGGCGCCAGCCGCTACATCATCACGGCGGTGACGCTGAGCCTGCCCAAGGCGTGGCAACCGGTGCTGTCGTACGGGGAGCTGGCGCGCGAACTCGATGGCCGGGCCGCGCCCGATGCGGGCACGATTCGCGACACCGTGGTCGCGATCCGTTCGCGCAAGCTGCCCGACCCGGCGCAGCTGGGCAATGCGGGCAGCTTCTTCAAGAATCCGCTGGTCAGCGCCGCGCAGCGCGACGCGCTGCTGCAGGCCAACCCGGACCTGGTCAGCTATGCGCAGCCGGACGGCTCGTACAAGCTGGCCGCCGGCTGGCTGATCGACCGCTGCGGCTTCAAGGGCGTAACCGATGGGCCGGTGGGCGTCTACGGCAAGCAGGCGCTGGTGCTGGTGCACCACGGCGGCGGCACCGGCGCGATGCTGCTGGCACTGGCCAACCGTATCGCCGATGCGGTGCAGGCGCGCTTTGGCGTGCGCATCGAACCGGAGCCGGTAGTGCTGTAAAGCAGGCGGGCCAGGACCGGCCCGCCGCGCCTGTCACGCGAAGTGGCAGACGTAGTCCAGCGTTTCCTGCACCTCGATATCGAAGCTGCTGTTGCCCGGCACGCTGAACTGCTGGCCTGCGCCATAGGTCTGCCAGTCTTCCGAACCGGCCAGGCGCACGCGGCAGGTGCCGGCGTTGATTTCCATGATCTCGGGCGCGCCGGTGTTGAAGGTCAGCGCGGCCGGGAAGATCACGCCCAGCGTCTTGCGGGTGCCGTCCGGGAACAGCACGGTGTGGCTGACGCACTTGCCGTCAAAGTACAGGTTGGCTTTCTTGACGACCGACACGTTGTCGAACTGGCTCACTTCCATCTCCTTTGGTTTCTGTACGAAAGACGTAAAAAGAGGGGCCATCGCGGCCCCTCCCTGTTCACCCCCGCGCCGCGCTGGTTCAGTAGCGGCCGCAGAGCAGGTATTCCATCAGCGCCTTCTGCACGTGCAGGCGGTTCTCGGCCTCTTCCCAGACCACGCTCTTGGGACCGTCGATCACGGCGGCCTCGACTTCCTCGCCGCGGTGCGCCGGCAGGCAGTGCATGAAGAGCGCGTCGGGCTCGGCGCGGTCCATCATCGGGGTGGTGACCATCCAGTCCTTGAAGGCGCGCTTGCGGGCGTCGTTCTCGGCCTCGAAGCCCATGCTGGTCCAGACATCGGTGGTGACCAGGCTGGCGCCCTGGCAGGCCGTGAGCGGATCGTCGAAGACCTTGACCAGGCCGGCGGCCGACGCCGGCACCATGGCCGGATCGAGCTGGTAGCCCGGCGGCGCCGAGAAATGGAAGGTGAAGCCCAGCCGCTCGGCGGCCTGGATCCAGGTGTAGGCCATGTTGTTGGCATCGCCGATCCACGCCACGGTCTTGCCGCGGATGCTGCCGCGCTGCTCGATGTAGGTGAAGACGTCGGCCAGCACCTGGCACGGGTGGTATTCGTTGGTCAGGCCGTTGATCACCGGCACGCGCGAATGCGCGGCAAAGCGCTCGATGATGTCCTGGCCGAAAGTGCGGATCATGATGATGTCGACCATGCGCGAGATCACCTGCGCCGCATCCTCGATCGGCTCGCCGCGGCCCAGTTGCGAGTCGCGCGTGTTCAGGAACACCGCGTGGCCGCCGAGCTGGTGGATGCCGGCTTCGAACGACAGGCGCGTACGCGTGGAATTCTTCTCGAAGATCATGGCCAGCGTGCGGTCGTGCAGCGGGTGCCAGGTCTCGTAGTTCTTGAACTTGGCCTTCAGGATCCGCGCGCGATCCAGCAGGTACTCATACTCGTCGGGAGTGAAGTCGCTGAACTGGAGGTAATGCTTGATCGGGGTTGAGCTCATAAAACAAAGAAGGCGGCTCGGTGGGGACGCGCCGTCACGAAGTGTTCATGACTCAAGCGCGCCGCGGAGCCGCCTTTCGCGTCGCATACGCAATTTAACTGCAAGAATCATAAGGGATTATTTCTGCTTTGGCGAGTCCGGGACAACCCGGCACGGACTTGCGCCCTGCACTTGCCCGGGCCCGCTGACAGGTTCCCGACAGGATTCGCCCTTATGCGCAACTCTTATATAAGATATAATACCCGCTGATTCACGCGGGGCCCGGCATACCCATGCCGCTGCCCGCCGCCGGCATCAAAAGTGCCCCCGCAAGACACCGACGCCCCGCCTTCCGGCTGGAACCAGCGCGAACCAAACGCGCCCCGGCCGCGTCAAACGGGCGCCCGTCCAGCGGGTTTACCGTCGAGTCGTCCGCCTCACCCGCAGTGTCCAGCCTCATGAACCCCAACGTTCGCGAATTCTTTATCCAAGGCATTACCAAGGAAGGCAAGACCTTCCGCCCGAGCGACTGGGCCGAACGGCTGTGCGGCGTGATGGCGCAGTTCCGCCCCGAGGGCGACAGCGGCGACCCGCGCCTGACCTACTCCCCTTACGTGCGGCCGATCTTCGCCGGCAATGTCAAATGCGTGGTGGTGGACGTGCGGCTGCGCGACATTGAACCCAAGGCGCTGGATTTCGTGCTCAATTTTGCGCGCGACAACAACCTGCAGCTGGTTGAAGCCTGTTCGCTGGAATAAGCCTGCCGGCCTGGCGCCGGAAAGCAAAAAAGCTCGTCGGATGACGAGCTTTTTTGTTGGCGGATGCCTGGGCACCCGCCTCTGCTGGACCGCCGGGGCGGCCCGGGCAGCGATCAGGCAGCCATCGACTTGATGGCGGCCGACAGGCGCGACTTGTGACGTGCAGCCTTGTTCTTGTGCACGATCTTCTTGTCGGCAATGCTGTCGATCACGGCTTGCGAGTTCTTGAAGATCTCGGCGGCAGCGGCCTTGTCGCCAGCGTCGATGGCCTTGCGGACGGCCTTGACGGCGGTGCGCAGACGCGAACGCAGGCTGGAGTTGTGAGCGTTCTGGGCAACGGCCTGGCGGGCGCGCTTGCGAGCTTGTGCGGAATTTGCCATGTAAAAATATCCTGAATTCAGATGCGTGCCGCGGGGGACACAACAATTAAGTCATATCGAGCGACCCGGGATGCACTGACACACGAATCCGGAACGCAACTGTCCTTGTGAATCGGCAATTATACACAGATGCCGGCGCACAAAGCAACACGGCGGACACTTTGCCAGCTCAGGCCGGGCGGGCGCCGGGCCGATCCGTATAATAAGCGCCACATTGTGCCGGGGCACGTGGCGCGCCGGCAACTTTATCGCCCGGACCGCGTCTCAGTGGCGTCCCCGACATGCGGTGCGCCCGCACCGATCCACCGTCCCGCACCGACCCGCACCTTGAACCTGCTCAAAGCGCTCGCCACCATCAGCAGCCTGACGATGCTCTCGCGCGTCACCGGCCTCGTGCGCGAGATCCTGATCGCCCGCGCCTTCGGCGCGTCGGAGATGACCGACGCGTTCAACGTGGCCTTCCGCATTCCCAACCTGCTGCGCCGCATTTTCGGCGAAGGCGCGTTCTCGCAGGCCTTCGTGCCGATCCTCGGCGAATACCACACCAAGCGCGGCAACGAGCCGACCAAGGCACTGATCGACGCCGTCGCCACGGTCATGACCTGGGTGCTGATGGGCGTGTCCCTGCTTGGCGTGATCGGGGCACCGCTGGTGATGACCGCGGTCGCCACCGGCTTCCGCGGGCAAAGCGAAACGTATACCGCGGCCGTGTTCATGACGCGGGTGATGTTCCCGTATATCGGCCTGATCTCGCTGGTGGCGCTGGCGTCCGGCATCCTCAATACCTGGCGCAAGTTCGCGGTGCCGGCCTTCACGCCGGTGCTGCTCAACCTGTGCCTGATCATCGCGGCCCTGTTCGTCGGCCCGCACATGGACCAGCCGATCTACGCGCAGGCGTGGGGCGTGCTGGTCGGCGGCGTGCTGCAGCTGGCGATCCAGGTGCCGGCGCTGCGGCGCCTGGGCGTGATGCCGCGGCTGAGCTTCAACCTGCGCGCGGCGTGGTCCGATCCCGGCGTGCGCCGCATCCTGCGGCAGATGGGGCCGGCGCTGCTGGCCGTGTCGGTGGCGCAGATCAGCCAGATCATCAATACCAATATCGCCTCGCGGCTGGCCGCGGGCAGCGTCTCTTACCTGACCTATGCCGACCGGCTGATGGAATTCCCGACCGCGCTGCTGGGCGTGGCGCTGGGGACGATCCTGCTGCCGAGCCTGTCCAAGGCCAACGCCTCGGGCGACCATGCCGAGTACTCGAGCCTGCTCGACTGGGGCCTGCGCCTGACCTTCCTGCTGGCGGTGCCCTGCGCGGTGGGGCTGTTCGTGTTCGGCGCGCCGCTGACCGCCGTGCTGTTCAACTATGGCAAGTTCGACGCCCACGCGGTCGAGATGACGCGCCAGGCGCTGGTCTCGTACGGCGTCGGCCTGATGGGGCTGATTTCGATCAAGATCCTGGCGCCCGGCTTCTATGCGCGCCAGGATATCCGCACGCCGGTGAAGATCGCACTGCTGGTGCTGGTGATCACGCAGGCCTGCAACTATGCGTTCGTGCCGTGGATCGGCCATGCCGGGCTGGCGCTGTCGATCAGCGCCGGCGCCACCATCAACGCGCTGCTGCTGTTCTTCGGCCTGCGCCGGCGCGGCCTGTACCGGCCGGCGCCGGGCTGGTGGCTGTTCCTGGCGCAGCTGTGCGCCTCGGTGCTGCTGCTGTCCGGCATGCTGCTCTGGTTCGCGCGCAACTTCGACTGGATCGGACTGGGCGCGACGCCGCTGCTGCGCATCGCGCTGCTGGCTTCGTGCCTGGTACTTGCAGCGGTGGTCTACTTCGGTACACTGTGGCTCATGGGACTGCGCTACTCTGCCTTCAGGCGCCGCGCCGGCTGATGGGCCAGCGAATCTGCCAACGCATGGGCCACCTAACGAGCCGGCAATGGTGACCCACGCTGCGCGCGGTGCCGGCGGCTGCACCGGGAAACCGACATGACATCCACCAAAGTCCTGGATTATTTCGCCAGCCTCGTGGCTGACGAAAACGGCATCCCGCTGACCGAAACCGCGCTGTCCATCGCGCAGGACGCCTACCCCGACCTGGACCTGCAGGCCGAGCTTGCGGCGCTGGACGTGCTGGCGCTGCGCCTGAAGCGCCGGATCGCCGAAGGCACCCCCGCGATCCAGCGGCTGCGCCTGCTGAACCATTTCTTTTATCGCGACCTGGGTTTCGGCCCGAACGCGAACGACTACTACGACCCCGACAACTCCTACCTGAACGTGGTGCTGCGCCAGCGGCGCGGCATCCCGATCTCGCTTGCGGTGCTGTTCATGGAGCTGGGCCAGCAGATCGGCCTGCCGCTCAAGGGCGTGTCGTTCCCCAACCATTTCCTGCTGCGCATGACGATTCCTGCCGGCGAGGTGATCCTGGACCCGCTCACCGGCGAGACCCTGTCGAAGGAACGGCTGCAGGAAATGCTGGATCCGTACCTGGAGCGCGAAGGCATCAGCGATGCCAGCCAGGTGCCGCTGGGCCTGTTCCTGCGCGCGGCCAGCCACCGCGAGATCGTCGCGCGCATGCTGCGCAACCTGAAGGCAATCTACCTGCAGGAGTCGCGCTGGCAGCGGCTACTGGCGGTGCAGAACCGGCTGGTGATCCTGCTGCCGGGTTCGATCGAGGAAGTGCGCGACCGGGGGCTGGCGTACGCCAACCTGGAGTGCTTCCGACCCGCGCTGGCCGACCTGGAAGCCTATGTGCTGGCCCGGCCCGATGCGGCCGATATCGGCCAGATCCGCGAGCGCATGCCGGCGCTGCGGATGATGAGCCGCAGCCTCAACTAAGAACCCGCTTCATAGTGAAAAAGGGGCGCGAAGGCTGCGCGGCCCCTCACTGGCTCAGCGCTCCACGCGCGTGGGCCGGCGGCGGTTGCCGCGCACCAGCTTCCACAGCCCGCCCAGCACCAGCGGCACCACGGCCGCGCCGATGCCGGCCAGCACGATCAGGTTCAGGTACTGGCGGATGAACGGCAGGTTGCCGAAGAAGTAGCCGGCAAAGACCAGGCCGACCACCCAGGCCACGGCGCCGACCACGTTGAACATCTGGAAGCGCGCAAAGGTCATCTGCGACACGCCCGCCACGAACGGGGCGAAGGTGCGCACGATCGGCACGAAGCGCGCCATCACCAGCGTCTTGCCGCCGTGCCGCTCATAGAAGTCATGGGTGCGGCGCAGCGCATCCTGGTCCAGGAAGCGCCACTGGTGGTCGAACACCTTGGGCCCGATCCAGCTGCCCACCAGGTAGTTGACGGTATTGCCGGAAATCGCCGCCACCAGCAGCAGGCCGATCAGTGCCCACTCGTTCATGGCGCCGGTTGCGCAGAAGGCGCCCGCGATAAACAGCAGCGAGTCGCCCGGCAGGAATGGAAGGACCACCAGACCGGTTTCGGCAAAGACGATCAGGAACAGGATGGCATAGACCCAGTGGCCGTACTGGTCGATGACCGTGCCGAGGTATTTGTCGACATGCACCAGCATGTCGATGAGCTGCAAAGCGAGATCCAAGTCGTTCCCCGTTGATGGTTTGGTTGACTGCGTTCTGTCCGATGCGGCCTGGGCCGCCTTGGCCTGAATCATACAAGAGCCGCCGCGCCAATCCGTCACCTGCGGCGCCTTTGCGCGTCCGACTCCGTGCGGGCGTCCACGTATAATCGCCGGATGCCTGCCTCCGCCTCCAGCACCGCCCTGCGCACCACCCAGCAGCCGCGCCCGATCCGGCCGCTGCCGGACCAGCTCATCAGCCAGATCGCCGCCGGCGAAGTGGTGGAACGACCGGCCTCGGTGGTCAAGGAGTTGCTGGAAAACGCGCTCGACGCCGGCGCCACGCAGCTCGGCATCCGGTTGGAAGAAGGCGGCGTGCGGCGCATCGTCATCACGGACAACGGCTGCGGCATCCCTGCGGCAGAGTTGCCGGTCGCGCTGATGCGCCACGCCACCAGCAAGATTGCGTCGCTCGACGAACTGGAATCGGTGCTGACGCTGGGCTTCCGCGGCGAGGCCCTGGCCTCGATCGCCTCGGTGTCCCAGCTGGCCCTGACCAGCCGCACCGCGGCCGATGCCCATGCCACCCAGGTCAGCGCCGATACCGGCACGGTGCAGCCTGCCTCGGGCGGGGTCGGCACCACCGTCGACGTGCAGCACCTCTACTTCAACACGCCAGCGCGCCGAAAGTTCCTCAAATCGGAGCAAACCGAGCTGGGGCACTGCCTGGAGATGGTGCGGCGCGTGGCGCTGGCGCGGCCCGACGTGACCATCTCGGTCCACCACAACGGCAAGCCGCTGGAGCACTGGAATGCCGGCGACGTCGCCACCCGCACCGCGCAGGTGCTGGGCAATGACTTTGCCCGCGCCCGCCTGCCACTGGACGAAGAGGCCGACACGCTGCACCTGTATGGCTTTGCCGGGCTGCCCACCGCCTCGCGCGGGCGGCCGGACCAGCAGTACTTCTTTGTCAACGGCCGCTTCGTGCGCGACAAGCTGCTCAACCACGCGGTGCGCAGCGCCTACCAGGACGTGCTGCACGGCGACCGCTTCCCGTCCTATGTGCTGTGCCTGGACCTGCCGCCGGAGATGGTCGACGTCAACGTGCACCCGTCGAAGATCGAAGTGCGCTTCCGTGAATCGCGCGCCGTGCACCAGTTCGTCTACCACGCGGTGCAGCGCTGCCTGGCGCGGCAGGCCGGCGGGAACGGCGACAGCCTGCATACCGACGCCGACGGCGAGATCACCCTGCCGCCTGGCGGCGCGACCCCGGCGGCCGGCGCACGGCCAGGCTATGGCGGCGGCAGTGGTGGCGGCGGCCAGTGGATCAATTATTCCGCGGCACGCCAGACCGAACTCGGCATCGCCCAGCCACGCCAGGCCTACCTGGGCATGGTGCGCGATGCCGCCGCACCGGCGGCGCGGCCCTATGGCGCCATGCCCGGCACCCCGGCGCAGCCGCCGGCCTGGCTGGCCGACGCCCAGGCGGCACGCGCCGACGACCCGCCCGGCCTGCTGGACCGGCTGCTGCCGGCGGCGCGCGCCGGCTTTGCCGATCCTGCCGACGCCCCCGACGACCACCCGCTCGGCTACGCCATCGCCCAGCTGCATGGCATCTATGTGCTGGCACAGAACGCGCGCGGGCTGGTGCTGGTGGACATGCATGCCGCGCACGAACGCATCCTGTACGAGCAGATCAAGGCCGGCCTGGACGCGCGCGACCTGGCGGTGCAGCCGCTGCTGATCCCGGTCACGCTGCCCGGCAGCCCGGTCGAGATCGGCGTGGCCGAAGAACACCAGGAGACGCTGACGCTGCTGGGCTTCGATATCGCCCCGGTGTCGCCCACCACTCTCGCGGTGCGAGCGGTGCCGGCGCTGCTGCAGCAGGCCGATGCCGAAGCGCTGGCGCGCGACGTGCTGCGCGACCTGCATGCCTATGGCGGCTCGCGCGTGCTGGCCGAGCGCCGCAACGAACTGCTGGCCACCCTCGCCTGCCACAGCGCGGTGCGCGCCAACCGCAAGCTCACGCTCGAGGAAATGAACGCGCTCTTGCGCCAGATGGAGCAGACCGAGCGCGCCGACCAGTGCAACCACGGCCGCCCGACCTGGGTGCAACTGACCGTGACCGAGCTGGACCGGCTGTTCCTGCGCGGGCAGTAAGCCGCTCGCCCGCACGACTCATCCAAGGTTTCCGATGTCCGCCGTACCCCACGATTTCGCCACGCATCCGCCCGTGGTCTGCCTGCTCGGCCCCACCGCCTCGGGCAAGACCGCGGCTGCGCTGGCACTGGCGGCCGACGCGCCGGTGGAGATCATCAGCCTGGATTCGGCGCTGGTGTACCGCGAGATGGATATTGGCACCGCCAAGCCCACGCGCGAAGAACTTGCAGCCGCGCCGCACCACCTGATCGACATCATCGACCCGGCCGACAGCTACTCCGCGGCGCAGTTCGTCACCGATGCCGAACGGCTGATCGCACAGATCCGCGCGCGCGGCCATGTGCCGCTGATCGTCGGCGGCACCATGCTCTACTACAAGGCCCTGACGCAGGGGCTCAATGACCTGCCCCAGGCCGATGCCGCGCTGCGCGCGGAGCTCGACCAGCTTGCCGCCGAGCGCGGCTGGCCGGCGCTGCATGCGATGCTGGCCGAGGTCGACCCGGTCACCGCGGCGCGGCTCGCGCCCAATGACGCGCAGCGCATCCAGCGCGCGCTGGAGATCCATCGCCTGTCCGGCCAGCCGATGTCGGCGCTGCTGGCGCGCCAGGCCGAGGGGCGCACCTTTGCCGGCGCGGCGGACCAGCGCTTCCGCGTGATTGCGCTGGAGCCATCGGACCGCCTGGCGCTGCACGCGCGCATCGCGCAGCGTTATGACGCGATGCTGGCCAACGGCTTTATCGAGGAAGTCGAGCGGCTGCGCCGGCGCGGCGACCTGCATCCGGGCTTGCCGTCGATCCGCTGCGTCGGCTACCGGCAGGTATGGGAGTACCTCGACGGCGACGCAGACTTTGCCACCATGCGCGAGCGCGGCATCGCCGCCACGCGCCAGCTGTGCAAGCGCCAGCTGACCTGGCTGCGCAGCACGCCCGAGCGGCTGGTGGTGGATTGCCTGGCGCCCGGGTATGTCGACCAGGTGCGCAAGCTGGCGGACTTCGGGCACTGACCCGATTGCATGCAAGCTGGCGCGGCAAGTGACGCACAGGCGATAATTCCGAATCCCTGTTTTCCGGAGAGCCGACCCAGCATGTCCAAGCCCGCCTTCACGCTCCGCCCCGCCACCGCCGCCGACAGCGAGACGCTGTTCAACCTGATCCTGGCGCTGGCCGAATACGAAAAGCTGACGCATATCGTCGAAGCCACGCCGCAGAAGATCCAGGATGCACTGTTCCGCGCCACGCCGCATGCCGAAGCGGTGCTGGTCGAAGTCGGCACCGATGGCGGCCGGCAAGCCGTCGGCTTTGCCCTCTTCTTCCACAATTTCTCGACCTTCCTGGCCAGGCCCGGCCTGTACCTGGAAGACCTCTATGTCGATCCGGCCTGGCGCGGCCACGGCCTGGGCAAGGCGCTGCTCAAGCACCTCGCGGCGCTGGCGGTCGAGCGCGGCTGTGGCCGCTTCGAATGGTCGGTGCTGGACTGGAACCAGCCGTCGATCGACTTCTACCAGGCCATGGGCGCCGACGTGCTTCCTGACTGGCGCATCTGCCGCGTGACCGGCGAGGCGCTGGACAAGCTCGGCGCGAAGTAAGAACGGCAACCGGCCCGACGCCGCTGTTATACACTTGATGGCGAGCCGCCATACAATAACGACATCGACTGTCTTTTTTCCGGCCGCCAACGCCAACCACCATGCCACGAACCAAAGCCGACCTGCCCGCCACCGACGGTATCAATGAGACCGACGCGGACAGTGCGCGCGGCGCGTCGGTCGAGGCCATCGCCGACCGCATCCTGACCGCGATCTGGGAGCACCGGCTGCCGCCGGGCACCAAGCTGGTCGAGGAAAAGCTGGGCGGCGTGTTCGGCGTGAGCCGCACCAAGGTGCGGCTGGCCTTTGCCAAGCTGGCGCATGAAGGCGTGCTGACGGTGCATCCCAACCGCGGCACCTTCGTCTCCAGCCCGAGCGTGGCCGAAGCGCGCCAGGTGCTGCATTCACGCCACCTGCTGGAACCCGCGCTGGTGCGCGACCTGGCCGGCGCCATCGGCGCGCCGGGTGTGCGCGCGCTGCGCGAAACCACGCGCCAGGAAGCACAGGCGCGCGACAGCAACGACCGCCGCGCCATCATCCGGCTGTCGGGCGAGTTCCACTGCAAGCTGGCGGAAATGACCGGCAACCAGTACCTGGGCAAGTACATGCGCGAGCTGTGCTCGCTGACCTGCCTGATCATCGCGCTCTATGACGCGCCGGGCGTGCCGTCGTGCCCGCACCATGAACACGACGACATCGTCGATGCACTGGAAGCCGGCGACGGCGAGCGCGCCGCGCGGCTGATGGCGGAGCACCTCGGCCATGTCGAAAGCACGCTGCGGCTGGAGCTGCCGGCCGAGGAAAAGGTCGACCTGGAAGCGGTGTTCGCCGCGGTCTGAGCCGCGGCGTCATCGGCGGCGAGGCGGCTTAGCGGTGCTCGATGCGCGCCGCCAGCGCCGCGGGCAAACCCAGCGTGGGCTTGGCATCCGGGCGGCGGAACGTGCCCGCTGTGGCCTTGCGCGGCTGCAGCGCGACCAGCGCCTCGGCCTGCTTGACGGCGGCGGCCATCTGGTCGACCACCGGCACCGGAATGCGGTCGCGCACGCGCGCGGCCAGGCCGGCCAGCGGCGCGCCGGCCAGGATCACCACATCGGCTTCATCCTCCGCCACGGCGCGGTTGGCCAGTTCCACCAGCACGGCTTCCTTCTCTTCCTGCACGTCCGACACCGAGGCAAAGCTGCCATCGAGCATGCGGATGCCGGCCAGCCGGCCGCGCAGGCCATGCATGTCCACGCACTCCTCATACCAGGGCCCCAGCGCCCGCGCAAAGGTCACGATGGCAAAGCGCCGGCCCAGCATGCAGGCCGACAGCATCGCCGCCTCGGCCATGCCCACCACCGGCAGGTCGAACAGTTCGCGCGCGCCCATCAGGCCGGGGTCGCCGAAGGCCGCGATGATGGCCGCGTCGAACTGGCCATGGTGCTCGGCCAGCATCTCGAGCGCGATGGCACCGCCGATCTGCGCCTCGGCGCGCGTGGCGATATAGGGCACGCCGCGGCTGGCGGTCAGCGGCACCAGCTCGGTGCCGGCGGCCGCGGCCTCGGTGGCAGCGGCCATCAGCCGCGCGGTGATGCCTGCGCTGGTGTTCGGATTCAGGACAAGGATTCGCATGACGTTATCCGGCAGGGTTGAGCAACGGCGCCAGCACGCTTTCGGCCAGCCTGGCCGCGGCCAGCACGTTGCGGTCGGCACCGCGCGGGCCGGCGATCTGCAGGCCCGCCGGCAGCCCGTCGCGGCCATGGCCGCAGGGCACCGAAATGGCCGGCGCCAGCGCATGGTTGAAGAAGGGCGTGAACACCGCATGGGCGCGCGGCTCCACCGCCACGCCGCCGATCCGCTCCGGCCCGAGCCGGTCGTTGCGCCACGCCACGCACGGGGTGGTCGGGCACAGCAGCAGGTCATAGCCGGTAAAGAACCCGGCCATGGCCAGCGCGATCTGGTGGCTGGCTTCGCGCGCGCGGGCCACGTCGGCGCCGCTCCAGGCCAGCCCGCGCTCGATCTGGCGCGCCACGTCGGGATCGAACAGCTCCGGGTCGCGGCGCCAGGCCTCGCCGTAGAGATTGGCCAGGCCGACATGCTGCAGCGGCATCAGCGCGGCCTCGTCGGCGCCCTTCGGCCAGGCCGGGTCGGCACGCTCGATGGTCAGGCCCGCGGCCTGCAGCCGGGCCACGGCCTGTTCGAAGGCCTGCGCGACATCGTCGTCGACCGGGGTGTCCAGGCCCAGGCGCGGGCTGACCGCGATCTTCAGCGTATGCAGCGGGCGCGCGGCGCCAAGCGAGAAGCCCAGCGTATCGGGATCGCGCGGATCGGCGCCGGCCAGCGCCTCGAACATCAGCTCGGCGTCAGCCACCGTGCGCGTGATCGGCGCAATCACCTGGATGCCATTGAAGGCATGGGGAAAGCCGACCGAATCGGGAATCGCGCCGTAGGAAGGCTTGAAGCCGACCACGCCGGCATGCGCGGGCGGGCGCCGGCTGGAACCGCCGCCGTCGGTGCCCAGCGCCAGCGGCGCCATGCCGGCCGCCACCGCCACCGCGCAGCCGCCAGACGAGCCGCCCGCGGTCAGCGTGGCATCGAGCGGATGGCGCGTCAGCCCGTAGACCTTGTTGGTGGTCAGGCCCTTGCAGGCGAACTCCGAGGTATTGCCCATGCCGAGCACGATCGCGCCGGCCTGGCGCAGGCGCTCGACCGCAATCGCGTCGGCGGGCGCAATGAAGTCGCGGTACAGCTGCGAGCCCTGCGTGACGCGGCGGCCCTGGCTCCAGATCACGTCCTTGACGATCACCGGCACGCCCGCCAGCAACGGGCGCTCGCCCTGCGCCAGGCGCGCGCGCAGCTGCGCCAGGTCGGCATCGACCAGTTCCTGGCGCTGCTCGAACACGGCGTTGAGCTGGTCATTGCGCGCCGCGATGCGGGCCTGGAAGGCGGCGACCACCTCGGCGGGATCGAGGCGGCCGGCGGCGACGCGGGCCGCGATAGCGGTGGCGTCCAGGCGGTTGGTCAGTTCCATGTCAGTCGTTTCAGTCAAAGCATCGGCAAGGCTGCCGTCACAGGCTGCCACCCGAGGTGCGATAGCGCGGCCTGGCCATCTCCGGCAGGCCGCACGGCAGGAACTGGCCGTGGCCGGCCTCGGCCAGCACCTCGCCCTCATGCGCCACGACCTTGCCGCGCACCAGCGTGGTCACCGGCCAGCCGGTCACGCGCAGGCCTTCATACGGGGTGTAGTCGACAGCATGATGCAGGTCGGCGTTGCGGATCGTCACCTCACGCTGCGGATCCCAGATCGCCAGGTCGGCATCGGCGCCGATGGCGATGGTGCCCTTGCGCGGATGCAGGCCGTAGAGCTTGGCGGGGTTGGTCGAGGTCAGCGCGACGAACTGGTTGACCGAGATGCGGCCGCCCACCACGCCAGCCGAGAACAGCAGCGGCAGCCGCGTTTCCAGGCCGGGAATGCCGTTGGGGATGTACTGGAACGGGACTTCCTTGCCGCCAGGCTTCTTGCCCTGCGCGTCTTCGTAGCGGAACGGTGCATGGTCGGACGAGAAGATGGTGAAGAGGCCGTCGGCCAGGCCGTCCCAGATCACTTCCTGGTTGCTGCGGTCGCGCGGCGGCGGGCTGCACACGCACTTGGCGCCGTGGTAGCCGGGCTGATCGAGGTCGTCGGCGGTCAGGAACAGGTATTGCGGGCAGGTCTCGGCAAAGATCTTCATGCCGCGGTTGCGCGCCCAGCGGATCTGCTCGACCGCTTCCTTGCCCGATACATGGACGATCAGGATCGGCACGTCGACCAGTTCGGAGAAGGTGATGGCGCGGTGCGTGGCCTCGCGCTCGATCGCCATCGGCCGGGCCAGCGCGTGAAACTTCGGCGCGGTGTTGCCCGCCGCTCCCAGCTTCTCGGTCAGCCAGGCGATGCAGTCCGAATTCTCGGCGTGCACCATCACCAGCGCGCCCTCCTGGCGCGCCACCGACAGCACCTCAAGGATCTCGCGGTCGTTCAGCTTGAGGTCGTCGTAGGTCATGTAGACCTTGAACGACGAATAGCCCTCGCGGATCAGCCCCGGCAGTTCGTCCTGCAGCACCGCCTCGGTAGGATCGGCCACGATCAGGTGGAAGGCGTAGTCGACCACAGCCTTGCCGTCGGCGCGCTGGTGGTAGTCGTTCACCGCCGCGCGCAGCGAATGGCCCTTCTCCTGCGCGGCGAACGGGATCACGGTAGTGGTTCCGCCGCAGGCCGCCGACACCGAGCCGGTGCGGAAGTCGTCAGCCATCCTGAGGCCGTCCGGCATCGGCTGGTCCAGGTGGCAGTGCGCATCGACGCCGCCCGGCAAGACCAGCTTGCCGCTGGCGTCGATGGTCTGCGCGGCCTCGCCCAGGTCGTGGCCGAGTTGCACGATGCGGCCGCCGGCGATGCCGATATCGCACTGCATGGTGTCGCTGGCGGTCACCACGGTGCCGTTGCGGATGATCAGGTCGAACTGTTTCACGATACTGCTCACGAGAAGATTGTTGCTGCCGCTCGCCTTGGTCCGCATTCAGCGGTCCGCGTCGGACAGGTGCATGCGATTGGTTTCCCGCGCGGCCGCCGCGGCGATTGCGATCAGCGCGCACACCGCCGCCAGGTACAGCGCAACGGGCGCGGTGCTGCCGAAGCGGTCGAGCAGGCCCACCGCGATCAGCGGGGCCAGCGCGCCGCCGAACACACCAGCGAACTGGAAGCCGAGCGAGGCACCGGTCACGCGCACCCGGGTGGCAAACAGCTCCGGCAGGAACGACGCCAGCGGCGAGAACATGAACGACACCAGCACCATGCCGACGAACGAGGCCAGCATGATCAAAGCCGGGCTGCCGGTCTTGACCAGCGTGAAGAAGACAAAGGCCCACACCGCACCGCCGATGCCGCCGATCATCAGCACCGGGCGGCGCCCGATGCGGTCGGCCAGGTAACCGGCCACCGGGATGAACAGGATCTGCGCCACCGCACCCAGCAGCACGGCATTGAGCGCGATGCTCTTGGGCAGGCCCAGCTTGGTCGGCACGAAGTACAGCAGGAACAGCGTGAACACGTAGAAGGCGATATCGCCGCCCAGCCGCGCGCCGAAGGCGATCAGCAGTTGCTTCTTGTAGTTGCGCAGCACTTCCATGATCGGCGCGCGCGCTTCGGCGTGGGATTCCTCCAGCTTCTCAAACATGCCGGATTCACGCACGTTGGAGCGGATGTAGAGCCCGACGCCCACCAGCAGCGCCGACAGCAGGAACGGTACGCGCCAGCCCCAGCTCAGGAAGGCTTCTTCCGAGACCTGCCAGGTCACCAGCGCGAATACGCCGTTGGCGAGCAGCAGGCCGATCGGCGCGGCGAGCTGCACCAGGCTGCCGAGGATGCCGCGCCGTTTCCCTTCAGGGTCGAGCTCGTTGACCATGATCGCCGCCCCGCCCCATTCGCCGCCCAGCGCCAGGCCCTGCACCACGCGCAGCAGCACCAGCAGCACCGGTGCCAGCGCGCCCGCGGCGGCATAGGTCGGCAGCAGGCCGATACCGAAGGTGGCCAGGCCCATCATCAGCAGCGTAATGATCAGGATGGACTTGCGGCCCATCTTGTCGCCGAAATGGCCGAAGATCGCCGCGCCCAGCGGCCGCGCCACGAAGGCCACGCCGTAGCTGGCAAAGGACAGCAGCGTCGCGGTCAGCGGGTCGCTCTGCGGGAAGAACAGCTTGGGGAAGACCAGCGCGGCGGCCGATCCGTAGATGAAGTGGTCGTAGAACTCGAGCGTGGTGCCGGCGAGGCTGGCCCCGGCGACGCGCGCGACGGACTGCTTCTGGGCCGACGCGCCTTTTGCCGCTGCGTCGATGCTGACTGCTTGCATGGTGGATCCTCCAATGGTCCTGGCCTGCGCCCTGCGCCGCCGGTGGTTGCCGGCATCGCGCGGAGGCGTTGTCTCCGGACGCGGCATACGTGTGCCGCGTCTTTGCTCAGTACATTAGGCGATAAACCGCCATACAATCAAGCAAAATATTGTTTGTCAGACTTGGTGCAGATGCATGCTGGATTTTGGTGCGATGCACGAAAACGGGACTCGGGCAGCGCAGGGCACAAAGCGGGTGTGAGGCTTTGGGTAAACCCTGATGAGCCGTACGCTGGACGAAAAAAAAGCGCATGCCCTAAGGCATGCGCCGTTCTTGCCGGAAGGCTTCGGTGTCGTCAGACCACGATGGTCTGCGCCTCGCCCTCGGCGCGTTCGCGGATCTCACCGATCTGCCACACGGCCTCGCCGGCCGCTTGCAGGTGGCGAATAGCGCGCTCAGCATCTTCCTTGGCCACGATCACGACCATGCCGATGCCGCAGTTGAACACGCGGTGCATTTCGTCGTCGGCCACGCGGCCCTGCGCCTGCAGCCACTGGAACAGCGGCGGCAGCGTCCAGGCATCGCGCTTGAGCACGGCGGTGACGTCCTGCGCCAGCACGCGCGGCACATTCTCGGTCAGGCCGCCGCCGGTGATATGGGCCATGCCCTTGACCGGCAGGGTTTCGATCAGCGACAGCAGCGGCTTCACGTAGATGCGCGTCGGCGCCATGATCGCGTCCTGCAGGCGCTGGCCGTGGAAGTCGGCGTTCAGGTCCGGCTTGGCCACTTCGATGATCTTGCGCACCAGCGAGTAACCGTTGGAGTGCGCGCCCGACGAAGCCAGGCCCAGCACCACGTCGCCCGGGGTGATGGTGCTGCCGTCGATGATCTTCTTCTTTTCGACCGCACCGACGGCAAAGCCGGCCAGGTCGTATTCGCCGTCCGGGTACATGCTGGGCATTTCGGCGGTTTCGCCGCCGATCAGGGCGCAGCCGGCCAGTTCGCAACCGCGGGCGATGCCCTGGATCACGGTGGCGGCGGTGTCCACGTCCAGCTTGCCGCAGGCGAAGTAGTCGAGGAAGAACAGCGGCTCGGCACCCTGCACCAGGATGTCGTTGACGCTCATGGCGACCAGGTCCTGGCCGACGGTGTCATGGCGGTTGAGCTGGAACGCAAGCTTGAGCTTGGTGCCGACGCCGTCGGTGCCCGACACCAGCACCGGCTCCTGGAACTTCTTCGACAGTTCGAACAGCGCACCGAACCCGCCGATGCCCGCCATCACGCCTTCGCGCATGGTGCGCTTGGCAAACGGCTTGATGCGGTCGACCAGTGCGTCGCCGGCATCGATATCAACACCGGCGTCGCGGTAGGAAAGGCCTGCCTGGCCGGCGGTCGGGGATGCGCTCATGGGAACCTGCTTGTCCTGGAGGAAATAAAGTGAGGAATCCGGCGCTCGGGCCACTGCGGCTGCCGTTGCTTGGCATCGGAAGGCGGGCGCGAGTCCAGTAGAATTGCAATTTTAACGGATAGAGGCCCGCCGCTTCCAGTTTCCGGCGAGATTCCGCCGCAAACAGCGCAGTCGCCCGCCCCCCCCAACTATTGATGAATGCCCCGCTGTTGAACCAAGAGGCCAAGCGTATCCTGCTCTGGGTCGTCGTGGCCGTCGCGCTGTTCGCCGCCATCATCGCGCTGGCGCCGGTGCTGACGCCGTTCCTGTTCGCGTTCATCTTCGCCTATATCCTCAACCCGGGCGTGGACTGGCTGCAGCGCCGCCGGGTGCCGCGCGCGGTCGGCGTGACGCTGATGATCCTGCTGCTGACGGTGATCTGCGTGATGCTGGTACTGCTGGCGATCGCGGTGCTGCAACGCGAGATCCCGCAGATCCGCGAACAGTTGCCGATCCTGCTGAAGAAGCTCAACTCCGTGGTCTCGCCCCGGCTGGCGGAGTTCGGCGTGCGCATCCGCTTTGACTTCCCGGGCCTGCGCAACATGCTGTCGGACCGCTTCTCCGCCAGCCCGGAAGACCTGCTGGTGGTGTTGCTGAACTACGTCAAGATGTCGGGCTCGGCGCTGATCACGGTGGCCGGCATCGTCTTTATCGTGCCCATCGTCATGTTCTACCTGATGATGGACTGGCACATGGTGATGCGCCGCATCGAGGGCGTGGTGCCGCGCCGCTGGGTGCCCAAGGTGCGCGAACTGACCAACGAGACCGACGCGCTGCTGTCGCAATACCTGCGCGGCCAGATCCTGGTGATGGTGATCCTGGCGGCGATCTACTCGATCGGCCTGACCATCGCCGGCTTCGATATCGGCGTGCCGGTCGGGGTCTTCACGGGACTGGCGGTGTTTATCCCGTATATTGGCTTTGGTGTCGGGCTGGTCATGGCGATCCTGGCCGCGCTGCTGCAGTTCGGCAACTGGTACGGGCTGGCCGCGGTGGCGGTGGTCTACGGCTTCGGCCAGTTTATCGAGAGCTTCTACCTGACGCCGCGCCTGGTGGGCGAGCGCATCGGCCTGCACCCGCTGGTGGTGATCTTCGCGCTGCTCGCCTTCGGCCAGCTGTTCGGCTTCTTCGGCGTGCTGCTGGCGCTGCCGACCTGTGCCGTGCTGCTGGTCGGCGCGCGGCAGCTGCGGCGGGTTTACCTGGCCAGCGACCTGTACCGAAAATAACGGCTGCCCCACTGCTGCCCACACCCGCAAGTTAGCCATACGTCATGTCCCCGCGTCCCAAGCAACTGTCGCTCGAGCTGGGCAGCCCGCCGCCTTCGACCTTCGAGAATTTCGTGGTGGCATCCAACCGCGAGGCGGTGCAGCGCCTGCGCGAACTGCCCGCCGCGCTCGCCCAGGAGCACGCCAGCGACCGGCTGGTCTACCTGTGGGGCGAGGTCGGCTGCGGCCGTACCCACCTGCTGCACGCGCTATGCGAGGCCGGGCCGCAGCACGGCATCCGCAGCCGCTACCTGAGCCCGCACCACCCGCTGTCGGACTTCCTGTTCGACCCGTGGTGCCACCTCTACACCGTCGATGACGTCGAGCTGCTGGATGAAGCGCGCCAGATCGCGGTGTTTTCGCTCTACAACGAGGTGCGCGCCCACGTGCGCACCGCGCTGGTGGTGGCCGGCGGCCTGGCCCCGCGCGCGATGCTGGTGCGCGAAGACCTGCGCACGCGCCTGGGCTGGGGCCTGGTGTACCAGGTCGCGCCGCTGTCGGACGACGACAAGAAGGCCGCTGTGCTGCATGCGGCACGCGAGCGCGGCCTGCAGCTGTCGCCGGAGATCACGCACTGGCTGGTGACGCGGCATTACCGCGACATGCCCAGCCTGATGGCGCTGCTGGACGCGCTCGACACCTACTCGCTGGAACGCAAGCGCCCTGTGACGCTGCCGCTGCTGCGTGAAATGTTTGCTGAATTCCGGGATTAGCGCCGGATCGGCGCCCTTACCGCACCCAATGCGGCCCCGGCGCCTGCCTGCCTGCCCGCCCGACCTCTCGCCTTAAGGTAAAATCGCCGCCCATGAATCTGGCACTCTTTGACCTCGACCACACCCTGATCCCGACCGACAGCGACCATGAATGGGGCCGCTTCCTGGTCCGCCTGGGCGTCGTCGACGAGGAAACCTACCGGCAGAAGAACGACGAGTTCTACGGCCACTACAAGGCCGGCACCCTCGATATCCAGGCCTTCCTGCGCTTTGCGCTGGCGCCGCTGGCGGCCAACCCGCGCGACCGGCTCGATGCCATGCGGGTGCGCTTCATGCACGAGGTGATCGACCCGGTGATCACGCCGCAGGCGCGCGCGCTGGTCTACAAGCACCTGGAAGCCGGCGACCTGTGCGCCGTGGTGACCGCCACCAACAGCTTTGTCACCGCGCCGATCGCCGCGGCCTTCGGCATCAAGCACCTGATCGCCACCGAGCCCGCCACCATCGACGGCAAGCCGGAAAGCCAGTTCACCGGCGAGGTCCACGGCGTGCCCAGCTTCCGCGAAGGCAAGATCACCCGCGTCGAATCCTGGCTCAGGAGCCAGGGCGCGCAGTGGGACCACTTCGAAACGACCACCTTCTACAGCGACTCGGCCAACGACCTGCCCTTGCTGGAAAAAGTCTCCGAGCCGATCGCCACCAACCCGGACGATCGCCTGCGCCACCACGCCGCCGCGGCAGGCTGGCGCATCATGGATCTGTTCTGACGTGATCAAGAAGCTCATTACCCGGCTGCTGGGCAAACCCAGCCCCAAGCTGCGCCGCACCGGCCGCGCCCATACGCCGCGCATCGTCGGCGCCGACGAACACCAGATCGACCCCGCGCTGCTGTCGCGCAATGCCGTCAAGGTCACCTCCACGCTGCAGCAGGCCGGCTACCAGGCCTACATCGTGGGCGGCGCGGTGCGCGACCTGCTGCTCGGCATCAAGCCCAAGGATTTCGACGTCGCGACCAACGCCACGCCCGACCAGGTGCAGGCGCTGTTCCGGCGCTCGCGCATCATCGGCAGGCGCTTCCAGATCGTGCACGTGACCTTCTACGGCGGGCGCGAGCAGGAAATCATCGAGGTCTCGACCTTCCGCGCGCTGGTCGACGCCATCGCCAGCGAGACCCTGCCCGAAGGCCGCCGCCTCAAGCGCGCCGAGCTCGACAGCAAGACCCATGCGATCGATGCCTCGGGCCGGGTGCTGCGCGACAACGTGTGGGGCTCGCAGGCCGAAGACGCGGAACGCCGCGACTTCACCATCAACGCGATGTACTACGACCCGGCCGCGCAGACCGTGCATGACTACCATCACGGCATGGAAGACATCCGCGCGCGCACGCTGCGCATGATCGGCGACCCGGTCACGCGCTACCGCGAAGACCCGATCCGGATGCTGCGCGTGGTGCGCTTCGCCGCCAAGACCGGCTTCGACATCGACGAGGCCACGCGCCACCCGATCGCCGGCCTGGCGTCGCTGATCCACAACGTGCCCAGCGCGCGCCTGTTCGACGAGATGCTCAAGCTGCTGATGTCCGGCCACGCCTGGGCCTCGCTGCAGGAGCTGCGCAAGGCAGGCCTGCACCAGGGCCTGCTGCCGCTGCTGGACGTGGCGCTGGAGCAGCCCATGGGCCAGCGCTTCGTGCAGCTGGCGCTGGACAACACCGACCGCCGCGTGCAGGCCGGCAAGCCGGTCTCGCCGGGCTTCCTGTTCGCCGCGCTGCTGTGGCACCACGTGCTGCAGCGCTGGACCAGGCTGCGCGAAGAGGGCGAGCACGCCATTGCCGCGCTGAACACCGCCATGGACATGGTGCTGGAAAAGCAGACCGGCCAGCTGGCGATCCAGCGCCGCTTCGTCACCGACATGCGCGATATCTGGGGCATGCAGCCGCGCTTTGAAAAGCGCGTGGGCCGCATGCCGTTCCGCCTGCTGGAGTCGCCGCGCTTCCGTGCCGGCTTTGACTTCCTGCACCTGCGCTGCCAGTCGGGCGAGCTGCCCGAGGAACTGGCCGCCTGGTGGCAGGACTTCCAGGACGCCGACCCGGGCGAGCGCGAGGACCTGATCGACGCGGTACGCAGCGCGCGCGGCCCCGGTGGTCAAGGTGGTCATGGCAGTCAGGGTGGCCAGGGCGCCGAGGGCGAAGGCCCGGCACGCAAGAAGCGCCGCCGGCGCGGTCCGCGGAAATCGGATAAAGTGTCTTCCCGGAGCGACACGGACGCGGGCGAGGCAGCACATGCCGGCCCCGGCCAGCCGGAGGAAACCTAAATGACGCTTGCCTTCATCGGCATCGGGGCCAATCTTGGCGATGCCCGCCAGGCCATCAAGGACGCCATCGTGTGTCTGGCCCAGCAGGTCGGCATCACGGTGCTGGCTCGCTCATCGCTCTACCGCACCGCCCCGGTCGATGCCGGCGGCGACGACTACTACAACGCGGTGGTCAAGGTGCAGACTTCGTTCACCGCGGCGCAGCTCCTGCGCATCTGCCACCACATCGAGGACCAGTTCGGCCGCGAGCGTCCGTTCCGCAACGCGCCGCGCACGCTGGACCTGGACCTGCTGCTGTTCGGCGACGAGCAGCACGACCACGAGCACCTGACGGTGCCGCACCCGCGCCTGACCGAGCGCGCCTTCACGCTGGTACCGCTGCTGGAGCTGGACGCCGCGCTGGCCATCCCCGGGCGCGGACGCGCCGCCGACTACCTGGCCGGCGTGGGCGCGCAGCGCATCGAGAAGGTCTCTACCTGCAAGTGCCTGCGCATGCAGGCCGCCGCTGGCGAGACCGGCGATGGCGGCAGCCCTGGCTGACCCCGCCCGGCGGCGCCCGCGGCGCAGCCTTCCACCCCACTGAAGCCCGGAGCGCCATGCTCGATCACCTGCGCCGCATCGTCGTCGAAGGCCCCGTCGGATCCGGCAAGACCTCGCTGGCCCAGCGCCTGGCGCGCACGCTGCAGGCCCAGGAGCTGCCCGACAGCGCACGCCGCAGCCCCTTCCTCGAACCCTTCTACCGCGATCCCGCGCGCCATGCGCTGGCGCTGCAGCTGTGGTGCCTGACCCAGCGCGCGGTGCAGCTGCAGCAATGGCAGGCGGGGGTGCTGGCCGGACAGCGCATGGTCACCAATTTCCTGATGGCCAAGGACCGGCTGCACGCGGCGCTGACGCTGTCCGACGACGAACTGGCGCTCTACGACGCCATCGCCGCACGCCTTGACCTGCCGCCGCAGCGCGCCGACCTGGTGATCGTGCTGCAGGCCACCCCGTCGCTCTTGCGCGAGCGCATCGTGCGCCGCGGCGAGCCCGGCGAGGCCGGCATCGACGAACACTACCTGCAGCGCCTGGCCGGCGCCTACGGCGAATTGTTCCACCGGTACGACGACGCCCCGGTGATGGTGGTCGACACCGCCCACTTCAATCCGGTGGACAATGATGACGATTTCCGTACACTACTGTCGCGCATCGAAAACATGCGCGGCCGCAAGGCCTTTCTCAATCTCGCTGCGCCCTGACAGGCTCCGCCTGCCAGACCCAACACAATAACGACGGCTGTCGTTGCCGTGCGGGCGGCCCTCCCGGCACCGGCAAAGCCGTCCTATATGGGCACTGCCATGAGCTACCTCCTCGATCCCTCCCGCAAGACCATCACGATTCCCAAACTGCAGGCGATGCGTGACGCCGGCGAGAAAATCGCCATGCTGACCGCGTACGACTCCAGCTTCGCCGCGCTGCTCGACTACTGCGGCGTGGAAATGATCCTGGTCGGCGATTCGCTGGGCAATGTGATGCAGGGCCAGCAGACCACGCTGCCGGTCACGCTGGAACAGATGGCCTACCACACCGAATGCGCGGCGCGCGGCAACCAGACCTCGCTGCTGCTGACGGACCTGCCGTTCGGCACCTATCCCACGCCTGAGGCCGCGTTTGCCAGCGCGGTCACGCTGATGAAGGCCGGCGCGCAGATGGTCAAGCTCGAAGGCGGCGACTGGCTGGCGCCGATCGTCAAGTTCCTGGTCGAGCGCAGCATCCCGGTATGCGCGCATATCGGCCTGACGCCGCAGTCGGTGCACGCGCTGGGCGGCTTCAAGGTGCAGGGCAAGACCAACGCCGGCGCGGCCCAGCTCAAGCGCGACGCGCTGGCGCTGCAGGCCGCCGGCGCGCAGGTGGTGCTGATGGAGGCGGTGCCCGCGGCGCTGGCCGGCGAGATCACGCAATCGCTGACGGTCCCCACCATCGGCATCGGCGCGGGCGCGGACTGCTCCGGCCAGGTGCTGGTGCTGCAGGACATGCTCAATATCTACCCGGGCCGCAAGGCCAAGTTCGTGCGCAACTTCATGGACGGCCAGACCTCGATCGAGGCGGCCGTGCGCGCCTACGTGGCCGCCGTCAAGGACGGCAGCTTCCCCGCCGCCGAGCACACCTTCTCCGCCTGAGCCGGTGGAGATCGGCACCGCCACCGCCGACGCCTTCCGCCTGCTGGCCAGCGGCGACGCCGGCCTGTGGTTCATCGTCTGGACCTCGCTGATGGTGGCGGTGCTGGGACTGGCGCTGGCCACGGTGCCGGCGATCGCCGCGGCCTGGCTGATCGCCACGCGGCAGTTCCCGGGCCGGCGTGCGGTGGTGGTGGTGGCGCAGGCCTTCCTGTCGTTCCCGACCGTGCTGGTCGGGCTGGTCCTCTACCTGCTGCTGACGCGCCAGGGCCCGCTGGGCAGCCTGCACCTGCTGTTCACGCCGGCGGGCATGGTGCTGGGGCAGGCAGTGATCGGCTTCCCGGTGGTGCTGGCGTTTGCGCTGTCGACCCTGCAGGGCGCCGACGTGCGCCTGCGCGAGACCGCCTGGGTGCTGGGCGCCGGGCGCTGGCGCACCTTCCTGACGGTGATCCGCGAACTGCGCTTCGGGCTGATGGCGGCGGTGGTCGCCGGCTTCGGGCGCGTGATTGCCGAGGTCGGCTCGGCGCTGATGATCGGCGGCAATATCGAAGGCTCCACCCGCACCATCACCACGGCCATTGCGCTGGAAACCAGCAAGGGCGAGTTCGCCCAGGGCATTGCGCTGGGCATCGTGCTGGTGGCGCTGGCGCTGCTGGTCAATATCGGCATGGCCTGGCTGCAGGGTGCCGGAGGCTTCCGCCGATGACCCCCTCGGTTGCCCATGACCACAGCCCGCTGCTGACTGTGCGCGGACTGGCGCGCACCATCGGCCTGCGCAAGCTCTTTGCCATCGACAGGCTGGTGATCCCGCGCGCCACCGCGATCGTGCTGACCGGCATGAACGGCGCCGGCAAGACCACACTGCTGCGCATGCTGGCCGGGCTGGAGCCGGCACCCGGCGCCAGCGCGCAGTGGACCGACGCGCACGGCCAGGCGCACGACGCCCCCCTCTCCCCGCTGCCGCCGGCGCTGCGCCAGCGCATTGCCTACCTGCACCAGCATCCGTACCTGTTCCGCACCTCGGTGCGCGAGAACATCGCCTACGGCCTGCACGCACGCGGGATGCCGCGCGACGAGATCGCCCGCCGCGTGGGCGAGGCGCTGGGCTGGGCCGGCGTGTCGCACCTGCAGGACACCGCGCCCGAATACCTGTCGGGCGGCGAGATCCAGCGCGTGGCGCTGGCGCGCGCCAAGGTGCTGGAGCCGGAGTTGCTGCTGCTGGATGAGCCTACCTCGAGCCTGGACGGCCATGCGCGCGAGCAGGTGATTGGGCTGGTCGGCGACCTGGCCGCGGAAGGCCGCACCGTGGTGATGATCTGCCACGACCGCGAGCTGATCAACCTGCCGGGCGTGGTGCGCTGGAAGCTGGGCGACGGCGTGCTGGACACGCACCACCCTTAGTCTTCAGGCTTACTGGCCCAGCGTCGCCGGCATCGCGCCGCGCAAGGCGTTGACCAGGACGATGGCCTCGGCGCGCGCGAGCATCGCGCGCGTGATCACCGCTTCCGTCACCGCTTCGCCGGGGGCGCCCAGCGCCGCCCCACCCTCGTCCAGCGCCACCGCGCGCATCACGCCGGGCAGGATGTCGGCCGACAGCGGCGGCGTCAGCCAGCGGCCATCGATGCGGACGAAGACCGAGCTGCGCCCGCCTTCCAGCAGTTCACCGCGCGTGTTGAAGAACAGCCGGTCAAAGCCACCGGCACGCTCGGCGGCCTGCCAGCCCGCATCGAACACTGCGCGCGCGCTGGTCTTGTGGCGGCGCAGCGGATCGGCGGCGGGTAGTGGCTCGGGGGCGATATCGATCCTGACCGGACCGGCCGGCATCGGTACCACCGCGCCGCTGGCAAATGCGAGCGCGCCGCGCTTGTCCACGCTCATACGCAGGCGCCATGTCCCCGTGCCCAGCTGCGCTACCTGCGCGGCCACCGCGTTGCGTGCCGCATCGGCATCGAAAGCGAAGCCGAACGTATGTGCCGAAGCGCCAATGCGCGCAAGGTGCCGCGCCAGGTAAAGGCACTCGCCGTCCTGCACGCGCATGGTCTCGAACAGCGTAAAGCCGGGATCGTGCCGCGTCAGGAAACGCGCCTTCCAGCCGCACTCATCGAATTCCTCCGCCGCGACGCTGTCATGGACGATGCCGCCGCCCACGCCCATTTCACCCGCGCGCAGGCCAGTATCCGCGAGAGGCGCCAGTACCAGCGTGCGGATTGCCACCGACAGCGCGAACGGTCCCGCGGTGCCTTCGTCGGTTGGCGCATCGATCCAGCCGATCGCCCCGGTGTACAGCCCGCGCGGCGTGCCTTCCAGTTCGGCGATGATCTGCATGGTGCGCCGCTTGGGCGCGCCGGTGATGGAGCCGCACGGGAACAGCGCCGCCATCAGCGCGCCAAAGCGCGTGCCGGGCCGCGCCGTCGCGGTGACGGTAGAGGTCATCTGCAGCACCGCGCCAAACGGCTGCACCGCAAAGCGCTCCGGCACCGCCACGCTGCCCGGCTGCGCGATGCGCCCCAGGTCGTTGCGCAGCAGGTCGACGATCATCACGTTCTCGGCGCGGTTCTTGGCATCGGCGGCCAGCGCGGCGGCGGCCTGCGCATCGCGCACGGCATCGCCCGAGCGCGGCGCGGTGCCCTTCATCGGCCGGGTCAGCAGGTGGCCCTGGCCGTCGTGGCGCACGAACAGCTCGGGCGACAGCGACAGCACCGTGGCGCCATCCGGCAGGCTGGCCAGCACGCCATACGGTACCGGCTGCGCGGCGCGCAGCGCGGCGTACAGCGCCACCGGGTCGCCAAAGGCATCGAAGTGCAGGCGCTGGGTGTAGTTGACCTGGTAGGTGTCGCCGGCTTCGATCCACTGGTGGATGCGGGCGATGGCGTCGTCGAAGGCCTCGCGGGAGGTATCGGAAGCCACGCCCATCAGGCCCGCCGGCCTGGGGTCGGCTTTCGCCTGCAGCCACGCCGTGACCGCCGCGGCATCGAGCCGGCGCAGGTTGCGGAACCACAGCAGGCGCAGCGCGCCGTCGTGGAACGGCATCGCCTTGCCAGTGTGCACCGGGGCATCGACCAGCGCGCCGGAGAATTCGTAGGGGGCAAACAGGGTGGCATGCCAGCCCTGGCGCCAGCCGTCGGCAAGCATGGTGTCGAGCTGCGCGATGTCGCTGCCGGCGGGCAAGACGTCTTCACGGATGAAGCCGGTGTAGAGGCGTGATGCGGCTTGCGCCGCCGGGGCCGTGGCGTCGTCGAGAAGGACGAAGGCCTCTCCGCTTGCGGGCGGTGTGCTCCCCTCGCCCGCTTGCGGGAGAGGGGCCGGGGGAGAGGGCGGGGGCTGGATGCTTGCTACCACGGGGAAATCGTCAGGAAAGGAGCGGTGGGGACAACCTTGGCATTATCGCGCGCCAAAAACAAAACCGGCCACGCTCGCACGTGGCCGGTCCGATACTGCAAACCCGGTCAGCTGAAGAAACTCTTCACCTTGTCCAGCCAGGATTGCTCCTGCGGGCTGTGGCGCGAGCCGCCCTCATGCACCGAGCGGTCGAACTGGCGCAGCATGTCCTTCTGCGCCTCGGTCAGCTTGACCGGCGTCTCCACGTTCACATGCACATAGAGGTCACCCGGATAGCCGGAACGCACGCCCTTGATGCCCTTGCCACGCAGGCGGAAGGTCTTGCCGGACTGGGTGGCTTCAGGCACCGGGAAGGTGGCCTTGCCGCTCAGCGTCGGCACTTCCAGGTCGCCGCCCAGCGCCGCGGTGGCGAAGGAGATCGGCATCTGGCAGTGCAGGTCGTCGCCGTCGCGCTCGAACATCGGGTGCGCCTTGATGTGGACTTCCACATACAGGTCGCCCGGGGGGCCGCCGTTGATACCCGGCTCGCCGTTGCCGGACGAGCGGATGCGCATGCCTTCGTCGATGCCGGCCGGGATCTTCACCTCCAGCGTCTTCTGCGACTTCAGCTTGCCCTGGCCGTGGCACTTGGTGCACGGCTTGGGGATGTACTTGCCGCTGCCGTGGCACTTCGGGCAGGTCTGCTGCATAGTGAAGAAGCCCTGCGACACGCGCACCTGGCCGGCGCCGTGGCAGGTCGGGCAGGTTTCCACGCTCGAGCCCGGCTCCGCGCCGTTGCCGTGGCAGTGGTCGCAGTCGTCCCAGTGCGGCACGCGGATCTGCGCCTCGTGGCCGTGCGCGGCCTGCTCCAGCGAGATCTCCATGCTGTAGCGCAGGTCGGCGCCGCGATAGGCCTGCGGGCCACCGCCGCCGCGACGGCCGCCGGCCTGCTGGCCGAAGATGTCGCCGAAGATGTCGCCAAAGGCCTCGGCGAAACCGCCGTAGCCCTGCGCGCCGCCGAAGCCGCCCGCCATATTGGGGTCGACACCGGCATGGCCATACTGGTCGTAGGCCGCCTTCTTCTCCGGGTCGGAAAGCATCTCGTAGGCCTCTTTGACCTCCTTGAATTTTTCCTCGGCGATCTTGCCGTCCTTGCCTTCCGGATTGCGGTCCGGGTGGTACTTCATCGCGAGCTTGCGATAAGCCTTCTTGATCTCGTCGTCGCTCGCGTTCTTGCCTACCCCGAGCACTTCGTAATAGTCACGTTTTGCCATGGTGGCTCAAACCCTTTTGGCCGGCACGCACATGCGGCGCGATACCGGCGAATAGCAAAAAAGCCGAGCGAGGCATCCGACGGCGGTTTCCCGCTGGGTCCGATGGCCGCGCCCGGCGTCGGGGCGGGAGCGGTGCCGGCCAGTGCCTGCACCGCCGCCCGCGTGTCCCGATTACTTCTTGTCGTTGACTTCCTTGAATTCGGCGTCCACAACGTTGTCGTCCTGCGGCTGCGCCTGCTGGCCACCGGCCGCGCCGGCACCGGCAGCGGCACCGGCCGTGGCGCCTTCGCCAGCCTTGGCCTGCATGTCGGCGTAGACCTTCTCGCCCAGCTTCTGGCTGACTTCGGACAGCGCGTTGACCTTGGCATCGATCTCGGCCTTGTCGCCGCCGCGAGCGGCGTCTTCCAGTTCCTTGATCGCGGCTTCGATCTTTTCCTTCTCGCCGGCTTCCAGCTTGTCGCCGTATTCGGTGAGCGCCTTCTTGGTCGAGTGGATCAGCGCGTCGGCCTGGTTGCGGGCATCAGCCAGCTCGCGGGCCTTCTTGTCTTCCTCGGCGTTGGCCTCGGCGTCCTTGACCATGCGCTGGATCTCGTCTTCCGACAGGCCCGAGTTCGCCTTGATGGTAATCCGGTTTTCCTTGCCGGTCGCCTTGTCCTTGGCGCCCACGTGCAGGATGCCGTTGGCGTCGATGTCGAACGACACTTCGATCTGCGGCGTGCCGCGCGCTGCGGGCGGAATGCCTTCCAGGTTGAACTCGCCCAGCAGCTTGTTGCCGGAGGCCATTTCACGCTCCCCCTGGAACACCTTGATGGTCACCGCCGGCTGATTGTCGTCGGCGGTCGAGAACACCTGCGCATGCTTGGTCGGGATGGTGGTGTTCTTGGTGATCATCTTGGTCATCACGCCGCCCAGGGTCTCGATCCCCAGCGACAGCGGCGTCACGTCCAGCAGCAGCACGTCGGTACGGTCGCCCGACAGCACCGAGCCCTGGATCGCGGCACCGACGGCCACGGCTTCATCCGGGTTCACGTCCTTGCGCGCTTCCTTGCCGAAGAACTCCTTGACCTGTTCCTGCACCTTGGGCATGCGGGTCATGCCGCCGACCAGGATCACGTCGTCGATGTCGCTGACCTTGACGCCCGCGTCCTTGATGGCGATGCGGCACGGCTCGATGGTGCGCGTGATCAGCTCTTCCACCAGGGATTCGAGCTTGGCGCGGGTCATCTTCAGATTCAGGTGCTTCGGACCCGAGGCATCGGCCGTGATGTACGGCAGGTTGATCTCGGTCTGCTGCGAGCTCGACAGTTCGATCTTGGCCTTTTCAGCGGCTTCCTTCAGGCGCTGCAGCGCGAGCACGTCCTTGGACAGGTCCACGCCCTGGTCCTTCTTGAACTCGCTGATGATGTAGTCGATGATGCGCTGGTCGAAGTCTTCGCCGCCCAGGAAGGTGTCGCCGTTGGTCGACAGCACTTCGAACTGCTTCTCGCCGTCCACGTCCGCGATCTCGATGATCGAGATGTCGAAGGTGCCGCCACCGAGGTCATACACGGCGATCTTGCGGTCGCCCTTCTCGTTCTTGTCCATGCCGAACGCCAGCGCAGCCGCGGTCGGCTCGTTGATGATGCGCTTGACGTCCAGACCGGCGATGCGGCCGGCATCCTTGGTGGCCTGGCGCTGCGAGTCGTTGAAGTAGGCCGGCACGGTGATCACGGCTTCGGTCACCGGCTCGCCGAGGTAGTCCTCGGCCGTCTTCTTCATCTTGCGCAGCACTTCGGCGGAAACCTGCGGCGGCGCCAGCTTCTGGTCGCGCACCGACACCCATGCGTCGCCGTTGTCGGCCTTGACGATGGAATACGGCATCAGGCCGATGTCCTTCTGGACTTCCTTCTCTTCGAACTTGCGGCCGATCAGGCGCTTGACCGCGTACAGGGTGTTGCGCGGATTGGTGACGGCCTGGCGCTTGGCCGGCGCGCCGACTAGGATCTCGCCGTCTTCCATGTAGGCGATGATCGACGGGGTGGTGCGGGCACCCTCCGAGTTTTCGATGACCTTGGGGGTGTTGCCTTCCAGGATCGCGACACAGCTATTGGTGGTACCGAGGTCGATACCGATGATCTTACCCATTATTCTCTCCTCTTGAGCCGGCGCTATCCGCGCGGCTGCAATTCAACCTGAGGCCGAAATGTGGCCGTCCGGGGGCTTTTCAAGGGCAGAACCGGTAAATCCGAGTAATTTTCTGGGTTTCTGCACGCTATCAACGGCATCCGCCGCCGCAGGTTAAGCCGCCGGCGCGGCGCGGTCGGCGAAAGTGGCCTATTCCATACCTCCCGGCGCGTCGCGATCACGCTGCCACAACACGTCGGAACCGCCGCCGGCCCGGTTCATCACCCGCGCCAGCACGAACATCAGGTCCGACAGCCGGTTCAGGTACTGGCGCGGGGCGTCGTTCAGCGGCTCGGCCGCGCCCAGCGCCACCAGCGCGCGCTCGGCACGGCGGCACACGGTGCGGCAGACATGGGCCTGCGCCGCGGCGCGGCTGCCGCCGGGCAGGATGAATTCGGCCAGCCGCGGCAGGTTGGCGTTGTAGTCGGCGAGCCAGGTGTCGAGCTGCACCACCTGCTCAGGCTTGAGCAGGGTGTAGCCCGGGATGGACAGCTCGCCACCCAGGTCGAACAGGTCGTGCTGGATATGCAGCAGGGCGGCGCGCACGTCGTCCGGCAGGACCTCGGTCAGCAGCACGCCGACGTGGCAGTTGAGCTCGTCGACGTCGCCGATGGCGGCGATGCGCGGGCTGGCCTTGCCGGTGCGGCTGCCGTCGCCCAGGCCGGTGGTGCCGGCGTCGCCGGTGCGGGTGGCAATCTTGGACAGGCGGTTGCCCATGCCGGTCTCCTCGTAAGCGTGTGGTAGTCGTGGTCCGCCCTGCAACGCGGGGTGCGGGGGAAAGACGCATTATCGCGCCGGACCGCCTCGGCGCGCCAAGCGCTTGGGTACCGGCGCTTGCTGTGCGGCTATCGGCCAGTACCGGCCGCCGCAGTGCCCGGCCAGGGTGCATGAGCCGCCGCGCGGCGTAGAATGCCGGTAGCCCCCATTCGTCGCCCATTCGATAACCGGGTCGCGCCCCTGCCGGCCAGACCGGAGCTTGCTCCGCAGCGCCGCCGCCGGCACCACCGTCGCGCCGACCCGCCGGAGACCCGCATGAACCACCCCACGCCGTCCGCCACCCTCTCCCGCCGTCCGCTGCCGCCCGCCTTCAGCGAAGCCCTTGCGGCCCGCTTCGGCGAGCGCTTCACCACCTCCGCCGGCGTGCGCGAGCACCACGGCCGCGACGAATCGCCGTTCCCGCCGGCGCTGCCGGATGCCGTGGTCTTCGCCCACAGCACCGAGGAAGTGGCCGAGGTGGCGCGGCTGTGCAACCAGCATGGCGTGCCGCTGATCGCGTATGGCGCCGGCTCGTCGCTGGAAGGCCATCTGCTGGCGGTGGCAGGCGGCATCAGCCTGGACCTGTCGCAGATGAACCGCGTGCTGGCGGTGCAGCCCGAGGACCTGACCGTGACCGTGCAGCCCGGCGTCACGCGCAAGCAGCTGAACCAGGAAATCAAGGACACCGGCCTGTTCTTCCCGATCGACCCGGGCGCCGACGCCTCGCTGGGCGGCATGTGCGCCACGCGCGCCTCCGGGACCAACGCGGTGCGCTACGGCACCATGCGCGAGAACGTGCTGGCGCTGACGGTGGTGACCGCCGACGGCCGCGTGATCCGCACCGGCACGCAGGCGCGCAAGTCGTCGGCGGGCTACGACCTGACCCGGCTCTTTATCGGCAGCGAAGGCACGCTCGGCATCATCACCGAGGTGACGGTGCGGCTCTACCCGCAGCCGGAAGCGATCTCCGCCGCGGTGTGCGCCTTCCCCAGCATGGGCAGCGCGGTGCAGGCGGTGATCCAGACCATCCAGCTGGGCGTGCCGGTGGCGCGCGTGGAGTTCGTCGATGCGCTGGCGATCCGCGCCATCAACCGCCACGACAACCTGACCCTGCCCGAGACCCCGCACCTGTTCTTCGAATTCCACGGCACCGAGGCCGGCGTGCGCGAGCAGGCCGAGACCGTGCAGCAGATCACCGCCGAGCACGGCGGCCAGGGCTTCGAGTGGGCCACCCGCCCGGAAGACCGCAGCCGGCTGTGGAACGCGCGCCATACCGCCTACTTCGCCATGCTGCAGCTCAAGCCGGGCTGCAAGTCGGTGACCACCGACGTGTGCGTGCCGATCTCGCGCCTGGCCGACTGCGTCACCGAGACCGAGAAGAACCTGAACGCCTCGGCGCTGCCCTGCCCCATCGTCGGCCATGTCGGCGACGGCAACTTCCACGTGGCGATCCTGGTCGACCCCGACAAGCCCGAAGAGATGGCCGAGGCCGAGGCCATCAACCAGCGCATCGTCGAGCGCGCGCTGGCGATGGGCGGCACCTGCACCGGCGAGCACGGCGTGGGCCTGCACAAGCAGCGCTTCCTGGTGGAAGAACACGGCGAGGACGCGCTCGACCTGATGCGCGCGATCAAGGACGCGCTGGACCCCAACCACATCCTGAACCCGGGCAAGATCTTCAGCGCCACGCGCGCGGGCACGCAGTAAGGCGTACCGGGCAGATGGCCTCGATGTTCAACCGCGTCCCGCCGCTGCACCTGCTGATCGCGTTCGAGGCAGCGGCGCGCCTGGGCAGCTTCGCGCGCGCGGCCGAAGAGCTGTCGGTCACGCCCAGCGCGGTCTCGCACCGCATCAAGAATCTTGAGGAGCTGTGGGGCGAAGACCTGTTCGTGCGCGCCAACGCGGCGCTGCGGCTGACCGCCGCCGGCACGCGCTACCTGCGCAACGTGCAGGACGCGCTCAAGTCGCTCAACGAGCTGGCGCGGCCCGAATACAACAAGCTGCGCACCCGGCTGCGGGTGGCGATCCCGCCCACCTTCGGGCGCCAGCACCTGGTGCCGCGCCTGCCTGAGTTCGGCGCGCTGTATCCGCATATCGACCTCGAGCTGCACCTGGCGATCCCGTTCCTGGACGTCAAGGCCGAGGACACCGATGTCGAGATCCGCTACGGCACCGGCCGCTACCCCGACCTGAAGACCACCCGGCTGCTGGTCGAGCCGGTGTTCCCGGCGTGCGGGCGCGAGTACTACGAGCGCGTCAACGGCCGCGCCATCACCAAGCCCGAGCACCTGCACGGCCTGGTGCTGCTGCGCAGTCCGCTGGAGCCGTGGAAGCCGTGGTTCGAGACTGCCGGGCTGGACTGGGCCGAGCCGCAAACCGGGCCGCAGTTCAATGACATCGGCCTGATGCTGGAGGCGATCGCGTCCAACCAGGGCGTGGCGCTGGTGCGCCAGCGCATGGCACGGCACTGGCTGTCGCTGGGGCAGATGGTGCGGCTGCTGGATGTGGAATCGGTCTCGCCGCACGGCTACTACATCGTCGAGCGCGAACAGGCCCCGCTCAAGCCCGAGGCGCGCTATTTCGTCGACTGGCTGCTGAGCCTGGACTGGTAGGAGACCGACCTCATGGAAATCCGCTTGCTGACCCCCGCCGATGCCGCCGCCTTCCAGGCGCTGCGGCTGCGCGGCCTGGCCGAAGCGCCGGAAGCCTTCGCTTCCAGCCTGGAAGAGGAACAGGACCGGCCGCTGGAAGTCGTCGCCGGGCGCCTGGCCGCGACCGAGGGCAAGGCCGTATTCGGCGCCTTTGTCGACGGCAGCGATGGCAGCGCGCTGGCCGGCGTGGTCGGGGTGATGCGCGAGGAAAACGCCAAGCACCGGCACAAGGCCTTTATCTGGGGCATGTACGTGGCCCCGGGCTGGCGCGACCGCAAGCTCGGCCGCGCGTTGATGGAGCGGGCCATGGAACAGGCCGCCGCCATGCCGGGCGTGCGCCAGGTGACACTGTGCGTCAATGCCGGCAGCGCGGGCGCGGTGCGGCTGTATGAGTCGCTCGGCTTCGTGCGCACGGGGCTGGAGCCGGATGCGCTGTACGTCGCGCCGCACTTCCACGACAAGCTCGACATGGTCTGCTTCCTGCCGCAGCCGCCGGCACGCTGAGTCCGGCCGGACCGCCTTCCCTGCACCCGCGCTGCGGTGTACGCTGGACTTGCGCCGCCTGCCAGGAGTGATTTCCCGCGCAGCCATGATGAGCATTTTTGATCGGCCTGCCATGCGGAATTCACGTGTCCCGTGGTGCCCGTGCCAGGTGCCCTGCGCTATAGTCACCCGTCCCCCGCGGCAGGTCCTGCATTGCCGCGACCGGCAGGCCGCGCACCGGCCGCCATCCAGAAGGCCCCACAGGAGTCGTTCATGAATGCCCCGCACGAAGCCCAAACCATCGCCCCCGACGGCGCCCATGCCACGGCCGAAGGCCGCCGCAGCGCGCTGCTGGCCGGCCTGGCGCAGATCCTGCCGGATGCCGCGCTGCTGTGGAAGCCGGAAGACACCGTCCCCTATGAATGCGACGGCCTGGCCGCGTACCGCCAGGTGCCGATGGCCGTGGCCCTGCCCGACACCGAGGAACAGGTCTGCGCGATCCTGCGCCTGTGCCACAAGCTGGGCGTGCCGGTGGTGCCGCGCGGCGCCGGCACCAGCCTGTCGGGCGGCGCCATGCCGATCGCCGAGGGCCTGGTGCTGTCGCTGGCCAAGTTCAAGCGCATCCTGTCGGTCGATCCGTACTCGCGCACCGCGGTGGTCCAGCCGGGCGTGCGCAACCTGGCAATCTCCGACGCCGCCGCACCCCACAACCTGTACTACGCGCCGGACCCGTCCTCGCAGATCGCCTGCACCATCGGCGGCAACGTCAGCGAGAACTCCGGCGGCGTGCACTGCCTGAAGTACGGCCTCACCGTGCACAACGTGCTGCGCGTGCGCGCGGTGACGATGGAGGGCGAGGTGGTGGTGTTCGGCTCCGAGGCCCCCGACTCGCCGGGCCTGGACCTGCTGGCCGTGCTGATCGGCTCCGAAGGCATGCTGGCCGTGGTCACCGAGGTCACGGTGCGCCTGATCCCCAAGCCGCAGCTGGCGCAGGTGATCATGGCCTGCTTCGACGATGTCGAGAAAGGCGGCAATGCGGTGGCGGACGTGATCGCCGCCGGCATCATCCCGGCCGGACTGGAAATGATGGACAAGCCCGCCACCGCCGCGGTCGAGCAGTTCGTGCATGCGGGCTATGACCTGGATGCCGCCGCCATCCTGCTGTGCGAATCCGACGGCACCCCGGAAGAAGTGGCCGAGGAAATCGAACGCATGAGCGCGGTGCTGACGGCATCGGGCTGCACCCGCATCGTGGTCTCGCAGAACGAAGCCGAGCGCCTGCGCTTCTGGAGCGGCCGCAAGAACGCCTTCCCCGCCGCCGGCCGGATCTCGCCGGACTACTACTGCATGGACGGCACCATCCCGCGCAAGCACATCGGCACGCTGCTCAGGCGCATCGAAGCCATGGAGCAAAAGTACGGCCTGCGCTGCATCAACGTGTTCCATGCCGGCGACGGCAACATGCACCCGCTGGTGCTGTTCGATGGCGCGGACCAGGATCAATGGCACCGCGCCGAGCTGTTCGGCGCCGACATCCTGGAAACCTGCGTGGAACTGGGCGGCACCGTCACCGGCGAGCACGGCGTGGGCGTGGAGAAGCTCAACTCGATGTGCGTGCAGTTCTCGCCCGCCGAGCGCGACGCCTTCTTCGGCGTCAAGGCCGCCTTCGACCCGGCGCGGCTGCTCAACCCGGACAAGGCCATCCCCACGCTGGCGCGCTGCGCGGAGTACGGCAAGATGCATGTGAAGCGGGGCCTGCTGCCGCACCCGGAACTGCCGCGCTTCTGAGCCACGCCATGTCCAATCCACGCCGACGCCAGCAGCAGGAAGCGTTCGTCCGCGAGCGCCTGGGCCAGCCCGAGACCGGCTGGCGCCAGCGCTGGTACACCATCATCTTCGAGGCCGATACCCGCGAGGGCCGGCTCTTCGATGTCGCGCTGCTGCTGGCCATCGTCGCCAGCGTGATGGTGGTGATGCTCGACAGCCTGCCCGCGGTGAACAACCGCCTGGGGCTGGCGTTCACCGTGCTGGAATGGATGTTCACGCTGTTCTTCACGGCCGAGTACGTGATGCGCATCCTGGTGGTGCGCCGGCCGTGGCGCTATGTGTTCAGCTTCTACGGCATCATCGACTTCGTCTCGATCATGCCGACCTGGCTGGCCTTCTTCCTGCCCGAGCTGCATTTCCTGATCGACGTGCGCCTGCTGCGGCTGCTGCGCGTGTTCCGGATCCTGAAGCTGACCGTGTACTTCGAGGAAGCCGAGATCCTGTACCGCGCGCTGGTCAACAGCCGCCGCAAGATCTTCGTGTTCCTGGGCACGGTGTTCATCATCACGGTGATCCTGGGCACGGTGATGTACGTGGTGGAAGGCCCGCAGCACGGCTTCACCAGCATCCCGGTCAGCATGTACTGGGCGGTGGTGACGCTGACCACCACGGGCTTCGGCGACATGGTGCCCAAGACCCCGCTGGGGCAGTTCATCACCTCGCTGACCATCCTGCTGGGCTACGGCATCATCGCCTTCCCCACCGGCATCGTCGGCGCCGAGCTGGCCGCCAGCATCCTGAAGCGGCCGCTCACCACGCGCACCTGCACCCATTGCCTGACCGAGGGCCACGAACCCGACGCCGGCTACTGCAAGCATTGCGGCAGCCAGCTGCCCGAATACCAGAACGACCGGCCGGAAGTGCCCGGCGGGCCTGCCGGCTCCTGAGCCGGCCTTCCCTACCCCACGACGCATATGCAAGCCACCCTCGACGCCATCCGCGACGCCGTCAGGCAAGCCACCGAGACCCGCACCGCGCTGCGGCTGCGCGGCGGCGGCAGCAAGGACTTCTACGGCCAGCCCGCCGCGGGCCAGCTGCTGGACACGCGCGCCTATGCCGGCATCGTCGACTACGACCCGGCCGAACTGGTGATCACCGCGCGCTGCGGCACGCCGCTGGCCGAGATCGAGGCGGCGCTGGCCGAGAAGCGCCAGATGCTGGCCTTCGAGCCGCCCCATTTCGCACTGCCGGGCCAGCCCAGCACCGCGACGCTGGGCGGCGCCGTGGCCGCGGGATTGTCGGGCCCGCGCCGGCAAACGGCGGGCGCGCTGCGCGACTTCATGCTGGGCGCGCAGCTGATGGACGGCCGCGGCGAGGTGATGGACTTCGGCGGCCAGGTGATGAAGAACGTGGCGGGCTATGACGTGTCGCGGCTGCTGGCGGGCTCGCTCGGCACGCTCGGGCTGATCCTGCAAGTGTCGGTCAAGGTGCTGCCGGCACCGTTCGACGAGGCCACCCTGCGCTTCGAGCTGGCGCAGGCCGATGCCATCGAGCACCTGAACCGTTGGGGCGGCCAGCCGCTGCCGCTGGCGTCTTCGGCCTGGCACGCGGGCGTGCTTCACGTGCGCCTGGCCGGCGCCACCGCCGCCGTGCGCGCCGCCTGCGCCAGGCTGGGCGGCGAGCGCGTGGACGCTGCGGAAGCCGCGGCGCTGTGGCAATCGCTGCGCGAGCAGACCCACCCGTTCTTCGCCCCCGCCCAGGCGGGCCGCGCGCTGTGGCGCCTGGCGGTGCCCACCATCGCCGCGCCGCTGGAGCTGCCCGGCCCACAGCTGATCGAATGGGGCGGCGGCCAGCGCTGGTGGCTGCCCGAGGACGGCACTGACAAGACCGATGCCGAAAGCGTGCGCGCCGTGGCGCAGGCCGCCGGCGGCCATGCCACGCTGTTCCGCAACGGCGACAAGTCAGTGGGCGTGTTCACGCCGCTGGCCTCGCCGCTGGCCGCGATCCACCGCCGCCTGAAAGAGACCTTCGACCCGGCCGGCATCTTCAACCCGCAGCGCATGTACCCCGGGCTCTGATCCGGCACGTCCAGGCATCCCCCGGCACAACCTCCCCACACCATGCAAACGAACCTGGCCGATTTTCTTCGCAACACGCCCGAAGGCGAGGAAGCCAAATCCATCGTCGGCAACTGCGTGCATTGCGGCTTCTGCACCGCCACCTGCCCCACCTACCAGTTGCTCGGCGATGAGCTGGACGGCCCGCGCGGGCGCATCTACCTGATGAAGCAGGTGCTGGAAGGCCATGCCATCACCGAAAGCACGCGCCTGCACCTGGACCGCTGCCTGACCTGCCGCAACTGCGAATCGACCTGCCCGTCGGGCGTGCGCTACGGCCGCCTGGTCGATATCGGCCGCAAGCTGGTCGACGACAAGCTCGAGGCCGAAGGCGTGCAGCGCCCCGCCCGCGAGCGCATCGCGCGCTGGGTGCTGCGCGAGGGGCTGACGCGCCCGGCGCTGTTCGGCACGGCGCTGCGCCTGGGCCAGATGGTGCGCCCGCTGCTGCCGGGCACGCTGCGCAACAAGGTGCCGGCGCTGTCCAGCACCACCGCGCCCGGCACGTGGCCGCGCAATGCGCATGCACGCAAGATGTTGTTGCTCGACGGCTGCGTGCAGCCGGCAATGTCGCCCAACATCAATGCCGCAACTGCGCGTGTGTTCGACCGTGTCGGCGTACAACTGCTGGTGGCGCGCGAAGCCGGCTGCTGCGGCGCGATCCGCTTCCACACCGGCGACCACGACGGCGGCCTCGACAATATGCGCCGCAATATCGATGCCTGGTGGCCGCATATCGAGGACGGCGCCGAGGCCATCGTGATGACCGCCTCGGGCTGCGGCGCGATGGTCAAGGACTACGGCCACCTGCTGCGCAACGATCCGAAGTACGCCGAGCGCGCCCGCCGCGTCTCGGCACTGACGCGCGACCTGTCCGAAGTCTTGCCGGACTTTGCCGACGAGCTGCACACCCTGGCCGGCGCGGTCCCGCGCGACAACCGGCGCGTGGCTTACCACCCGCCCTGCACGCTGCAGCACGGCCAGCAGATCCGCGGCAAAGTCGAAGCGCTCTTGACCGGCCTCGGCGTCGAAGTCAAACTCTGCGCTGACAGCCACCTGTGCTGCGGCTCGGCGGGCACTTATTCGGTGTTGCAGCCGGAACTGGCCTACCGCCTGCGAGACGACAAGCTCGCCAAACTGCAGGCCACGCAGCCCGAAGCCATCGTCTCGGCCAATATCGGCTGCATCTCGCACCTGCAGGGCGGCACCGGCACCCCGGTGATGCACTGGATCGAACTGGTCGACAAGATGCTCGGCTAGCGCGGGCGGGCAGCATGGGCGGCAGCACGCATCCCTTCCGGACGCGCGCCGCGCACCTGCGACCAAACGCCACGCCCCCATGCTCCAGACCTTTGCAATCCTGTTGGTTTTCCAGTCCATCGGTGAGGTGATCAGCTACGCGCTGACCCTGCCGGTGCCCGGCCCCGTGCTGGGCATGATCCTGCTGTTCGGCTGGCTCGTCTTCGACGACCGCCTGCTGCCCATCATCCAGGGCACCACCACTGAGCTGCTCAAGCACCTGTCGCTGCTGTTCGTGCCGGCCGGCGTAGGCATCATGGTCCATGCCAACCGCATCGAGGGCGAATGGATGCCGATCCTGGTGGCGCTGGTGGTGTCCACCTGGCTGGCCATCGCCACCACCGCCGTGGTCACGCGCATGCTGATGCGCAAGCGCTCCGATACGCCGGACACGCCTCCCGCCGATGCGAAAGGAGAGCAGGCATGATCACGCCCCGCCTCAACGAGATCTGGGTCTACCTGGCCGCGAGCCCGCTGGTCGGGCTGACCGCCACGCTGCTGGCCTACGTCTTTGCCTTCCGCATCTATGAGCGTTCGCGCTTCTCGCCGCTGGCCAACCCGGTGATGATCGCGGTGGCGCTGCTGGTCACGGTGCTGACCGTCACCGGCACGCCCTACAAGACCTACTTCGACGGCGCGCAGTTCGTGCACTTCCTGCTGGGGCCGGCCACGGTGGCACTGGCGGTGCCGCTGTACCTGCAGCTGCCCAAGCTGCGCACCCATGTGTTCCCGCTGCTGGCAGGACTGGTGGCGGGCTCGGTGGTGGCGGTGGTGTCGGCGGTGGGAATTGCCTGGCTGCTGGGCGCATCGCCCGAGACCGTGCGCTCGCTCGCGCCCAAGTCGGTGACGATCCCGATCGCCATGGGCGTGGCCGAGAAGATCGGCGGGCTGCCCTCGCTGACGGCGGTGCTGGTGATGGCAACCGGCATCATCGGCGCGGTCAGCGCCACCAGCGTGCTGAACCTGCTGCGCATCCGCGACTACAGCGTGCGCGGCTTCGCCACCGGCGTGGCGGCCCACGGCATCGGCACCGCGCGCGCCTTCCAGGTCAACCAGGAAGCCGGCGCCTTTGCCGCGCTGGGCATGGGCCTGAACGGCGTGCTGACGGCGATCATGGTGCCGGTGATGGCGGCGTGGATGCCACACTGACACGCTCCTGACAGCACGCTGTCAGCAGCCCCCGCGCATGATGCGAACTCCCCACTCCCCTTCACCTGGAACCAAGGAGTCTGTCATGAGCAACCGTCTGATCAACTGGCTGGAAATCCCCGTCGTCGACATGAGCCGCGCGGTCGGCTTCTACGAGCAGGTGTTCAATATCCAGTTGCGCCGCGAGACCATGAGCCAGGTCGACATGGCGGTGTTCCCCCACCCCGACCCGGGCGGCGCGCTGGTCGCCGGCGAGGGCTATCGCCCCAGCAACTACTACGGCGCGGTGCCGTACCTGCATGCGCCGGAACTGGATGTGCTGCTGGAGCGCGCCGCGCGCGCCGGCGGCAAGACCGTGTTCGGGCCGCTGCGCCTGCCGGGCGAGATCGGCCGCATCGCCCATATCACCGACAGCGAAGGCAACCGCATCGGGCTGCACGAGCCCGTGGCCGGTTGACCCCGATGGCAAGCCGCCCCCGATGAGCCGCCGCGCCGACCGCCTGTTCCAGATCGTGCAGGTGCTGCGCGGCCGCCGCCTGACCACGGCGGCGCTGCTGGCGCAGCGGCTCGGGGTGTCGGAACGCACCGTCTACCGTGATATCCAGGCGCTGTCGCTGTCAGGCGTGCCGGTCGAGGGCGAGGCCGGCATCGGCTACCGGCTGCGCGCCGACTTCGATGTCCCGCCGCTGATGTTCACCGCCATGGAAGTCGAAGCGCTGGTCGCCGGCCTGCGCCTCCTGAAAGCCTGGGGCGGCGGCGCGCTGGCCGCCGCGGCCGATCCCGCGCTGGAAAAACTGATGGCCGCGCTGCCGCCGCCGCGCCGGCTGGCGGCGCAGCAAAGCCGCGTGTTCGCGCCGGAATACGTCAACCAGGCGCATGTGCGCGAGGCCTTCGACGTGGTGCACGGCGCGCTGGGCGAACAGAAATTGCTGCTGCTCGACTATTGCGACGTGCAGCAGCGCATCACCGAACGCGTGGTGATGCCGCTGGGCCTGTTCTTCTGGGGCAATGCCTGGCTGCTGGCGACGTGGTGCACCACGCGCTCGGACTATCGCAGCTTCCGGCTGGACCGCTGCCGCGCCATCCGCATGCTGGACGACCATTTCCACGAAACGCCCGACCGCTCGCTCAACGGTTTCCTGCGCGCGGTGCGCGCCAGCGGCACCTAGTACTGTTCAGGCGGCCGGGTCGGACAGCAGCATCTCGATATCGGCGCGCAGCTCGTCGGGCTTGGTGGTCGGCGCATAGCGCTTGAACACCGTGCCGTCGCGGCGCAGCAGGAACTTGGTGAAATTCCATTTGATGCCCTGGGTACCGAGCACGCCACGCTTTTCCGTGGTCAGCCACTGGTACAGCGGATGGGCGTCGGCACCGTTCACGTCGATCTTGGCGAACATCGGGAAGCGCACCGCAAAGCGCGTTTCGCAGAACTGGCCGATCTGCTGCGCATCGCCCGGCTCCTGCTTGCCGAACTGGTTGCACGGGAAGCCCAGCACCTCCAGGCCGCGCTCGTGGTATTCGTCGTAGAGCTTCTGCAGGCCCTCGTACTGCGGCGTGAACCCGCATTCGCTGGCGGTGTTGACGACCAGCATCACCTTGCCCTGGAACTGCGACAGCGGTACCGGCTGGCCGGCCAGCGAGTTGGCTTCGAACTGGTAGACATTGCTCATGGCAGACTCCTGGGGCCGGAACTGGCCCTTGCGTGGCCCAAGCATAACGCCATGCGCATCGCCGTGCACGAATCAGATGACATTGAGATGCTCGGTGCCGGCACCCAGGTCGGTGTCCTTGGCGCTCGCGCTGTGCAGCTTGATCATCAGGCGCAGGTCGTTAAGCGAGTCGGCGTTGCGCAGCGCGTCCTCGTAGGTGATCTTGCCTTCCTCGTACAGGTCGAACAGCGCCTGGTCGAACGAGACCATGCCCTGCTCACGCGACTTCTTGATGACTTCCTTGAGCTCGTGGATCTCGCCCTTGAAGATCAGGTCGGCCACCAGCGGCGTGCCGATCATGATCTCCACCGCCGGCACCCGCCCCTTTTTGCCGGCGCGCGGCAGCAGGCGCTGCGAGATCATCGCCTTCAGGTTCAGCGACAGGTCGATCAGCAGCTGCTGGCGTTTTTCCTCGGGGAAGAAGTTGACCACGCGGTCGATCGCCTGGTTGGCATTGTTGGCGTGCAGCGTGGCCAGGCACAGGTGGCCGGTCTCGGCGTACTGCATCGCGTACTCCATGGTCTCGCGGTCGCGGATTTCGCCGATCAGGATCACGTCGGGCGCCTGGCGCAGCGTGTTTTTCAGCGCCACGTGCCAGGACTCGGTATCGATGCCGACCTCGCGCTGCGTGACGATGCAGTTCTGGTGCGCATGCACGTACTCGATCGGATCCTCGATGGTGATGATATGGCCGTACGAATGCGCGTTGCGGTGATCCAGCATTGCCGCCAGCGTGGTCGACTTGCCCGAGCCGGTGGCGCCGGTCACGATCACCAGCCCGCGCTTGGCCATCACCACCTCATGCAGCGTCGCCGGCAGGTCCAGGTCGGCCACCGAGGGAATGCGCGTATTGATGGTGCGCACCACCATGCCGGCCTTGCCCTGCTGGATAAAGGCCGACACGCGGAAGCGCCCGGCCTTGGGCGCGGTGATCGCGAAATTGCATTCGCGGCTGGTGTCGAAGTCCTGCACCTGGCGCTCGTTCATCACCGAGCGCACCAGGCCCAGCGCCTGGGTCGGGTTCAGCGGCTGCTGCGACACCGGCTTGATCTTGCCGTCGACCTTGATCGCCGGCGGGAAGTCAGAGGTGATGAACAGGTCCGAGCCGCGGTTGCTGACCATCAGCTCCAGCAGGTCGTTGATGTACTTGGCGGCGGATTCGCGATCGAGCATGGCGGTGTCCTGCTGGGGAGCGGGCCTCAGCCCATGAACGCGTCGGGGTTCTTGGCGATGGCGCGCGCGTCGTTGTAGCTGATGACGCTGCGCTTGATCAGGTCAGACAGGCACTGGTCCAGCGTCTGCATGCCCAGCCCGCTGCTGGTCTGCATCATCGAGTACATCTGCGCGATCTTGTTCTCGCGGATCAGGTGGCGGATCGCGGGCGTGGCGATCATGATCTCGTGCGCGGCGGTGCGGCCATTGCCGTCGCGCGTCTTCAGCAGCGTCTGCGAGATCACCGCCTCCAGCGATTCCGACAGCATGGTGCGCACCATGTCCTTCTCTTCGGGCGGGAACACATCGACCACGCGGTCGATGGTCTTGGCTGCTGAGCTGGTGTGCAGCGTGCCGAAGACCAGGTGGCCGGTCTCGGCCGCGGTCAGCGCCAGGCGGATGGTTTCCAGGTCGCGCAGCTCACCCACCAGGATCACGTCCGGGTCTTCACGCAGTGCCGAGCGCAACGCGTTGGCAAACGAATGCGTGTGCGGCCCCAGCTCGCGCTGGTTGATCAGGCTCTTCTTGGAGCTGTGCACGAATTCGATCGGGTCCTCCACCGTGAGGATGTGGCCCATGTCGCTTTCGTTGCGATGGTCGACCATCGCCGCCAGCGTGGTGGACTTGCCCGAGCCGGTCGGGCCCGTCACCAGCACCAGCCCGCGCGGCTTCATGCACAGGTCGGCAAACACCGCGGGCGCGCGCAGCTCTTCGAGCGTGAGCACCTTGGAGGGAATGGTACGGAACACCGCGGCGGCGCCGCGCTGGGTGTTATAGGCATTGACCCGGAAGCGGGACAGGCCGGCGATCTCGAACGAGAAATCGATTTCGAGGCGTTCTTCGTAGGCCTTGCGCTGGGTGTCGCTCATGATGTCGTACACCATGGCGTGGACATCCTTGTGCGTCATCGAGGCGATGTTGATCCGGCGCATGTCGCCGTGGATCCGCACCATCGGCGGCATGTCCGCGGAGAGATGAAGATCAGACGCCTTGTTCTTGACAGCGAAAGCCAATAGCTGCGCGATGTCCATCTATAATGACCCCACCCTAGTTATCAGTACTTTGCGTACTTTCTTTTGTATGTTCGCCGGATTATGTCTGTAATTGCCGCCAACTTGCAAGCCGTTCACCAGCGCATCGCGGCGGCCGCACAACAAGCCGGCAGACAGCCCGCGGACATCGCCCTGCTGGCGGTTTCCAAGACCGTTCCCCCCGACCGCATAAGGGCCGCATACGCCGCCGGACAGGTCGCTTTCGGCGAAAACTACGTCCAGGAAGGCGTCGACAAGATCGCCGCGCTGGCCGACCTGCGCCACCGCCTGCAATGGCATTTCATCGGCCCGCTGCAGAGCAACAAGACCCGCCTGGTGGCGGAGCATTTCGACTGGGTGCACGCCGTCGACCGGCTCAGGATCGCCGAGCGGCTGTCGGCCCAGCGCCCGGCCGGCATGGCGGCGCTGCAGGTCTGCATCCAGGTCAATATCAGCGGCGAAGCCAGCAAGAGCGGCGTCGCCCCGGCAGAGGTACCCGCACTGGCACATGCCGTCGCCGCGCTGCCCGGCCTGCGCCTGCGCGGGCTGATGGCCATCCCGGAGCCCGAGCACGACCCCGCCGCGCAGCGCCGCCCATTCGCGGCCATGCGCGCCATGCTGCAGGCGCTGCGCGCCGACGGCCTGGACCTCGACACGCTGTCGATGGGCATGTCGGGCGACATGGAAGCCGCCATCGCCGAGGGCGCCACGCTGGTGCGGATCGGCACCGCCATTTTCGGAGCGCGCCAGTACCCGTAGCCCGGCGCGCCCAGTCCATTCCCTCCAAGCCCCCAACGGATCCCCATGCTCGATACCCTTACCTTTGGCTTTCTCGGCGGCGGCAACATGGCCACCGCACTGATCGGCGGCCTGATCGCCCGCGGCGTGCCGGCCGGCTCGATCCGCGTGGTCGACCCCTTCCCCGAGGCCCAGCAACGCCTGGCGCGCGACCTCGGCGTGCACGCCGCCGGCGCGCCGGACGCCGCCTTCGGCGCCAGCGACGTGCTGGTGCTGGCGGTCAAGCCGCAGCAGTTCCGCGACGCCGCGGCGCAGCTGCTCCCAATCCTGCCGGCCAGCGGCAAGGGCAACCTGGTGATCAGCGTGGCCGCCGGCATCCGGCTGCAGGACATGGAGCGCTGGCTGGACGGGCGCACACGGCTGGTGCGGGCGATGCCGAATACGCCGGCGCTGGCGGGCATGGGCATGACCGGGCTGGCCGCGCCGGCCGGGCTGTCGGCCGAAGACCGCGCGATCGCCAGCGCGGTGGCTGAGGCCGTCGGCAAGTGCGTGTGGGTGGATGGGGATGACCAGATCGATGCGGTCACCGCCATTTCCGGCAGTGGACCGGCCTATGTCTTCTACTTTATCGAGGCGATGGAACGCGCCGCCACCGAGTTGGGCCTGACGGCGGAGCAAGGCCGCGAACTGGCGGTCGAGACCTTCCGTGGCGCTGCTACCCTGGCCGGGCAGTCTTCCGAGCCGGTGTCGACGCTGCGTGAGCGCGTGACGTCCAAGGGCGGCACGACCTACGCGGCGCTGACGGCGATGGAAGCTTCGGGCATTGGTGATGCCTTCGTGCGCGCGATGCATGCTGCCGCGGCGCGGGGCAAGGAGATGGGGGCGGAGTTCGGGAAGGATTGAGGGGCGGGCAGACCACAGGCGCTCTGACCTGGCCGCCGCCCTTTGTGAACGCTCCCCTCCCGCAAGCGGGAGAGGGGGGCAAACCGGCAGCGGACCGTTAGCAATCGCGTAAATCAGCGAATCGCATAAGCCACCGCCGTCCCCGCAAACACACAGGCCCCCAGCCAGTTGTTATGCCGGAACGCCGCGAAACACCGCATCCGGTCCCGATCGCGAATCAGCGTGTAGTGATACCCGGCGCAACCGGCAGCCGCCGCCAGCCCCACCCAGTAAGGCCACCCCAGCCCCAGCAGCACCCCCGCCCACGCCATCAGCGCCAGGAACGCGGCATAGCAGAGCATGATCGCCGCCACGTCGAAGCGGCCAAAGGTAATGGCCGAAGTCTTCATGCCGATCAGGAGGTCGTCGTCACGATCGACCATCGCATAAGCCGTGTCATACGCCACCGCCCAGAACACATTGGCCAGCAGCATCAGCCACGCCACCGGCGGCACCTGGTCCTGGATCGCGGCAAACGCCATCGGGATACCAAAGCCAAACGCAATGCCGAGATAAGCCTGCGGAATCGCAAAGAAGCGCTTGAAGAACGGGTAAGTGCCCGCCACCACCGCCGCCACCACTGCCAGCCATTTGGTCAGCGCATTGAGCGGCAACACCAGCGCAAAAGCCACCAGCGCCAGCACGGCGGCGACGGCCAGCGCTTCCCACGCGGCGATCTTGCCCGCGGTCAGCGGCCGCTCCCTGGTGCGCTTGACGTGCTTGTCGAAGTCGCGGTCGGCCCAGTCGTTGATGGCGCAGCCAGCCGAGCGCATCAGGAAGGTGCCCGCCACGAAGATCCAGAACAGCCCCCACGCCGGCGGCCCGCCCGCGGCCATCCACATGGCCCACAGCGTCGGCCACAGCAGCAGCAGCGTGCCGATCGGCTTGTCGATGCGCACCAGGCGCGCGTAGAGGGAAAGGCGTTCAAGCATGGGCGTGGGGGGCAACGGCGAGAGGGTCTGCACTGCGCGGATCCGGGAAGGAGGATTCAATGAAAACGCGCCGCAGCCCGGACGGTTGCGACGCGCAGTGCCGGCCGCCACTGAAGGGCAGCCGGAGGTGGCCAGCTGGCCTCAGGCCAGCATCGCGCGCAGCATCCACGCGGTCTTTTCATGCGTCTGCATGCGCTGGGTCAGCAGGTCGGCCGACGGTTCGTCGCCGGCGGCGTCGATCACCGGGAACAGCGAGCGCGCGGTGCGCACCACGGCTTCCTGGCCTTCGACCAGCTTGCGGATCATTTCGGTGGCCTCGGGCACGCCCTCTTCCTCCGCGATCGACGACAGGCGGGCGTACTCCTTGTAGGTGCCCGGTGCCGGGTAGCCCAGTGCGCGGATACGCTCGGCGATCGAGTCCACGGCGAGCGCCAGTTCGGTGTACTGGGTCTCGAACATCAGATGCAGCGTATTGAACATGGGACCCGTCACGTTCCAGTGGAAATTATGGGTCTTGAGGTAGAGGGTGTAGGTGTCCGCCAGCAGCTTGGACAGGCCTTCCGCGATCTTCTTGCGGTCCTTGTCGGAAATACCGATATTCACGCTCATCTCATTCTTCTTTGCCATGGTAAATACGCTCCGTTCTGGTAAAGCCACGAGGGGCGCCGCCGGGCTTGCCATGTTTTGGGGCTGGGCGGCGCAGTACCCGCATTATTGCACTAGCCGGCAATCCCGGCCAAACCCCGGGCCACCTCGCTGAACATCACGGCTGCGCCGAGCACGATGACGGCGGCGCCGATTTCCTTGCGCCACAGCTTGTGGCGCAGCCGCGCGGCATCGGCGCGCCCGGGCTGGTCGTGCCCGTCATGCCACAGCTGCCGCCACTCTTCGATAAACAACCGGATCATCGCCATCATCGTTCTCCGCGACGCGGCATCCCGCCACGGGCGCCGCGCCAGGCTGCCGCTTACTTCAGGTTGAGCGCGCGCTTCACGCCCTCGCCGTAGGCCGGGTCGGCCTTGGCGAAGTGCTCCAGCTGCACGCGCACGATCGCCTCAGGCACGCCCTGCATCGCTGCCGCGATATTGGCGAACAGGCGCTGGCGCTGGCCTTCGTCGAACAGGCGGAACAGCGCGCCGGGCTGGCTGTAGTAGTCCGGGTCGACGCGGTGGTCCCAGTGGTCGGCGGCGCCATCCAGTGCCAGCGGCGGCTCGATCGCGCGCTCGCTGGCGGCGTAGGCGCCTTCGCGGTTGGGCTCGTAGTTGAGCTTGCCGCCCTGGTTGCCGTCCACGCGCATCGCGCCGTCACGGTGGAAGCTGTTGTGGAACGGGCATCTCGGCGCATTCACCGGGATCTGGTTGTGGTTGATCCCCAGGCGGTAGCGCTGCGTGTCCCCGTACGAGAACAGCCGCCCCTGCAGCATCTTGTCGGGCGAGAAGCCGATGCCCGGCACGATATTGGCCGGATTCATCGCCACCTGCTCGACCTCGGCAAAGTAGTTGTCCGGGTTGCGGTTGAGCTCGAGCACGCCCACGTCGATCAGCGGGTAGTCCTTGTGCGGCCAGACCTTGGTCAGGTCGAACGGATTGATGTGGTACCTGGCCGCATCGGCCTCCGGCATGACCTGCACGCGCAGGTTCCAGCGCGGGAAATTGCCTTGCTCGATGTTCTCGAACAGGTCGCGCTGCGCGCTTTCGCGGTCCGTTGCCACGACCTTGGCCGCTTCTTCATTGGTCCAGTTGGCGATGCCCTGCTGCGACTTGAAGTGGAACTTGACCCAGAAGCGCTCGTTGTTCGCGTTGATGAACGAGTACGTGTGCGAGCCGAAGCCGTGGATCTGGCGGTAGTTCTGCGGCAGGCCGCGGTCGCTCATCAGGATGGTGACCTGGTGCAGCGATTCCGGATGGCGCGACCAGAAGTCCCACACCGCGATCGGGTCGCGCAGGTTGGTGCGCGGATTGCGTTTCTGCGTGTGGATAAAGTCCGGGAACTTGAGCGGGTCGCGCACGAAGAACACCGGGGTGTTGTTGCCGACCACGTCCCAGTTGCCTTCATCGGTGTAGAACTTGATCGAGAAGCCGCGCACGTCGCGCTCGGCATCGGCCGCGCCGCGTTCGCCGGCCACGGTCGAGAAGCGGATGAACAGCGGCGTTTCCTTGCCGACCTGGGCAAAGACCGAAGCCTTGGTGTACCTGGTGATGTCGTGGGTGATCTTGAGCGTGCCATAGGCGCCCGAACCCTTGGCATGCACGCGCCGCTCGGGGATGACCTCGCGGTCGAAGTGGGCCAGCTTTTCGAGGAACCAGACATCCTGCAGCAGCATCGGGCCGCGCGGACCGGCCGTCTGCGAGTTCTGGTTGTCGGCGACGGGTGCGCCGGCGGCAGTGGTAAGGGTGTCCTTCTTGCTCATCTTTTCCTCTTTGTGGGTGGGCTGAAAGGGAACGCCGCATCAGAGCGCGGCGGCATAGCAGGCAAGGCAATCGAGCAGGCAGCGCCCCATGCGGAGGGGAAACGGGCGCCCGTTGATTGTTGCTGGAGAGAACTGGGCGCTGGTGCTCATCATTGGTTCCTGTCTCAGGTCGATGCCATCTGCATCGACAGGAGTCAGCCTACCAACGATCTATCGAATTGAGAATTCAATTATTTATACCTATGTATTAGGTCAAATCTATCTGGGATTCCTGCAACTTATCGCAGCGGAAGGTGACCGCCCGAAGACAGGTCCGTGAAATACCCCGTTGCGGGGCCGGAAATGACAACGGCCGCAGCGGAATCTCCGGTGCGGCCGAGGGAAATGCCTGTACTGCGGGGGCAGGAAGATCAGGCCGCTTCGGCCAGCTCCTTGGCGTCCAGCTTGCGCACGCCGGCCAGCTCGCACGCGGCCACGGCGTTGGCCAGCGCTTCCATCGCCGGCAGCCGGGTGAAGCTCTTGCGCCAGGCCAGCACCACGCGCCGGTCGGGCACCGGATCGGCAAACGGCACATAGGACAGCATGTCGCCCTTGGCCTTCAGGTCGGGCACCGAGGTGCGCGGCAGCACGGTGATGCCGACCCCGCTGGCCACCATATGGCGGATGGTTTCCAGCGATGAGCCCTCGAAGGTCTTCTGGATGCCGTCGGCCGCCTGCGAGAAGCGCGACAGTTCCGGGCACACGCCCAGCACATGGTCGCGGAAGCAGTGGCCGCTGCCCAGCAGCAGCATGGTCTGCTGCTTCAGTTCATCGGGGTCGATGGAGCGCGCTTGCGCCAGCTGATGGCCGCGCGGCACGGCGACGACAAAGGGCTCGTCATAGAGCGGGCGCACCGTCAGGCCCGAATCCGCGAACGGCTCGGCCATCACCGCGCAGTCGATCTCACCCTGCTTGAGCAGCTCGATCAGCTTGTGGGTGTAGTTCTCCTGCAGCATCAGCGGCATCTGCGGCACGGTCTCGATCATCTGCTTGACCAGCGACGGCAGCAGGTACGGACCGATGGTGTAGATCACGCCCACCCGCAACGGACCCGCAAGCGGGTCCTTGCCCTGCTTGGCGATCTCGCGGATGGCCATGGTCTGTTCGAGCACGCGCTGGGCCTGCGCCACGATCTGCTCGCCGACCGACGTCACCGACACCTCGGAGGTGCCGCGCTCGAAAATCTGCACGTTGAGTTCGTCTTCCAGCTTCTTGATCGCGACCGACAGCGTCGGCTGCGACACAAAGCAGGCTTCGGCGGCCCGGCCGAAATGGCGCTCGCGCGCGACGGCGACGATGTACTTGAGTTCGGTGAGCGTCATGACTTATCAGTTTCCGGTAGGCGATAGATTTTACCTTCGATTGCCGCTTCTGTCAGAGCGCCAGCCCGAATTGTCCGCAGCGAACCGGCAGGTGCGCTGGATGGCGCACATCCGTCGAAAAACCAGCCCGCACTCAAGCCTTGAGGTAGTGCTCGCGCCCGCCCAGCCAGCGCGAAAGGTGCGCTTCCACCGCTTCCGGGTAGCGCGCCAGCATCAGTTCGGCCGCCTCCTGCGCGTATTCCACCAGCCACGCGTCGGTCTGCAGGTCGGCAAAGCGCAACATCGCTTCGCCGGACTGGCGCGCGCCCAGGAACTCGCCCGGGCCGCGGATTTCCAGGTCGCGCCGGGCGATCTCGAAGCCGTCGGTGGTCTCGCGCATGGTCGCCAGGCGCTCGCGCGCGGTCGGCGACAGCGGCGCCTGGTACATCAGCAGGCAGACCGATTCGGCGCTGCCCCGCCCCACCCGCCCGCGCAGCTGGTGCAGCTGCGCCAGGCCGAAGCGCTCGGCATGCTCGATCACCATCAGCGAGGCATTGGGCACGTCCACGCCCACCTCGATCACGGTGGTGGCCACCAGCACCTGCATGCGGTTGGCGCTGAAGTCGTCCATCACCGCGGCCTTCTCGGCCGGCGGCAGGCGCCCGTGCACCAGGCCCACACGCAGGTCGGGCAGCGCGGCCACCAGCGTTTCATAGGTCTCGACCGCGGTCTGCAGCTGCAGCGCCTCGCTTTCCTCGATCAGCGGACAGACCCAGTAGACCTGGCGCCCCTCGGCGGCGGCATGGTGCACGCGCGCGATCACCTCGTCGCGGCGCGCATCGTTGACCAGGCGCGTGACGATGGGGGTGCGCCCGGGCGGCAGCTCGTCGATCACCGAGACATCGAGGTCGGCGTAATACGTCATGGCCAGCGTGCGCGGGATCGGCGTGGCCGACATCATCAGTTGGTGCGGCACGGTCTCGGCCGCGGTTGCCGGTGAATCGGGGGCGTCGGCGGCACCGGCCTTGCCGCGCAGCGCCAGCCGCTGCGCCACGCCGAAGCGGTGCTGCTCGTCGACCACCGACAGCCCCAGCCTGGCAAAGCGCACGGTGTCCTGGATCAGCGCGTGGGTGCCGATCACCAGCTGCGCCTCGCCCGATTCCACGCGCGCCACGGCCTCGCGCTTGTCGCGCGCCTTCTGGCTGCCGGCCAGCCACGCCACCGGCACGCCCAGCGGCTCCAGCCATGCGGACAGCTTGCGGTAGTGCTGCTCGGCCAGGATTTCGGTGGGCGCCATCAGCGCGGCCTGGTAGCCGGCATCGATCGCCTGGCAGGCTGCCAGCGCGGCGACGATGGTCTTGCCGCTGCCCACGTCGCCCTGCAGCAGCCGGTGCATCGGGTGCGGGCGCGTCATGTCGGCGGCGATTTCTTCGACCACGCGCTGCTGCGCCCCGGTCAGCCGGAACGGCAACGCGGCCAGGAAGCGCGTCAGCAGGCCGCCCTCGCGGCGCGGCATGGTCGGCGCGGTCTTTTCGCGGCGCGCCGCGTGCGCGCGCCGCAGCGAGATCTGCTGCGCCAGCAGCTCATCGAACTTGATGCGCTGCCAGGCCGGATGCGAGCGGTCGGCCAGCGCGGCCTCGCTCTCCTGCGGCGGCGGCGCGTGCAGCAACCGCAGGCAGTCAGCCAGCGGGCGCAGGTGCAGGCGTGCCAGCGGCCCCTCCAGCACAGCCCGCGGCAGCGTCTCGGGCATGGGCGTGCGCGACAGCGTGCCGCCGATGGCCTTGCGCAGATAGGCCTGCGGGATGCCGGCGGTGGACGGATACACCGGCGTCAGGCGGTCAGGCAGCGCTTCGCCGGGCACCACCGGACGCACCGTGGGGTGGACCATCTCGGCGCCGAAGAAGCCGCCGCGCACCTCGCCGCGCACGCGCAGGCGCACGCCTTCGGCCATCTGCTTGGTCTGGCTGCCGTAGAAGTTCAGGAAGCGCAGCGTCAGCTCGCCGCTGTCGTCGGCGATCTTGACCACCAGCTGGCGGCGCGGCCGGAACGTGACTTCGTTGGAGATGACCTCGCCCTCCACCTGCGCCGGCAGCCCGAGCCCGGCGCGGTGGATGGCCTCGGCGATCGGCGCCAGCGTGGTCTCGTCCTCATAGCGCATCGGCAGGTGCAGCACCAGGTCGACGGGACGGCGCAGGCCGAGCTTGGCCAGGCGCGCGGCCGCGGAGGACGTGCCGGAGGCGGCGGCCTTGCCCCTGGCTTCGCCGGCCTTGCCGCGCGCGGGCGCCGCCGTTTCCTTGGCGGCGTCGGCGGGGTCGTGGATCGGTTCAGCGGCGGTTCCGGGCATCGGCGAAAAAGTTGGCAGCGGTCGCTCTCGTGCTGCGGGGTTGGCTGGCGCGGCGCCGGCGAATAGCCGGTATCACGCCCGGCCCGGCGGCAAGCGCGCCCGTGGCCTTACAATATCGGATTCGCCGATTGTACCCATGCCGGCTGCCACCACGGGCAGCGGAGTGCCGTTTTGTGCCCCGCTCCGGCCTGCATGGGATCGCGCAGCCCGCCGCTCCCACGATGTTGACGCTTTCCGATTTCGATTTCCCGCTGCCGCCAGAACTGATTGCCCAGAGCGCGCTGCCCGACCGCAGCGCGAGCCGGCTGCTGGTGGTCGAACGGCTGGCCCCGGCCGACACCGCCGACGCGGTGCGCATGGTCGACCGCGCCTTCAGCGAGATCATCGACTACCTGCGTCCCGACGACCTGCTGGTCTTCAACGACACCCGCGTGATCAAGGCGCGCTTCTTCGGCCACAAGCCCAGCGGCGGCAAGATCGAGGTGCTGGTCGAGCGCGTGGTCGACAGCCACACCGTGCTGGCCCAGGTGCGCGCCTCCAAGACCCCGGCCGAGGGCAGCACGCTGCACCTGGCCGACGATGCCTTCGCCGTCACCGTTGGCCCGCGCGTGGACCAGTTCTTCACGCTGCGCTTCCCCGAGCCGGCGCTGGACCTGATCGAGCGCTACGGCCGCCTGCCGCTGCCGCCGTATATCACGCACGACCCGGACGCCTATGACGAGACCCGCTACCAGACCGTCTACGCGCGCAGCCCCGGCGCGGTGGCCGCGCCCACCGCGGGCCTGCATTTCGACGATGCGCTGTTCGCGCGGCTCGATGCCGCCGGCGTGCGGCGCGCCTTCCTGACGCTGCACGTGGGCGCCGGCACCTTCCAGCCGGTGCGCACCGAGAACCTGGCCGAGCACAAGATGCACTCGGAGTGGTATGCCGTCTCCGCAGACCTGGCCCAGGCCGTGCGCGACACCCGCGCGCGCGGCGGCCGCGTGATCGCGGTCGGCACCACCTCGCTGCGCGCGCTGGAATCGGCCGCGCAGGCCGACGGCACGCTCGCCGCCGGCAGTGGCGACACCGATATCTTCATCACGCCCGGCTACCATTTCCGGCTGGTCGATGCCCTGATCACCAACTTCCACCTGCCCAAGTCGACGCTGCTGATGCTGGTGTCGGCACTGGCCGGCGTGGAAGCCATCCGCGCCGCCTACCGCCATGCGGTCGAGCAGCGCTACCGTTTCTTCAGCTACGGCGACGCCATGCTGCTGACCCGCCAGCCCGGCGCCTGAATCCAGAATCACAAGCCATGCTCAACTTCGAACTCATCACCACCGACGGCAACGCCCGCCGCGGCCGCGTCACGCTGAACCACGGTGTGGTCGAGACGCCGATCTTCATGCCGGTCGGCACCTACGGCTCGGTCAAGGCGATGTCGCCGCTGGAACTGAACGAGATTGGCGCGCACATCATCCTGGGCAATACCTTCCACCTGTGGCTGCGCCCCGGGCTGGACGTGGTCAATGCCCACGAGGGCCTGCACAAGTTTATCGGCTGGGACAAGCCGATCCTGACCGATTCCGGTGGCTTCCAGGTGTTTTCGCTCGGCGATCTGCGCAAGATCACCGAAGATGGCGTCACGTTCGCATCTCCGGTCAATGGCGACAAGCTTTTCCTGTCGCCCGAGATCTCGATGCAGATCCAGCGCACGCTGAACTCCGACATCGTGATGCAGTTCGATGAGTGCACGCCGTACGAGATCGACGGCCGCGCCGCCACGCACGAGGAAGCGGCCAAGTCGATGCGCATGAGCCTGCGCTGGGCCAAGCGCTCGCGCGACGAGTTCGAGCGCCTGGCCAACCCCAACGCGCTGTTCGGCATCGTCCAGGGCGGCATGTACGAAGACCTGCGCGACGAATCGCTGGCGGGCCTGTCCGAGCTGGACTTCCACGGCTTTGCCATCGGCGGGCTGTCGGTGGGCGAGCCCAAGGAAGACATGATGCGCGTGCTCGAGCACGTGGCGCCGCGCCTGCCGGCCGACAAGCCGCACTACCTGATGGGCGTGGGCACGCCCGAGGACCTGGTCGCCGGCGTCGCCGCCGGGGTGGACATGTTCGACTGCGTGATGCCCACCCGCAACGCACGCAACGGCTGGCTCTTCACCCGCTTCGGCGACGTCAAGATCAAGAACGCGGCGCACCGCAACGATCCGCGTCCGCTCGATGAAAGCTGCGCCTGCTACACCTGCCGCAACTTCTCGCGCGCCTACCTGCACCACCTGCACCGCGTGGGCGAGATCCTGGGCGCGCGCCTCAATACCATCCATAACCTGCACTACTACCTGCAGCTGATGCGCGAGATGCGCGAAGCCATCGAGCATCACCGCTTTGCCGACTTCCGCCGCCAGTTCGCCGCCGACCGCGCCCGCGGCACGCAGTGACAACGCCGGCTGGCGCGAACTTTTGCGCTGCCGGCGGTCGAATAGCCGGGTCATCCGGGGGCGAGCCGCGATCCGGAGCGCCCGGCCTTGCCGACCCCTGCCGCAAGTTGTCCCGGGCGCACCCGAACAAACCCGTATTCCGCCCTAGAATGCCAAGGGTGGGCGGAATGCGAATGGTAGAATGATCGATTATTTGACTAATTTTGTGACGGAGAATCAACGTGCTGATTTCTAACGCATTTGCCCAGACCACCGGTACCGGCGGCGCGGCTGGCGGCCTGATGAGCTTCCTGCCCATCATCCTGATGTTTGGCGTGCTGTGGTTCATCATGATCCGCCCGCAGATGAAGCGTCAGAAGGAAGCCAAGGCAATGCTCGAAGCGCTGGCCAAGAACGACGAAGTCGTGACCGCCGGCGGCATCCTGGGCAAGGTGACCAAGGTCACCGACCAGTACGTCAGCCTGGAAATCGCCGAAGGCACGGAAATCACCGTGCAGAAGAACGCCGTGACGACGGTGCTGCCGAAGGGCTCGCTGAAGGCGCTCTGATCCACCGATCGCGCGCGCGACTCCCGCCTTTGTCTTTTCCGGCATGCCCGTTCGCGCATGCCCCGGCAGCCGCCTGATCCAGCCCGACGAAGCCCCCGTGGCTTCGATCCGTGGTTGCCAGGCGGCTGTTTGCCAAACCGGTTCGGCCCCGCCGACGTGGTGCGCCACGCCAGCGCCGGCCCCGCCAACCGCTGAATGACTGGCCAGAGATGAATCGTTATCCGCTTTGGAAATACCTCGTGATCCTGGTGGCCCTGGCCATCGGCATCATCTATACCTTGCCGAATTTCTTCGGCGAGGCGCCTGCGGTGCAGGTGTCCTCGGGCAAGGCCACGGTCAAGGTTGACCTGTCGATGCAGAAGCAGGTCGAAGAGATCCTGGCACAGAACCAGCTGCAGCCCGACGGCGTCTTCTTTGATATTTCCGGCCAGTCCGGCTCGGTCAAGGCGCGCTTCCGCACCACCGACGAGCAGCTCAAGGCCAAGGACATCCTGTCGCGCACGCTCAACCCCGACGCGGCCGACCCCACCTATGTGGTCGCGCTGAACCTGCTGTCGGGCTCGCCGCGCTGGCTGACCGCCATGCACGCGCTGCCGATGTACCTGGGCCTGGACCTGCGCGGCGGCGTGCACTTCCTGCTGCAGGTCGACATGAAGGGCGCGGTCGACAAGAAGCTCGACAGCCTGGGCGGCGACGCGCGCACCCTGCTGCGCGACAAGAGCATCCGCCACGGCGGCATCGACCGCGACGGCGAGCGCCTGACGGTGCGCTTCAACAACGCCGACGACGCCAACCGCGCGCGTCCGCTGCTGGCCGACAACCTGCGCGAAGTCGCCTTCGCCATGGACGGCAACAATATCGTCGGCACCTTCACCGAAGCCGCCCGCAAGGCCGTGCAGGATGCCGCGGTCAAGCAGAACATCACCACGCTGCACAACCGCGTCAACGAGCTTGGCGTGGCCGAGCCGGTGATCCAGCAGCAAGGCGCCGACCGCATCGTGGTGCAGCTGCCCGGCGTGCAGGACACCGCCAAGGCCAAGGACATCATCGGCCGCACCGCCACGCTGGAAGCCCGCCTGGTCGACAACGACGCGCCGCGCAGCCCGCGCCCGGGCGACCCGATCCCGTTCGGCAGCGAGCTCTTCACGCAAGGCAACGGCGCCCCGGTGGTGCTGAAGAAGCAGGTCATCTTCACCGGCGACCGCATTGAAAGCGCCTCGGCCGGCTTCGACCAGAACCAGCAGCCTTCGGTCAACATCAAGCTCGACGCCCAGGGCGGCCGCGTGCTGCGCGACGTCTCGCGCGAGAACCTGAAGAAGCCGATGGCGATCGTGCTGTTCGAAAAGGGCAAGGGCGAAGTGCTGACGGTGGCGACGATCCAGTCCGAATTGGGCTCCAGCTTCCAGATCACTGGCTCCTACTCCACCGAAGCCGCCAACGACCTGGCGCTGCTGCTGCGCGCCGGCTCGCTGGCCGCGCCGATGGAAATCATCGAAGAGCGCACCATCGGCCCGTCGCTGGGCGCGGACAACATCCAGAAGGGTTTTGACTCGGTCGCTTACGGCTTTGCCGCCATCGGCGTGTTCATGATCCTGTACTACATGCTGTTCGGCGTGTTCTCGGTGGTGGCGCTGGGCGTGAACCTGCTGCTGCTGGTGGCGGTGCTGTCGATGCTGCAGGCCACGCTGACGCTGCCGGGCATTGCCGCCATCGCGCTGGTGCTGGGCATGGCCATCGACGCCAACGTGCTGATCAACGAGCGCATCCGCGAGGAACTGCGCGCGGGCGCGTCGCCGCAGATGGCGATCGCGGTCGGCTTCGACCGCGCCTGGGCCACCATCCTGGACTCCAACGTGACCACGCTGATCGCCGGCCTGGCACTGCTGGCCTTTGGTTCGGGCCCGGTGCGCGGCTTTGCCGTGGTGCACTGCCTGGGCATCCTGACCTCGATGTTCTCGGCGGTGTTCTTCAACCGCGGCCTGGTCAACCTCTGGTACGGCCGCAAGAAGAAGCTGCAGAGCGTGGCCATCGGCCAGATCTGGAAGCCGGGCAACACCACCGACACGCCGGTCGCCAAGTAAGGCGAGCAGCAACAACTAGCAGTACAGAACAGGATTCAACATGGAATTCTTCCGCATCCGGCGCGACATTCCGTTCATGAAGCACGCGTTGGTCTTCAACGTGATTTCCTTCCTGACGTTTGCCGCAGCCGTGTTCTTCCTCTGGCACAAGGGCCTGCACCTGTCGATCGAATTCACCGGCGGCACGGTGATGGAAGTCAGCTACCAGCAGGCCGCTGACCTGGAAAAGATCCGCGGCCAGGTGGGCAAGCTGGGCTATACCGACGTGCAGGTGCAGAACTTCGGCACCTCGCGCGACGTGATGATCCGCCTGCCGCTGCAGAAGGGCGCGGACGGCAAGCCCGTCACCTCGGCCCAGCAGAGCGAGCAGGTGATGGCCTCGCTGCAGGCGGCCTCGCCTGACGTGAAGCTGCAACGGGTGGAGTTCGTCGGCCCGCAGGTGGGCAAGGAACTGGCCACCGACGGCCTGCTGGCGCTGCTGTGCGTGGTGGCCGGCATCGTGATCTACCTGTCGTTCCGCTTCGAATGGAAGTTCGCGGTGGCGGGCATCATCGCCAATCTGCACGACGTGGTCATCATCCTGGGCTTCTTCGCCTACTTCCAGTGGGAATTCTCGCTGTCGGTGCTGGCGGCGATCCTGGCGGTGCTGGGCTATTCGGTCAACGAATCGGTGGTGATCTTCGACCGGATCCGCGAGAACTTCCGCAAGTTCCGCAAGATGACCACGCACGAGATCATCGACAACGCGATCACCAGCACCATCTCGCGCACCATCATCACCCACGGCTCGACCCAGATGATGGTGCTGTCGATGTTCTTCTTCGGCGGCCCCACGCTGCACTACTTTGCCCTGGCACTGACGGTCGGCATCTTGTTCGGCATCTACTCGTCGGTGTTCGTGGCCGCGGCGCTGGCGATGTGGCTGGGCGTCAAGCGCGAGGACCTGGTCAAGGGCGAGAAGAAGTCCGACTCGACCGACCGCAACGACCCCAACTACGGCGCGCAGGCCTGACCCTGCCCTGCCGGCAAAACAGAACGGCGCCCCGCGGGGCGCCGTTTTTCATGGCAGCAAGACCTGGGAAATTCAGGCCGGCATCGAGAAGCGCTCGATCCACGCCGCCAGCCGGTCGGCCGCGAAGCTCTCGCTGCGCGGGCCCACGCGGCACACCACGGCCTCGCCGTCGCGCGCAAACTTCATTGCGCCGCCGGCCTCTTCCAGCCACAGCAGGCTCGCCAGCCAGGCGGCGTGCGACGCCGACACGGGCGAACCCACCGGCTGTGCCAGGAACTCGGCCAGCGTCGCCGGCGCGGTCCACACCAGGGTATCGCCGTCGCGGCGCACCACTTCGCTGCCGAGCGTGTCGGCGATCACCGCCGCGGCATCGGCAGCGCCCTTGCCGGCATGGGTGCCGCGCAGCTGCGCCAGGCGCGTGCCGACGGCATGGCCGAAGCTGCCGCTGCGCTCGGCCTCTGCGCGCACCAGGTCGGCGTAGTCCATGCGCTGCCAGTCCGGCTCGACGCTGCCCGCGCCGGCCAGGTCGACCGCCGCGAGGTAGGTCTCCACCGGCTGGAAACGGCCCGGCCCGATCAGGCTGGCACACAGCGCATGCACCATGCCGATGCGCGAGGCCACAGTCTGGGTCTGCAGCACGGACAGCTTTTCGCGCAGCAGCTGGTCGCGTTCCTTGCGCAGGCCGGCCAGTTCCAGCGCCTGCTTCAGCTCCATGCGCAGCGCGGTGATGTCCCACGGCTTCTTGATGTAGCGGTGGATCTGCCCCTGGTTGACCGCCTCGACGGTCTGGTCGAGCTCCGAATACGCGGTGGTCAGGATGCGCACGATATGCGGGTAGCGCTCGCGCGCGTAGCGCAGCAGTTCGTTGCCATATTCGCCCGGCATGCGCTGGTCCGACACCAGCACCGCCAGGCTGTCCGCGTGGGCGTCGAGCAAGGCCTTGCCCTCTTCAACGGAGCCGCCGGTGGCCACCGGCGCCAGCGCCCCGATGGCACGCTGGAAATACTTGACTGCAGTCGCTTCGTCATCGACGAACAGAATCGCCGGGGGTGGTGCCTGCGTGGCATTCGGTTCGGTCATCGGTCACTCCTATGCTTTCGACTCTTGAAACTTGGAAAGTCCAGCGTCACCGTCGTGCCGGCACCGGATGCGGATTCGATCCGGATGCCGCCGCCAAACGACTGCATGACGCGGTTGCAGAAAATCATGCCCAGGCCGCTGCCGCCGGCGCTGGCGTGGGTGGTGACAGGGTCGACCAGCAACCGCTCCATCACTTCCGGCGGAATCCCCGGCCCGTTGTCGCAGATGCGGATTTCCGGGCGCGGCTGCGCCACCACCACAAAGCGCAAGGCCGGCGTGCCGACGCTGCCCAGCGCCCGCAGCGCGTTGCTCATCACCGAGGAGAGCACCAGCGCCACGCAGTTGGGCAGCGTCTGCACCGGGAAATCGCCGTGCATCTCCACCTGCACCCAGTTGCGCTGGTCGCCTGCGAACGGGTAGCTGTCCAGCAGCGAAGTGACCAGCGTGCCGGCGCTGACCTCGGTGCCGGCATCGGGCCTCGCCGGCGTGCTGCCGGCACTGTTGCGCACCGACTGCAGGAACGACGACAGCACCGCCAGGCAATACTGGGCGTTGTCGTACATGGCGCTGGCCGCCTGGCCGATCTCGGCCTGGCGCTGCGCACTGTATTCGCCGGCGACACGCCCGCGGATGCCGTGGGCAAAGTTGGCGATGGCCGCCAGCGGGGTGTTCAGCTCGTGCGCCAGGAAGGCCAGGGTCTCGTCGATCGCCATCAGCCGGTGCTGGCGCAGGGTGCGCTCGCGGTGGCGCTCGGCGGCGCGTGCCAGCACCTCGCGCAGGTCGGCCACGCTCAGCGGCTTTTCCAGGATGCGGAAGACTTCGCCGCTGTTGACCGTTTCCAGCAGCACATCCTTGTCGGCATAGGCCGTGACCAGGATGCGCACGATCTGCGGGTATTCCTGCGCCACCTGGCGCAGCAGCTGGCCACCGTCGCGCCCGGGCATGCGGAAGTCAGTCACCAGCACCGCCACGCGGGCGGGGTCCGCGCGCAGCACCGCCAGGGCCTCGTCGGCGCCGTCTGCCACCAGCACCTCATAGTCGCCGCCGGCGGCTCGGGCGAAATACTTGCGCGCCATCTCCTCGTCGTCGACATAGAGGACGGCAAGCCGTGCCTGCTTCGCTTCGCTCATGGCTGGTTACTCCGCACGCGGCAGGTCGAAGCTGAACGCGGTCCACTGGCCCAGTTCGCTCTCGGCATACAGCTGCCCGCCGTGGCGTTCCACCACCGCGTAGCTGATCGACAGGCCCAGGCCAAGCCCCTGCCCCACCTCGCGCGTGGTGAAGAACGGCTCGAACACGCGCGCCAGGTTTTCCTGGGGGATGCCAGGGCCGTTGTCGCGCACCATGACGTGCAGGCGGTGGTTGTCCCAGCGGGCCGTGGTATGGATCGCCGGCGCGGCCGTGCCCGCCTTGCGCATGGCCAGCGCGGCATTCGAGAACAGGTTGATCAGCACGCCGATGATGGCCGCCTCGTCGCCCAGCACCAGGGTGTCGGCAGGCAGTTCGCGGCTGAGGCTGACCCCGCGCAGCTCATGCGCGGTCAGGCGGATCGACGAATCGAGCGCCTTCTCGAACAGGAACGGCGTGCCTTCCACCTCGGCGCCCGGCTTGCGGTAGGCAAAGGTCTTGAGGTCGGAGACGATATGCTGGATGCGCTGCATCCCCTGCTTGGCGTCGACCAGGCACTCTTCCAGCGAAGGGTTCTCCTTGGCCTGTGGCTCTTCCATCGCCACTTCGATCGCCATCAGGCAGAAGTTGACCGGGTTGTTCACCTCGTGCAGCAGCCCGGCCGCCAGCGTACCGATGGCGGCCATCTTCTCCTGCTGCAGCATCTGGCCCTTGATGTCGGCCAGCCGGCGGTTGATGTCGGCAAGCTCATCGTTCTTGTGCGCCAGCTCTTCCTTGAGCCGGATCAGGTGGAAGTGGCCGCGCTCGTTCATGAACGTGTAGACCGCGCTGGCCACGATCGAAAACATGATGAACAGCGAATTGACGGTGAAGTGCGCGCGCTGCGCCAGGCCATCGGGGTGGATCAGGCAGGCGCCGAGGTAGAGCAGGTAAGTGACCACGCCAAAGCCGATGGTCTGCCACAGGCCCATGGGCATGGCGATGCCGACCGCGAAGATGACCAGGTTCAGCCCGGCATAGTAGATGGACGAGGCGCCGTCGGTGGTGGCGATCATCCATGTGATCATCATCTGCGGCAGCAGCAGCCAGGCCAGCGTGAGCGGCTGCACGAAGCGCCGGCCGGCCTGGTTGGCCAGCAGCAGGAAGATCAGCCCGATCAGGACCGAGACCACCAGGCGGGCGACAAAGAACTGCAGCTGGTGGCTGGGATAGATCCCGTAGTCGAGCCCGACGCCGGCCATCACCAGCACGATGGCCGTCAGCGCGCCGGCCCGGCTCGAGACCAGGCGAAACTCGCGCAGGTCAGCCTCGTACGGGGAATACCTGCTCGCAGTCCGTTTCAGCATGGTGGTCAGGCCTTGGCCGGATCAGTCACGATCGCTTCCACAAACACGTTGACCCCGGTCGGGTCGACGTAGGTGCGGCCGTCGCGCGTATTGGCCGGCAGCAACGACTGCATGCCGGCCTCATCGCGATAGATCAGGTACCACTCCAGCATATGTTCCATGCTGTACCGTTCCGGGTTGTCGACGTGGACGTTGGTGGCCAGGATGCGCCCCTCGGGATGGGTGCGCGTGGAGAAATAGCTCAGCAGGCGCGCGCAGACGCGGTCGGACAGGTAGTCGAACAGGCCGGCGCAGTAGACCCCGTCGAACTCGCGCAGCGACGGATCGTGGTCGATCCGGCGCTTGAGCAGTTCATGCACCGAGTGGTGGACATATTCCACCTCGACCTTCGCATTGGCCTTGCGGCAGCTCTCTTCGATGCGCTCGCGCGCGTAGTCCAGCGTTTCCTGGCTGAAGTCGAGCAGCTGGAACGACAGCCAGTGCGGCTCGGGGTATTCGGTAATGAAGCGGTTGATCTCGACCGCCGGGCCGCAGCCCACGTTGAGCAGCCGGAACGGCTTGCCCGCGGCACGGGCCTGCTCGGCCATTCGCACCAGGAAATCGACCAGCAGGTCGATGCGGTTGCGGTGGGCAGCGGCCACGGACGACTGCAGGAAGGTTGCGTTGACGATCTGGAAGTAGGTGCTGGGGCCCTGGCGCGGATCCGACAGGATCTGGTTGACCATTTCGTAGTCGCCGGCATAGCCGAGCGGCTTGGTATAGGTCCGGAACACAAATGGTGAGCGCAGCAGCAAGGGATGCAGCGCCGCCTGCGTGAAGGTGCGGTGCATCACGGTGTCTTCTTCCGGCACGTGCGCGGCTTCGCCGTCGAGCCGCGCGGAATATTCGCGGATCTTCAGTGCGATCGGGGTGGCCAGCTCCTCGAACACGTCCATGCGCAGCGTATCGCCTTCCTTGGGCAGCGTGCTGGTCATGTCGACCTGCTCCACCCAGCGCGACACCTCGGACAGGAACGCGCGCATTTCATTGACCACGATCTGGTAGTCGGGCCGGATATTGAAGCGCTCATTCCAGTCCTGCACGAACCGCTGCGACTCGCGCGCGACCGATTTGGGCTCGTTGTCCAGGTTGCTCAGTTCCAGCCACTCGTCGATCAGCGTCAGCGACACCACCGCGGTCAGGCCGGTGTTCACCAGGCTCATGACCACGGCCTTGCCGAGGTAGGCATTCTTCGAGCCCATGCGGACGCTGAGTTCGCTCAGCACCTCGCTGACCTGCACGATCGAATACGGGTTGTAGATCTCCATCACCAGGGACTTTCTCTGGAGATTGACAATCGTGCCCCGCACCTGCTCGCCCTGCGAGTTGCGGAAACTAACTACCGGATCGATTTGCGTTTTGGAATACACGGTATTGCGCCAGGGAAAACCGAGAAACGCTGCGGGCCATACAGCCAGGGCAGAACGGCCGGGTACAGCATGAGGGGCGAGGAGGTCGCGGGGTGGCTACCGGTATCGGGACATGCAGCGAATGCTCATAGTGATGCGCTTTAGCCGGTTGCGGGCATGGCTGCCCCCGCCTTGGCAGGAGTAGCAATGCCACGATCAAGGAGGGATTGCCGCGGGCCATTGTACTGTGCCCGTCGGGGGTCGTACAACCAAGTGCCCTGGCAGGCGCCTGAATCATACCGGACAATAAAAAAGGCCGGCATTGCCGGCCCTGACTGCCTGCAAGCCCGGCGCAGCGGGCTGGCACGCTCAGTCCGCGCGCACGCCTTCCACCTGGATGGCAAGCTTGACCTCGGGCTTGAAGCCCATCTTCACGCCGTAGTCCAGGCCGAAGTCGGCACGGTTGAAATGGCCCACGGCGTCGGCGCCGCAGGCTTCGCGCTTGAGCATCGGGTGCTGGATGCACTTGAAGTCGCGGATTTCCAGCTTGACCGGTTTGGACACGCCGCGCAGCGTCAGCACGCCGTCAACCTCGGTCGGCACGTCGCCCTTGAACTTGGAGAACTTGCCCTTGTAGACGGCCTCGGGGAAGGCTTCCACGTCGAACATGTCCGGGCCCTTGGCGTGCTGGTTCAGCTTGGCATTGCCGAAATCGATCGAAGCCGGGTCGATCTTGACCTCGACCGAGCCCGCCTTGGCGGCACGGTCCAGCGTGACCACGCCGCTGGACTTGTCGAACTTGCCGCGCCAGGTCGACAGGCCGCCCAGGTGGTCAGCCTCGAAGCTCGGGTAGGTGTGGGTCGGATCGAGGTTGTACGTCACGGTATTGGCCGAAGCCACGCCGAAGGCGGCGGTTGCGGAAATGGCCGCGACAGCGGCAACGAGGGAACGCAGTTTCATGGAATCTCCCGACAAATCAGGTTGGGGCGGAACGTTCTCAGGAACGCCGATTGGGTACGTCAGCGGAATGCCGGCCTTGCTTGTTACTTCTTGGCCAGCACGATACGGAATTTGATCTGCACGTCGTCGGCCACCACGGAAGTGTCCTTCCACTCGCCGTCGCCGATATTGAAGACCGTGCGCTTGATCGGCAGCGCGCCCTCGAACACCTGCACGGCGCCTTCCTGGCGGTAGGTGGCGGGCACCACCACGTCAACGGTCTTGCCCTTGATGGTCAGCTTGCCGGCCACGTCGTACTTGCCCGGCGTGCCGTTCTTGATGCTGGTGGACTGGAACACGGCCTTGGGGTACTTGGCGGCGTCGAACCAGTCCTTGCCCTTCACTTCCTTGGTGGTCTCGGCGTCGCCGATCTCGAAGCTGGACACATCGATCTCGACCTTGGCCGACGAGGTCGCCAGCTTGGCCGGGTCGAAGCTGACCGCGGCATCGAACTTCCTGAACTTGCCCTCCATCGGCACGCCGATCTGGCGCGCGACCGCGGTCACCGAGCTCTTGGCGGCATCAACCTGCGCCCAGGCCAGGTTGGCGGCGATGCCGGAGGCGGCCAGGACGGCGGCGATGACGAGCGAGCCGCGGCGGGAATTGCGTTTCATCTCAAAAAACTCCTGTCAGGGTCGGCGCGACGCGCCGCGGTACGGAAAAAGTTGGCCGGGGCGGCGCCTCAGCGCAGGAACGGCAGCATCCGGCCCAGCGTGCCGTCGCGGTCGACGAACTGGTGCTTGACCGCCGCCGCCGCATGGACAACGACCACCGCCGCCATCAGGTAGTTCAGCCAGATATGGACAAACTTGAGTACTTCTTTCAGTTCGTCGTTCTTCTCCAGCAGCGCCGGCATCTTCCACAGGCCCAGGTAGACCACCGGCACGCCCGCGGCCGAGCTGTACAGGTAGCCGCTGATAGGAACGATCACGATCAGCAGGTACAGCAGGTGATGGGCGCCGGCCGCAGCCTTAGCCTGCCAGGCCGGGGTGCCGGGCGCTACCGGCGGTGCCGCATGGGTTGCACGCCACAGCACGCGCAGCACGGCAACCGCGAAGATCGTCACGCCCAGCCACTTGTGCCAGGAGTAGAGCTTGAGCTTGGTCGGCGTCAGCCCCGGAATGCCGGTCATGTACAGGCCGAGCCCGAACGCGGCGAAGATCGCCAGCGCAATGACCCAGTGCAAGGCGATCGCGGTGGCACCGTAGCCGGTGGGGGCGTTGGCGGTAGAACGCATCGGATTCCTCTCGCCCCGTGCAGGAGCGTTTCACAATTTTGGGGAAGGCACCGGCGGGGGCTGGCCCGCCCGTGCGCTTACGATTCTCGCATTATTGCGGCGGGCTGTGCGCCGGTGAAGGACAGTCCTTCATTAAGTTATTCAAATGCTTTGAAGTGACATTCTGTCGCAAGCGGCACAAAGCCGCAGTGACTTGCCCGCCGCGCTGCGCCAGAAAAGCAAAAAGCCATCCTCGCGGATGGCTTTTGCAGCACGTCGCCCCGGTTCAGGGGCGAAATGTGGCGTCAGATGCGCTCGGCCAGCACCACGGCCTTGCCGATGTAGCTGGCGGGCGTCATGTCCAGCAGCAGCTTCTTGGCGTCGTCGGGGATCGCCAGGCCGTTGATGAAGGTCTGCAGCGCCTCGCGCGAGATGCCCTTGCCGCGGGTCAGCTCCTTGAGCTGCTCGTACGGGTTGGGCACGCCGAAGCGGCGCATCACGGTCTGCACCGGCTCGGCCAGCACCTCCCAGCAGTTGTCCAGGTCTTCGTCCAGGCGCTCGGGGTTGGTTTCCAGCTTGCCCAGGCCGCGCAGGCAGGCCTCATAGGCCAGCAGGCTGTAGCCGAAGGCCACGCCGATATTGCGCAGCACGGTCGAATCGGTCAGGTCGCGCTGCCAGCGCGACAGCGGCAGCTTCTCGGACAAGTGGCGCAGCACGGCGTTGGCCAGGCCCAGGTTGCCTTCGGAGTTCTCGAAGTCGATCGGGTTGACCTTGTGCGGCATGGTCGACGAGCCGATTTCGCCGGCCTTGGTCTTCTGCTTGAAATAGCCCAGCGAGATATAGCCCCAGACGTCGCGGTTCAGGTCGAGCAGGATGGTGTTGGCGCGGGCAATCGCGTCGAACAGCTCGGCCATGTAGTCGTGCGGCTCGATCTGGATGGTGTAGGGGTTGAAGACCAGGCCCAGGCGGGTCTCGATCACCTGCTTCGAGAAGGCTTCCCAGTCGAAGCTCGGGTAGGCCGACAGGTGCGCGTTGTAGTTGCCCACCGCGCCGTTCATCTTGCCCAGCAGTTCGACCTGCTCGATGCGCTGGATCGCGCGCGCCAGGCGCGCGGCCACGTTGGCCATTTCCTTGCCCAGCGTGGTCGGGCTGGCCGGCTGGCCGTGGGTGCGCGACAGCATCGGCTGCGCGGCATTGAGCTTGGCCAGCTCGACCAGGCGGGCGTGCACGCGCTTGAGCGCCGGCACCACCACGCCTTCGCGGGCGCCCTTGAGCATCATGCCGTGCGAGGTGTTGTTGATGTCTTCCGAGGTGCAGGCGAAGTGGATGAACTCGCTGGCGGCTTCCAGCTCGGCGTTGCCCTTGACCTGTTCCTTGAGCCAGTACTCGACCGCCTTGACATCATGGTTGGTGACGGCTTCGATTTCCTTGATGCGGGCGGCGTCGGCCTCGCTGAACTTGTCCACCAGCCCCAGCAGCGCGGCCTCGGAGGCGGCCGAGAACTTGGGCATGTCGGGCAGGCCGGCCTGCGCCAGCGCGATCAGCCAGTGCACCTCGACCTTGACGCGGTTGCGCATGAACGCGGCCTCGGACAGCCATTCGCGCAGCGCATCGGCCTTGGCGGCGTAACGGCCATCGATCGGGGACAGGGCGGTGAGCGGCGAAAGCGAAGAGGAGGTCATGCTGGAAACCGGGAAAAAGGGAGGCAATGGAAGAAGGCGACGAACAAGAAGCGCCGCGGGGGCTGGCGCTGTCAGCGTTGGCGGCGGGAGGACCGGAAAAGCGACCTTATGCGGCCGGATGCGTCCAAAACGCCGCGCCGGCAGGCCCGCCGGCGCTGCGCAACGCGGGATTTTACCACCCCTGCCCCGGCTCCGGGCAGCGGTAAAGCGCCGCCGCGGGGCATCGGTGCGCAAGCCCGCATTCGCCATGCACCACGGGTATACTCGCGCACGCCGTTCCAGTAGCCTGTTATGAAGTGCATCGGGCAAGCCGCGCGCCCCACCGCCGCTGCCACAGAGCGACGATGCACTTCATAACAAGCTCAAGGGGAGAATATGAAGCTGTATGCATCCCGGACCAGTCCCTACGCGCGCAAGGTGCGTGTGGTGATGGCGGAGAAAAAGATCGAGTGCCAGCTCATCGAAGAGGATGTCTGGTCGCCCGAGACCAGGATCGGCCAGTTCAACCCGCTCGGCAAAGTGCCTTGCCTGGTCATGGAAGACGGCGGCGCAATCTTCGATTCGCGCGTGATCGTCGAATATGTCGACACCTTGACGCCGGTCAGCCGTTTGATCCCGCAGGGCGGGCGCGAGCGCCTGGAAGTCCGTTGCTGGGAGGCGCTGGCCGACGGCCTGCTCGACGCAGCGCTGCTGGTGCGCCTGGAGGCAACCCAGCGCGAGCCGCATGAGCGCAGCGAGCGCTGGGTGCAGCGCCAGCGCGGCAAGATCGACGCGGCGCTGGTGGCCATGGCGCACGGCCTGGCCGACCGCCCCTTCTGCACCGGCACGCACTACTCGCTGGCCGACGTGGCGGTGGGCTGCGCGCTGTCCTACCTGGACTTCCGCTTCCCCGAGATCGCCTGGCGCGAGCGCCATCCCAACCTGGCGGCGCTGGAGGAAAAGCTGTCCAAGCGCCAGTCGTTTATCGATACGGAACCGCCGCGCGGCTGACCCACGGCGGCCGACAAGAAAACACCCGCCTCGAGCGGGTGTTTTTTCGTACTGCGGCAGCGCTTACTGGATGATGCCGCCGCCCAGGCAGATGTCGCCGTCATACAGCACCGCCGACTGGCCGGGCGTGACCGCCCATTGCGCCTCGGCAAACCGGAGCGTCAGCGCGTCGCCGGCCACCGCCTGCACCGTGCAGGCCGCATCGCTCTGGCGGTAGCGCGTCTTGGCCGCCATCGCCGCGCCCGCGGCGGGCGGCTCGCCGGCCACCCAGGACAGGTCCGACGCGGTCAGCACCGGCGTCAGCAGCCACGGGTGGTCGTGGCCCTGCACCACGTAAAGCGTATTGTTCGCCATATCCTTGCGCGCCACGTACCAGGCGTCGCCGTTGCCGTCGCGGCTGCCGCCCAGGCCGATGCCCTTGCGCTGGCCCAGCGTGTAGAAGGCCAGGCCGATATGCTCGCCCACGATCTTGCCCTCGGGCGTCTTCATCGGGCCCGGCTTGGTCGGCAGGTAGCGATTCAGGAAATCGCGGAACGGGCGCTCGCCGATAAAGCAGATGCCGGTGGAGTCCTTCTTCTTCGCGTTCGGCAGACCGATCTCGGCGGCGATCTCGCGCACGCGCGTCTTGGGGATCTCGCCCAGCGGGAACAGCGTGCGCGACAGCTGCGCCTGGTTCAGCCGGTGCAGGAAGTAGCTCTGGTCCTTGGTATGGTCGAGCGCCTTGAGCAGCTCGAACCGGCCGGCCGCGTTCTGCCGCACACGCGCATAGTGGCCGGTGGCGATGGTTTCCGCGCCCAGCGACATGGCATGGTCGAGGAAGGCCTTGAACTTGATCTCGGCATTGCACAACACGTCGGGGTTGGGCGTGCGCCCGGCGGAGTATTCGCGCAGGAAGTCGGCAAAGACCCGGTCCTTGTACTCGGCGGCAAAGTTGACCGCCTCCACGTCGACGCCGATCAGGTCGGCCACCGAGACCACGTCCAGCCAGTCCTGGCGCGTTGAGCAGTACTCGCTGTCGTCATCGTCCTCCCAGTTCTTCATGAACAGGCCGATGACCTCGTAGCCCTGCTGCTTGAGCAGCCACGCGGTGACCGACGAATCGACCCCGCCCGACATGCCCACCACGACACGTTTTCCGGCACCACTCACGGCTGCGCTCCCAGCGGGACGGCCGCGGCCAGCGCCGACGGGTGCGTGTACAAGGCGTCCAGCGCAAAGCGCTTGCCGGCCAGGTAGTCGTTGACACAGGCCATCACCAGCGGCGTACGGTGACGCTCCGTGCAGGCGCGCAGTTCTTCCGCGCTCATCCAGACCGTGCGCACGATGCCGGTGTCGAGCTGGCGGCCCGCATCGAGCGAGCCCAGGTCGCCGGTAAAAGCGAAGCGCACATAGGTCACATCGGTGCCGGTGCGCGACGACAGCGAACGGCCCATGTAGCAACCCAGCAGCGCGCGCGGCTCAAAGGTGTGCGCGGTCTCTTCCAGGGTTTCGCGGATCACGGCGCGGATCAGGCTCTCGCCCGGGTCCAGGTGCCCGGCGGGCTGGTTCAGGCGCAGCCCGTCGGCGGTTTCCTCTTCGACCAGCAGGAAGCGTCCGCCGCGCTCGATCACGGCGGCAACGGTCACGCTGGCATTCCAGTCACTTGACATGATGCTCAATTTTTAGGCAATCCCGCATTCTACCGGTTGCGGGCCCATCGTGCAGCGCTGCCGGCCCACCACGGCCCCCGGCCGGTGAGCTCGGCTGGTGCTGGAATGGCGGCTGCAACGCCCTCTTTGGCGGTCGCCGCAAAAGCCGACCGGCCGGTCACCATTGAACGTCAGATTCCTGTAAGCTGCGAAAAAATTGTTGCGCTGCGGCTTAAGCCTGCGGCGCGCACGGGCCAGACGTCGGTCCGCCCAACCACACAAGACGCCAGCTAAAGGAGAAATTGACGATGTACATCGGCATCCCGCAGGAGACGCGGGCCGGCGAGACTCGCGTCGCCGCCACCCCGGAGACAGTCAAGAAGTACGTCGCCCAGGGCCACAAGGTGGTCGTGCAGGCCGGCGCCGGCGTAAGCGCCAGCCAGCCCGACGGCGCGTATGAGGCGGTCGGCGCCACCATCGGTACCGCCGCCGAAGCTCTGGGCGCCCAGCTGGTGCTCAAGGTGCGCGCACCGGACGCCGCCGAACTGGCGCAGATGAAGCCGGGCGCCGTGCTGATCGGCATGCTCAATCCCTTCGACGCCGAGAACAACGCGCGCATGTCCGCCGCGAACATCACCGCCTTTGCCCTGGAAGCCGCGCCGCGCACCACGCGCGCGCAGAGCATGGACGTGCTGTCGTCGCAGGCCAACATCGCCGGCTACAAGGCCGTGCTGGTGGCCGCGCACCACTACCAGCGCTTCATGCCGATGCTGATGACCGCCGCCGGCACCGTCAAGGCCGCGCGCGTGCTGATTTTGGGCGCGGGCGTCGCCGGCCTGCAGGCCATCGCCACGGCCAAGCGGCTGGGCGCGGTGATCGAGGCCTCCGATGTGCGCCCCGCGGTCAAGGAGCAGATCGAATCGCTCGGCGCCAAGTTCCTCGACGTGCCCTTCCTCACCGATGAAGAGCGCGAGATCGCCCAGGGCGTGGGCGGCTATGCCCGCCCGATGCCGCCGGACTGGATGAAGCGCCAGGCCGAGCTGGTGCACCAGCGCGCGGTCCAGGCCGACATCGTCATCACCACCGCACTGATCCCGGGCCGCAAGGCGCCGGTGCTGCTGCAGGAAACCACCGTGGCGCAGATGAAACCCGGCTCGGTGGTGGTGGACCTGGCTGCGGCACAGGGCGGCAACTGCCCGCTGACAGTGGCTGACGAAGTGGTCAACCACAACGGCGTCATCATCATCGGCCACACCAACCTGGCCAGCATGGTCGCGGCCGACGCCTCGGCGCTCTATGCCCGCAACGTGCTGGACTTCCTCAAGCTGGTCGTCGACAAGGACGGCCAGTTCACGCTGAACCTTGAAGACGACATCGTCGCGGCCTGCCTGATGTGCAGGGACGGCAAGGTCGTGCGAGAGGCGGCGTAATTTCCACGGGCGCCGTGCGCCCACTGCTTTTGCATCAAATATAAGGACGTATCACCCATGCAACGCATCATGCTCCGCGCCAAGCTCCACCGCGTCACCGTGACGCAGGCGGACCTCAACTACGAGGGTTCGTGCGGCATCGACCAGGACCTGCTGGACGCTGCCGACATGAAGGAGTTCGAGAAGATCGAGCTGTACAACGTGAACAACGGCGAGCGCTTCTCCACCTACATCATCAAGGGCGAGCGCGGCAGCGGCGAGATCTCGCTGAACGGCGCCGCGGCCCGCCGCGCGCACCTGGGCGACCAGCTGATCATCTGTACCTACGCGCCGATGAGCGACGAGGAAATCGCCGCCTACAAGCCCAAGGTCATCCTGGTGAACGAGAAGAACGGCATCAAGGAAATCAAGAAGTTCTGAGGGTTTGCTCCCCACCCCTCTGCCGCAGGCGGGAGAGGGGTCGCGCAGCTGGTCGCCTAGAGCCATGACCCGCACAGAGGTCTGTCGGCCTGCCTGCGCGGCAGCATCCCGGTCGTTCGCAATACAGCAAAAGACAAGCGGCATCCCGGATTCAAAGCAACGGAGGAGAAGTCGATGGAGATGGTGAACCACACGGTGATCAACCTGATCATCTTCGTGCTGGCAATCTACGTGGGTTACCACGTGGTCTGGACGGTAACGCCAGCCCTGCATACGCCCCTGATGGCGGTGACCAATGCGATCTCGGCGATCATCATCGTCGGCGCCATGCTCGCCGCGGGCCTGACCGAAGGCGGGGTCGGGCGCGTGATGGGCACGCTGGCGGTGGCGTTGGCCGCGGTCAATGTGTTCGGCGGCTTCCTGGTCACCCAGCGCATGCTGGAGATGTTCAAGAAGAAGGAACCGAAGGCCAAGGCGTCTGAGGCCAAGCCGGCGCTGGCCAGGGAGGGTGCGTGATGACTGGTCTTGTCAGCATGAACCTCGTCACCCTGCTCTACCTGGTGGCCTCGGTCTGCTTTATCCAGGCGCTCAAGGGCCTGTCGCACCCGGCCTCGGCGCGCAAGGGCAATGCCTTCGGCATGATCGGCATGGCCATTGCCGTGGTGACCACGCTGGTCCTGATCATCAAGCTGAAGAATGAATTCCTCGCGGCGGGCACGGCCCAGTCGTCGGTGGGCACGGGCCTGGCGCTGATCTTCGCCGCGCTCGTGGTCGGCGGCGGCATCGGCGCCTACGTGGCGAAGAAAGTGCAGATGACCAAGATGCCCGAGCTGGTCGCGGCGATGCACTCGCTGATCGGCCTGGCCGCGGTCTTCATTGCGGTGGCGGCGGTGGCCGAGCCGGCGGCATTCGGCATCAGCCCGGCAGGCTCGCACCTGATCCCGCTGGGCAACCGCATCGAGCTCTTCATCGGCTGCTTCGTCGGCGCGATTACGTTCTCGGGCTCGGTGATCGCCTTCGGCAAGCTGGCCGGGCGCTACAAGTTCCGCCTGTTCCAGGGCGCGCCGGTGGTGTTTGCCGGCCAGCACTGGCTGAACCTGCTGCTGGCGGTGGCAATGGTGGGCTTCGGCGTCATCTTCTTCCTGTCGCAGGACTGGCTGCCGTTCCTGATCATGCTGGCGATCGCCTTCGTGCTGGGCGTGCTGATCATCATCCCGATCGGCGGCGCCGACATGCCGGTGGTGGTGTCGATGCTGAACTCGTACTCGGGCTGGGCAGCGGCGGGCATCGGCTTCTCGCTGAACAACCCGATGCTGATCATCGCGGGCTCGCTGGTGGGCTCCTCCGGTGCGATCCTGTCGTACATCATGTGCAAGGCGATGAACCGGTCGTTCTTCAACGTGCTGCTGGGCGGTTTCGGCGGCGCGACCGCGGCGGCGGCAACGGGCGACCAGCAGCAGCGCCCGGTCAAGTCGGGTTCCGCCGACGATGCCGCGTTCCTGATGGGCAACGCCGAGACCGTGATCATCGTGCCGGGCTATGGCCTGGCCGTGGCGCGCGCCCAACACGCGCTCAAGGAACTGACCGAGAAGCTGGCCGAGAAGGGCGTGACCGTGAAGTACGCGATCCACCCGGTGGCGGGCCGCATGCCGGGCCATATGAACGTGCTGCTGGCCGAGGCCGAAGTGCCGTACGACCAGGTCTTCGAGATGGAAGACATCAACAGCGAGTTCGGCCAGGCCGACGTGGTGCTGGTGCTGGGCGCCAACGACGTGGTCAACCCGGCGGCCAAGAACGACCCCCAGTCGCCGATTGCCGGCATGCCGATCCTGGAGGCTTACAAGGCCAAGACCATCATCGTCAACAAGCGCTCCATGGCGGCCGGCTACGCCGGGCTGGACAACGAGCTGTTCTACATGGACAAGACCATGATGGTGTTCGGCGACGCCAAGAAGGTGGTCGAGGACATGTTCAAGGCGGTCGACTAAGGCCGTCAGCGCGCCGCGCGCAGGCCCGGGCCATCCCGGGTCCTGCCGCGGGCGCTTCCCCAGCCCGGCGCCCGCCGGGCGCCTCCCGCCGCCGGCCCTGGCTGCAAGGCGTGCCTTGCAAGGCAGCCGTGGCGCGCTATACTGGCCTGCGAATGCGCACACTGGCTTGCCGCTTGCGCCACGCCCGTGCCGAACCACTGCGCCGAACCCCTGCCCGCCGCTCCATGACCTTCAACCCGCACGACAGGAACCTGTCGGTCTTCCATCACCCGGTCCTGACCGTCCTGGTCGATGACAGCAAGTCGTTCATCGACAGCCTGGCGTTCCAGATGGATGCCTCGCGCGCGGTGATCACCTTCACCGACCCGCGTGAAGCGCTGCAATGGATCCGCGAGGCCTATGCCACCCGCTTCCCGGGCTTCCTGCCGGTGCGCGTGACGCACGACGACCTGACCTTCCTGACCGAGCGGCGCACCGTGCAGCTCGACATCGACCGCATCTACCGCCAGATCCACGACTTCAAGCGCTTCCTGCAGCCGGGCGTGGTGGTGGTCGACTATTCGATGCCGCAGATGGACGGGCTGGAATTCTGCCAGGCGCTGCAGGACCTGCCCTGCAAGACCATCCTGCTGACCGGCACCGCCGACGAGAGCATCGCCGTGCAGGGCTTCAACCACGGGCTGATCGACCGCTACGTGAAGAAGCATGAAAGCAATATGGTCGAGCGGCTGGACCAGGAAATCGAGGCCATGCAGCAGGCGTACTTCGCCACGCTGTCGCGCACGCTGCGCGAGCTGCTGACGCGGCATTCGTTCTCGTTCCTGTCCGATCCGGCCATCACCGAGCGCGTGCGCCAGCTGATCGCGCGCTATGGTTTTGTCGAGTACTACCTGTACCCCAACCCGGCCGGCATCCTGCTGCTGACCGCGCAGGGCCACGCCACGCTGATGGTGATCGAGACCCGCGCCGGGCTGATGAGCCAGGTGGAATCGGCCGAGGCCTACGACGCCCCGGCGGCACTGATCGAAGGCCTGCGCGAAGGCCGGCTGGTGCCGTTCTTCTGGCCCGGCAACGGCATGTACACGCCGGCGTGCGTGGATTGGGAACAATACTGCCTGCCGGCCGAGCGCTGCGAAGGCAATGAAGAATTCATCTACGCGCTGTTCGACCTGCCGCGCCACCTGCTGCAGGAGCCGGTGGTCAGCCTGCAGGGCTTCCTGGCGGACTTCAGCCGCAATCCTGACGCACTGACGGGGCGCAAGCGCCCCTGACCCGGCGGCCCGGCGCCGTCAGTCAGCCTGCGGCGCCCGGTTGGCGCCGCGCACCATGTCGAAGCGGAACAGCCGGCACTCGATATTGCCGTTGTAGAGCGGCGTGCGGCGCGACTCCTTGAGCCGCAGCCGGCGCGGGAAGCCCATGTCGCCGGTAAACACCCACGCCTGCCAGCCCGCGAAATGCTGCTTGAGCGTGGCGGCGAAGGCACTGGCGAACTGGTTGGCGGCGGCCTCCTCCACCTCGTCGCGCGGCATCTCTTCCTCTGGCAGGCGGCGCTGGCCGCGCACCGCGATGCGCTCGCCGTACGGGGGATTCATCAACAGCAAACCCGGCTCATCAAAAGGCGGCTGCACGAAGCGCGCATCCACCTGCTTGGTGCGCGCCTCGCCCGGCAGGCCGGCACGCTCCCAGTTGGCGCGCGTGATGGCCAGCATGTCGGTGGAGATGTCCGAACCCACCACCTGCAGCTCATCGGCCGAGGCCAGCATGCGGGCGCGCTGCGCGTCCGACTTCAGCTTCTGCCAGGCCTTGGTGTCCATGCCCTTGAGCCATTCGAAGGCAAAGCTGCGGCTGCCGCCCGGCGCGATGCCCAGCGCTACCTGCGCGGCCTCGATCAGGAAGGTGCCGCTGCCGCACATCGGGTCGTAGAAGGGCCGGAAGGTCTGGCCCGGCACCCAGCCCGCCAGGCGCAGAATGCCGGCGGCCAGGTTTTCCTTCAGCGGCGCCTCGCCCTTCTCGGTGCGCCAGCCGCGCTTGAACAGGGGCTCGCCGGTGGTGTCGAGGTACAGCGTGCAGTCACGCTCGGTCAGGTGGGCATAGATACGCACATCCGGGCTGGCGGTATCGACGCTCGGGCGCGCACCCACGCGCTCGCGCAGGGCATCGCAGACCCCGTCCTTGACGCGCAGCGCGGTGAAATTCAGGCTGCGCAGCGGCGACTTGTGCGAGGTGATGTCCACGCGCAGCGATTCATCGGGCGAAAACCACTGCTCCCAGCGCACGCCGCGTGCCAGCGTATAGATGTCGTCCTCATGCCGGTAGCCGCGCGCGGCCACGCGCATCAGCACCCGGCTGGCAATGCGCGAATGCAGGTTGACCGCATAGGCGGCGGCCATCTCGCCCGAGAAATTGACGCCGCCCGGCACCTCCTGGTGCACCGTGAACGGCGCCAGCGCGGCCATGCCCGGCATCGCGGCGATCTCGCGCAGTTCTTCGGCGAGCGCGCTCTCCAGGCCGCGCGGGCAAGGGGCAAAGAAGGCTTGGGTCATGTGTTGGGTTTCCTGCAAACAAAAACGTCCGCCGTAGCGGACGGGGATCTATCCGAAGCTTAGCTCAAGCCGCCGCCAGGGCGCGCTCGAGGAAATCCAGCCGGTCCTGGCCCCAGAAGGGCTGGCCGTCATGGACGTACCACGGCGCGCCGAACACGCCGGCCGAAATCGCGTCCTGGGTGTTCTGCGCATAGGCGGCCTGCACCGACTGCGCCTCGCTGGCCTTGAGCAGGCTGGCGCCGTCCAGGCCGGCCTCGTCGGCGATCTGCGCCAGCGTGGCGGCATCGGCGATATTGCGCTGCTGCGCCCACACTGCCGCGCCGATGGCGCCGGTCAGCTGCATCGCGCGGGCGGTGCCGTGCGCCAGCTGCGCCGCGATGATCAGCTTGCTGGCCGCGTCGCCCGATACCGGGAAGAACGTCGGCTGCGGATGCAGCGGCAGGCCCAGGAATTCGCTCCAGCGCGCCAGCTCCACCAGGCGGTAGGCCTGGCGCTGGGGCGGGCGCTGCGACAGCGGCAGCCCGCCGGAGACGGAAAACACCTTGCCCAGGTCGCACGGCTTCAGGTTCACCTGCGCGCCATGGCGCTCGGCGATGGCGGCAAAACGCGCATGGCCCAGGTAGACGTACGGCGACTGCGGCGTCAGATAATAGTCAACCAGCTTGCTCATTTCGGTTCCGCAACAGGATTGGCAACAACAGACCGGGCGCCAGGCTCAGAACGGCTTGACGACCACCAGGATCACCACCGCCAGCAGCACCAGCACCGGCAGCTCATTGAACCAGCGATAAAACTTGTGCGCGCGCGTATTGCGCCCCGCCTCGAACCTGCGCAGCAGCACGCCGCAGCCGTGGTGGTAGCCGATCAGCACCAGCACCAGCGCCAGCTTGGCGTGCATCCAGCCCTGCCCCGCGCCGCGGCCGATGCCGTAGCCCAGGTACAGCCACAGCCCGAACACCACCGCCGGCACCGCCAGCATGGTCATGAAGCGGAACAGCTTGCGCGCCATCAGCAACAGGCGCTGCGTGCTGGCGGCGTCGGTTTCCAGCGCCAGATTGACGAAGATGCGCGGCAGGTAGAACAGGCCGGCGAACCACGAGACCACGAAGACGATATGCAGCGCTTTGACCCAGAGCATCGGCAGAGAGACGTTCGAGAACGATTGTTATTGTTGTTGGCGCGCGAGCGTCAGGTGCGGATCTCGCCGTGCCCGAAGACCACGTACTTCAGCGAGGTCAGCCCTTCCAGCCCGACCGGGCCGCGTGCATGCAGCTTGTCGTTGGAGATGCCGATCTCCGCGCCCAGGCCATACTCGAAGCCATCGGCAAAGCGGGTCGAGGCATTGATCATCACGCTGGCCGAATCGACCTCGCGGATAAAGCGCATGCCCGCCGAGTAGTTCTCGGTGATGATCGAATCGGTATGGTGCGAACCGTATTCGTTGATATGGGCGACGGCCTCGTCGAGTCCGGCCACGGTCTTGATGGCGAGGATCGGCGCCAGGTATTCCAGGCGCCAGTCCTCCTCGGCGGCATCGACCAGGCCGGCGAAGCCGGCGGCTTCCAGCGTGGCGCGGGTGGCCGGGCACACGCGCAGCTCGACGCCCTTCTCCTGGTAGATGCGGCACAGCGGCGGCAGCGCGGCGGCGGCGATGTCCTGCGACACCAGCAGCGTCTCCATGGTGTTGCACGGCGCATAGCGCTGCGTCTTGGCGTTGTCGCAGACGCGCACGGCCTTGTCCAGGTCGGCATCGGCGTCGATATAGACGTGGCAGATGCCGTCCAGGTGCTTGATCATCGGCACGCGCGCTTCTTCCATCAGCCGCGTGATCAGGCTCTTGCCGCCGCGCGGCACGATCACGTCGACGTATTCGGTCATGGTGATGAGACGGCCCACGGCGGCGCGATCGGTAGTCTCGATCACCTGCACGGCCTCGGACGGCAGGCCGGCTTCGGCCAGGCCTTCGGCCACCAGCGCGGCCAGCGCAGTGTTCGATTCGATCGCCTCGGAACCGCCGCGCAGGATGGTGGCGTTGCCCGACTTCAGGCACAGCGCCGCGGCGTCGATGGTCACGTTGGGGCGCGACTCGTAGATGATGCCGATCACGCCCAGCGGCACCCGCATCTGGCCGACCTGGATGCCGGTCGGGCGGAACTTCATGTTCGAGATCTCGCCGATCGGGTCGGCCAGCGCGGCGATCTGCTCCAGGCCCGCGGCCATGGTGGCGATGGCCTTGTCCGACAGCGTCAGGCGGTCGATGAAGGCGGCGTCCTGGCCGTTGGCGCGGGCGCGTTCAAGGTCACGCGCGTTTACCGCCTTGAGCTTGTCCGCATCGCGGCGGATGGCCGCGGCAATGGTCAGCAGCGCACGGTTCTTGTCGGCCGTGGAGGCACGCGCCATGGCGCGCGACGCGGCGCGGGCCTGGCGGCCGACGCGGTCCATGTATTGGTTGAGGTCGAGCTCGTTCATGTCAGTGGCCCTGGGGTGGTGGCCGTCAGTGTGTTTTCCGTCCCCCCGCCGCACGCGGCGGGGGAAGCAAACCTGTAGAGTTGCGCGTTCAGCGCGCGATCATCAGGGCAAGCTGCTGCAGCCCGTCCCATGGTTCCGCCGGCAGCGGGCTGCCGCCCGGTGGCGGCAGGTCCGACAGGCCCTTGACCTGGCGGTCCAGCCGCGCCGCCAGCGCCAGCGCCGCTTCCAGCCTTGGCTGCGCCAGGCGCTGCGCGGCCTGCGGCACCAGCCGCTCGCGCGGGCCCCAGACGCGCAGCTCGCGCATCAGCACACCCGCCGGCTTGCCGGCCGCCAGCCCTTGCCGGACCTTGGATAATACGCGAATTTCCTCGGTCAGCGCCCACAGCACCAGCACCGTGGCCTCGCCCTCGCCGCGCAGCCCTTCGAGCATGCGCACCAGCCGCGGCACGTCGCCAGATAGCATCGATTCAGACAGCTTGAACACGTCATAGCGGGCCACATTCAGCACCGCATCGTGCACCTGGTCGAAGGTGAGTTCGCCGGGCGGGTACAGCAGCCCCAGCTTCTGGATTTCCTGGTGCGCCGCCAGCAGGTTGCCCTCGACCTTGTCGGCGATGAACTGCAGCGCACGCCGGCCCGGCTCGCCGCCTTCGACGCGCTGCTGCTGCAGCGACAGCCGCTCGCCGACCCAGGCCGGCAGCCGGGTGCGGTCCACGGTGTCGACCTTGATCGACACGCCGGCGCCTTCCAGCGCCTGGAACCAGGCCGACTTGGACGCGGCAAAATCCAGCCGCGGCAGCGTCACCAGCAGCACCACGTCGGGCGACGGCTGGGCGGCCACGGCGCGCAGCGCCTCGCCGCCGTCCTTGCCGGGCTTGCCCGACGGGATGCGGAGTTCAACGATCTTGCGGTCGCCAAAGAGCGACATCGACTGCTGCGCCTCGACCAGCTGGCCCCAGTGGAAGCCGCGCTCGGCCACCAGCACGTCGCGCTCGGAGAAGCCGGCTTCGCGCGCCGCGGCGCGCAGGCGGTCGACGGCTTCCAGCACCAGCAGGTGTTCGTCGCCGTGCACCACGTACAGCGGTGCCAGGCCCTTGGCCTTGGCCTGCCTCAGGTGCGCGTCGAGCCCGTCGAGCTTGAGCTGCATGCCGTGATCAGATGGCCTTGACGGCGGCCAGCCGGCGCATCAGCTGCTGCACGATATCGCGCTGCATGTCGCGGTACAGCTGCTGCTCTTCGTAGTCCTTGGCCAGCGTGTTGGCTTCGTTGTAGGTCAGGTCGCGCGTCAGCACCAGCTGCGACGGCGCGATCAGTTCCTTGCCGGCGGGGTCGCGCAGGCGGAAGGTGAAGCGCTGCGTCAGGCGGTATTCACGCACCACGCCCTCGGTCGTGATCGACAGGATCGACTTGGTGCGGGTGTCCTGCAGCACGTCCAGCAGGGCGTCGGCCTCTTTCTGGTCGGCCACGACCTGGGTGTCGGAGCCGCCGCGGATGGCGCGGCGCAGGTCCGCGCCCATCAGCGAATTGGCCGGAATCCCGATATAGAGCCGCTTGAAGGCGAAATCCGCGTTGCCGCGCATGTGGAAGCCGCAACCGGCCAGCAGGCCCGTTGCCGGCACTGCCAGCATTGCCGCGAGCACCTTGCGGCGCCCCATGTTCAGTCGCTTCATTCTTGGCGATTCCTTGTCAGGTTCCGGGGCCAGCTTACAACACCACGTTGACCAGGCGGCCGGGGACCACCACGATCTTCTTCGGCGCCTTGCCCTCGGCAAACTTGGCCACGGTCTCGCTGGCGGCGGCGGTTGCCTCGATCGCGGCGCGGTCGGCTTCGGCGGGCACGGTGATGCTGCCGCGCACCTTGCCGTTGATCTGCAGCACCAGTTCGATCTCGCTGCGCACCAGCGCGGCTTCATCGACCTGCGGCCACGGCGCGTCGAGCAGGTCGCCGGCTTCGGCGGCGTAGCCCAGCTGGTCCCACAGGCCGTGGGTGACGTGCGGCACCACCGGGTACAGCACGCGCAGCAGGATGCCGAAGCACTCGCGGCGCGCGGCCGGCGAAGCGGTCTTGGCGTCGTCCAGCGCGTTCAGCATCTTCATCGTGGCGGACACCACGGTGTTGTACTGAATGCGCTGGTAGTCGTAGTTGGCCTGCTTGAGCACGCCGTGGATCTCGCGGCGCAGGTCGGCGTCATCGGCAGTCGGCTTGCCGCCGGCGCCGTCGCGGATGGCCGCGGCATTGGCATAGCCGTAGTTCCACACGCGGCGCAGGAAGCGCGAGGCGCCCTCGACGCCCGAGCCGCTCCATTCCAGCTGCTGCTCCGGCGGCGCGGCGAACATCACGAACAGGCGCGCGGTGTCGGCGCCGTACTGGTCGATCAGCGCCTGCGGATCGATGCCGTTGTTCTTGGACTTCGACATCTTCTCGACGCCGCCGATCACCACCGGCTGGCCGTCGGCGATCAGCGTGGCGCCCACCGGGCGGCCGCGCTCGTCGGTGCGCAGGTCGACCTCGGCCGGGTTGTACCAGTGCTTCTTGCCCGACGCGTCTTCACGGTAGTAGGTCTCGTTGAGCACCATGCCCTGCGTCAGCAGGTTGGTGAAGGGCTCGTCGAACTTGACCAGGTCCAGGTCGCGCATGACCTTGGTCCAGAAGCGTGCGTACAGCAGGTGCAGGATCGCGTGCTCGATGCCGCCGATGTACTGGTCCATCGGCATCCAGTAATCGTTGCGCGCATCGACCATGGTGGCCGCATCCGGGCAGGTATAGCGCATGTAGTACCAGCACGAGTCGATGAAGGTATCCATCGTGTCGGTCTCGCGGCGCGCCGGCTTGCCGCACGACGGGCAGGTGCACTGCAGGAAGCGCGCATCCTTGGCCAGCGGGTTGCCGGTGCCGTCCGGAACCAGGTCTTCGGGCAGCACCACCGGCAGGTCTTTCTCAGGGACCGGCACCACGCCGCAGCTGTCGCAGTGGATCAGCGGGATCGGCGTACCCCAGTAGCGCTGGCGCGAGATGCCCCAGTCGCGCAGGCGCCAGGTCACCTTCTTCTCACCCAGGCCCTTGGCGCCCAGGTCGGCGGCAATGGCTTCGACCGCGGCCTGGTAGCCGAGGCCGTCGTACTTGCCGCTGTGGATGCAGGTGCCGTTTTCCTTGTCGCCGTACCATTCCTGCCAGGCTTCGGTCGAGTACGGCTGGCCCTTCACGTCGATGACTTGCTTGATCGGCAGCTTGTACTTGAGCGCGAAGGCGAAGTCGCGCTCGTCGTGCGCGGGCACGCCCATCACGGCGCCGTCGCCGTAGCTCATCAGCACGTAGTTGCCGACCCACACGTCGACCTTCTCGCCGGTCAGCGGGTGCACCACTTGCAGGCCGGTCGGCATGCCCTTCTTCTCCATGGTCGCCATGTCGGCTTCCATGACCGAGCCGTGCTTGCATTCGTCGATGAAGGCAGCCAGTTCGGGGTTGTTCAGCGCGGCGTGGGTGGCCAGCGGGTGCTCGGCGGCGACCGCGCAGAAGGTCACGCCCATGATGGTGTCGGCGCGCGTGGTGAACACGTACAGCTTGCCGTCATTGATCGGCTTGCCGTCCTCGCCCGGGATGTCGTGCGGGAACGCAAAGCGCACGCCCACGCTCTTGCCGATCCAGTTCTGCTGCATCACCTTGACGCGCTCGGGCCAGCCCAGCTGGTCCAGGTCGCCCAGCAGTTCCTCCGCATATTCGGTGATGCGCAGGTAGTACATCGGGATCTCGCGCTTTTCCACCACCGCGCCGGAGCGCCAGCCGCGGCCGTCGATGACCTGCTCGTTGGCCAGCACGGTCTGGTCGACCGGGTCCCAGTTGACGGTGCCGGTCTTGCGGTAGGCGATGCCCTTTTCCAGCATCTTCAGGAACAGCCACTGGTTCCAGCGGTAGTAGTCCGGGCTGCAGGTGGCGACTTCGCGCGACCAGTCGATCGCCAGGCCCATCGACTGCATCTGCTTCTTCATGTAAGCGATGTTGTCGTAGGTCCAGGCCGCCGGCGCCACGCCGTTGTTCAGCGCGGCGTTCTCGGCCGGCATGCCGAAGGCGTCCCAGCCCATCGGCATCAGCACGTTGTTGCCGTTCATGCGCAGGTAGCGCGCCATCACGTCGTTGATGGTGTAGTTGCGCACGTGGCCCATGTGCAGCTTGCCCGACGGATACGGCAGCATCGAGCAGGCGTAGAACTTGGGCTTTTCCTTGCCGTCGGCCCCGGCCGCATGCTCCGACACGCGATAGGCGTCGATGGCTTGCCAGTGCTGCTGGGCGGCTTGTTCAACGGCGGAAGGAAGGTATTTGTCTTGCATGGTCGGGACAGCAGTCAGGACAACGTTTGCGCGGCAACTGGCCTGCCGGCATCCGGGGGAATCGTTGGGATGAGAGCAGCGGGCGCGCCGCTTGCGCGGCGCCCGCCGGGCGTGCAATGCGAAAGAAGACGATTATAACCGTGGCGGCAGGCCAGTTTCGGCCCTGCGCGCCCCGCGGCGCCTTACTTCAGGCCCAGCACGTCCTGCATGTCGAACAGGCCGTTGGGCTTGTCGGCGAGGAAACGGGCGGCGCGCACGGCACCGTCGGCATACGACTGGCGGCTGGACGACTTGTGGCTGATCTCGATGCGCTCGCCGATGCCGGCGAACATCACGGTGTGGTCGCCGACGATATCGCCGCCGCGCACGGTGGCAAAACCGATCGAGTTGGGATCGCGCTCGCCGGTGTGGCCTTCGCGGGCATAGACGGCACAGGTCTTGAGGTCGCGGCCAAGCGCATCGGCAATCACTTCACCCATCTTCAGCGCGGTGCCCGACGGGGCGTCGACCTTGAAGCGGTGGTGCGCCTCGATCACTTCGATGTCATAGCCGGTCGACAGCAGCCTGGCGGCCACTTCCAGCAGCTTGAAGGTGGCGTTGACGCCGACGCTGAAGTTGGCGGCGAAGACGATGCCGATCGACCTGGCGGCCTCGGCCAGCGCGGCCTTGCCGGCCTCGTCGAAGCCGGTGGTGCCGATCACCATTTTCACGCCCAGCTTCTTCGCCGCGGCCACGTGGGCCAGCGTGCCTTCGGGGCGGGTGAAGTCGATCAGGCAGTCCGCGCCGGCCAGCACCGCTTCCACATCGGAACTGATCGCCACGCCGGTCTGCCGGCCCAGCAGCAGGCCCGCATCCTGTCCTAGCGCCGGCGAGCCCGGCACGTCGAGCGCGCCCGCCAGGCTCACGCCCTCGGTGTTCAGCACTTGTTCGATCAGCATGCGGCCCATGCGGCCCGATGCGCCTGCAATGGCGATGTTCATGGTGTCTGGCTCAGCGGAATATGCGCAATGCGCGGAAAGTGATCGAGCCGGCCATGCCTGACCGGCCCGGAAAACTGGTGGCGCGCCGCCGCCGGCGCGCCGTGCGGCCGATCAGTTGGCGGCCGGTTTGGGGGCTTCGGCCGGCGCGGGGGCCTGGGCCGGCGCCGCTGCCTCGGCGGGAGCGGCCGGCGATGCCGCAGCGGCGGGTGCCGCTTCCGGCTGCTGCGCCTGCCGCGGCACAAAGTTCTCTACCGTGGTCTGCGCTTCGGCCGGGGCGGCCGCGGCGGCTGCCGCGCCGGTGGAGATCTTGCCCGGCGTCTGGTCCTTCAGCGCCTTTTTCATGCCGTCGATCTCGGCAATCAGCTCATACTCGGACGGCAGTTCATCGCCGCCGAACTTGACCAGCCGGTCGCCTTCGAAAAACACCGTATAGCGGCGCTGCTGCACCACGGGGGTGTTGCCGCGGCGGAACGAGAACACATAGTCCCAGCGGTCGGCGTGGAACACGTCATTCAGCAGCGGCGTGCCGAGCAGGAACTTGACCTGGTCGCGCGTCATGCCTTCGCGCAGTTGCGATACGGCCTCGCGCGAGACGAAATTGCCCTGCACGATGTTGATCCGGTACGGCGTGATGGCGTTGGCTACCTTGCGCGAGGTGGAATCGTAGGCTGAGCAGGCGCCGGCCAGCAGGGCCGCGGCCAGCAGGGAGACAACCAGCGTCGGGCGCATGGCGGACGAACGGATAGAACGCATGTATCTCGCTTCCGGGAGGGAAAGAAAAGTACCGCGGCAAGGTACTGCAAAGCGGGCACAAAAACGGCGCAATATGCGCCGATTGCACCACACACGCCTGTTGCGCCTGCCGCGACAACCACATGGGACGGCAACCGTGCCGGGCGCGTGACGTCGACCTGGGACATCACTACCGCGAGCGACTTTTGCTGCCAAAACCCTTATGATTCAACTATCCAGTCATTGTACTCTAGGGAGTCACCCACATGCCGAGTCCGGCGGACCTCAAGAACATCGGCCTGAAGGCGACCGTGCCCAGGCTGAAGATTCTTGAAATTTTTCAGACCAGTGAACAGCGGCACCTGAGCGCGGAAGACGTCTACCGTATCCTGCTGAACGAGCATATGGATATCGGCCTGGCCACCGTCTACCGCGTGCTGACCCAGTTCGAGCAGGCAGGCCTGCTCTCGCGCAACAACTTTGAATCCGGCAAGGCGATTTTCGAACTCAACGAAGGCAAGCACCATGACCACCTGGTGTGCCTCGACTGCGGCCGCGTCGAGGAGTTCTTCGACTCTGAAATCGAGCACCGCCAGCAAAGCATTGCGCGCGAGCGCGGCTTTACGCTGCAGGAACATGCACTGTCGCTGTACGGCAACTGCACCAAAACAGACTGTCCCCACAGACCCAAACGATAAGCCTGCACGCTCCAGCGCGGAGCGCAGACGGGCAACAAAAAACCGGCGCCAGGCGCCGGTTTTTTGTTTGGACTGCTCGCCGCAGGATGCTGCTCAGGGCGCCTGCAGGTCCTGCAGGTTCTGTTCGGTGACCACCCGTGCCGGGCGTGCCGGCGGCAGTCCGACAAACTCGCCCACTACCTGGCGGAACAGGTTGCGCGCCCACACCAGCATCGGATGGGTGTTGCGGCTGCGGTGCCAGAACATGTTCAGGCCGAGCGTGGTGTTCAGTTCCGACGGCAGCGGGAAGGCCTTCAGGCCATAGGTCTCGCAGGCCATGTCCTTGGTCAGCGCATTGACGGTGAAGATCATGTCGGTCTGCGAGGCCAGTTCGGCCTGGGCACGCCATGAATGTACCGTCAGCGTCGCATTGCGCTTGAGCCCGCGCTGCTGCAGCGCGTAGTCGAGCGGAATCAGCGACGGCGCCGGGCGGCCGGAGCCGCCGGAATGCGCCATGAAAATATGGCCGCAATCCAGGTATTGCTCCAGCGAGCAGTGGTTCTTGAGCACCGGATGGCTCTTGCGCGCGCAAACCCACAGGTTCAGAGACGTCACCATTTCCTCGACGATTTCCGGGTGGCGGGTCGGGAACGGCGAAAAGGCCAGGTCAAGTTCGTTGGCGCGCATCGAGGCGACGTCCGTTTCCCATGAATGGGATTCGACCAGCTTGATATGCAGGTCCGGCGCCAGCTGCTTGATACGCAGCACAAAACGGTTGAATACCGTGTCGCCCAGCTCGGCGGCAAAGCCGATGCTCAGCGTGCCGGTGGCAGTGGCCGGATCAAAATTGTCGGCATCGCCCTCGTTGATCGACGACCACAAGTCCAGCATGTCGCGGATCTTCGGCCCCAGTTCCAGCGCACGCGGCGTTGGCGTCAGGCCATGCGGGACGCGAATGAAGAGCGGATCGTCAAAGATTTCACGCAGCCTGCCCAGCGAGTGCGATACGGCCGGTGCGGTCATATGCATCTTTTCCGCTACATAAGTGGCGTTTCGCTTGCTCAGTAGTTCGGTGAAGATCACTAAAAGCTTCGTGTCTACGTTCACCATGATCAGGCCTCGGTCGGATTATTCTTAGCTAGATGGCCCCACCACTTGCACTGGCTGCACATCAGATTTCAACGGCGTCTTAATAGTGTAAGAGGAAAAAACAAGCTCGGAAAGCAAATTCGGCATTTCTGAAATGGCCGTCTACGCCATATTTCTGAAAAATTGCGCTCTTTTTCCACTATTGACCGCATATGTGAACATTTCCCGCGCCGCAACATGCACTCGTGCATCGGGGTATAGTGGATCCGCCGTTCCCATTTTTATCATTCTTTTCTGACGGCTCGATCCCGGCCATCATGCCTGAACATTTCCGCCTGCCCGTACCACTCCCGAAAGCCTACCGCTTGCTGAACCACGGCCCCACCGTGCTGGTCAGCGCCGCCGCCGGCGGCAAGCGCAATATCATGGCCGCCGCCTGGGCCATGCCGCTCGACTTCGCTCCGCCCAAGGTGGCAGTGGTGCTGGACAAGAGCACCTGGACCCGGCGCCTGCTGGAAGACAGCGGCGAGTTCGTACTGCAGGTCCCTACCGTCAGCCAGGTCGACCTGACCGCGGCGCTGGGCTCGAGCTCGGGCCTGGCACTGATGGAGCAGGAAGGCACCGACAAGTTCGACGCCTACGGCCTCGACACCTTTGCCGGCACGGCAGTGGGCGCGCCGCTGCTGGAGGGCTGCGCGGCCTGGCTGGAATGCCGGCTGCTGCCGGAGCCGGCCACGCAGCAGACCTACGACCTGTTCCTTGGCGAAGTCGTGGCCGCGCAGGCGGACTCGCGCGTGTTCAGCAACGGGCGCTGGCATTTCAACGGCCATGATGCGCTGCGCACCATCCACCACGTGGCTGGCGGCCATTTCCTGGTGGACGGCGACGCAATCGACGCGCGCCCGCTGGCGCCCCGCCCGGCTGGCTGAATATCACAGCGCCGGAAAATGAAAAACGCGCCCGAAGGCGCGTTTTTCATTACCGCGGAAGCTGCCGGATTACTTGGCCGCGACGCGGACCATTTCCAGCACCTTGTTCGAGTAGCCCCACTCGTTGTCGTACCAGCTCACGACCTTGATGAAGGTGCCGTCCAGCGCGATGCCGGCTTCGGCGTCGAAGATCGAGGTGCGGGCGTCGCCGCGGAAGTCGGTGGCGACGACCTTGTCTTCGGTGTAGCCCAGCACGCCCTTGAGCGCACCCTGGCTCTGGGCCTTCATCTCGGCGCAGATTTCTTCGTACGTCGCCGGCTTTTCCAGTTCGACGGTCAGGTCGACCACGGACACGTCCGAGGTCGGCACGCGGAACGACATGCCGGTCAGCTTCTTGTTCAGCTGCGGAATCACCACGCCCACGGCCTTGGCGGCGCCGGTCGACGACGGGATGATGTTTTCCAGGATGCCGCGGCCGCCGCGCCAGTCCTTGTTGGACGGCCCGTCAACGGTCTTCTGGGTGGCGGTGGCAGCGTGCACGGTGGTCATCAGGCCGCGCTTGATGCCCCACTTGTCGTTCAGCACCTTGGCCACCGGTGCCAGGCAGTTGGTGGTGCAACTGGCGTTGGAGATGATCGCCTCGCCCTTGTACGATTCGTGGTTCACGCCGTACACGAACATCGGGGTGTCGTCCTTGGACGGAGCCGACATGATCACCTTCTTCGCGCCCGCGTCGAGGTGCTTCTGCGCGCCTTCCTTGGTCAGGAAGATGCCGGTCGACTCGACCACCACGTCGGCGCCGATCTCGCCCCACTTCAGCTCGGCCGGATCCTTGACCGCGGTCAGGCGGATCTTCTTGCCGTTGACGACCAGGGTGTTGCCGTCGACCGACACTTCGCCGTCGAAGCGGCCATGCACCGAGTCGTACTTCAGCATGTACGCCAGGTAGTCGGGCTCCAGCAGGTCGTTGATGCCAACGACTTCGATGTCCTTGAAGTTGGCGACTGCGGCGCGGAACACCATGCGTCCGATGCGGCCGAAGCCGTTGATGCCGATCTTGATGGTCATGACTGTCTCTCCTGAGGATCGATTGAAACCGGTGGGCGCCGCACCGGCCGCGCGGCGCACCACGCGGCTCCAGCGCCCGGATGCTTAGATAAGGGTGTCCTTTACCGTTCGGACAACGTTGTCGACGGTAAAGCCGAAGTGCTTGAACAGCACGCCGGCCGGGGCCGATTCACCGAAGGTGTCGATGCCCACCACCGCCTGGACCTGGTACTTCCACCAGAAGTCCGTCACACCCGCCTCGACCGCCACGCGCGGCACGCCGGCCGGCAGCACGCTGGCCTTGTAGGCGGTGTCCTGCTTGTCGAACACGGTGGTCGCAGGGATCGAGACCACGCGCACGTGCACGCCTTCGGCGGCCAGTGCATCGGCGGCGCCGACGGCCAGGCCGACTTCCGAGCCGGTAGCCAGGATCACGGCGTCCGGACGGTTGGTCTTCGGGTTGACGCTGTCGCGCAGCACGTAGCCGCCGCGCGCGATATTGGCACGGGTGACGTCGTCGCGGCGCTGGAACGGCAGGTTCTGGCGGCTGAAGATCAGGCAGCTCGGGCCGTTCTCGCGGCGGATCGACTCGGCCCAGGCCACGGCGGTCTCGGTGGTGTCGGCGGTGCGCCAGACATCCATGTTCGGGATCAGGCGCAGGCTGGCGACGTGCTCGATCGACTGGTGGGTCGGGCCGTCTTCGCCCAGGCCGATCGAGTCATGGGTGAACACGAACAGCGAGCGGATCTTCATCAGCGCCGCCATGCGCAGCGCATTGCGGCTGTAGTCCGAGAAGGTCAGGAAGGTGGCGCCGTAGGGGATGTAGCCGCCATGCAGCGTGATGCCGTTCATGACGGCGCTCATGCCGAACTCGCGCACGCCGTAGTTGATATGGTTGCCCCAGGCATCCACGCGCACGGCCTGGCTGCCCGACCAGTTGGTCAGGTTCGAGCCGGTCAGGTCGGCCGAGCCGCCGAGGAACTCGGGCAGCACCGGGCCGAAGGCCTCGATGGTGTTCTGGCTGGCCTTGCGGGTGGCGATGGTCTCTGCCTTTTCCTCGCACTTGGCGATAAAGGCTTCAACGGCGGCGTCGAAGGAACCCGGCAGCTCGCCCTTCATGCGGCGGCGGAACTCGCCGGCCTCATACGGGTGGCGCTCGGCGTACGAATCGAATAGCGCGTTCCAGGCACGCTCCAGCGCCTGGCCGTTGGCCTTGGCGTCCCAGGCGTCGTAGACCTCGGCCGGCACTTCGAACGGGGCGTGGGCCCAGCCCAGCGCCTCGCGCGTGGCCAGCACTTCGGCGCCGCCCAGCGGGGCGCCGTGCACGTCGTGGCCGCCTTCCTTGTTCGGGGCGCCCTTGCCGATCTTGGTGCGGCAGCAGATCAGGGTCGGCTTGTCGCTGGCCTTGGCCTGCGAGATCGCCATGTCGACGGCGGTCACGTCATGGCCGTCGATGCCGCGGATCACGTTCCAGCCGTAGGCTTCGAAACGCTTCGGGGTATCGTCGTTGAACCAGTGCACCACGTCGCCGTCAATCGAGATGCCGTTGTCGTCCCACAGTGCGATCAGCTTGTTCAGCTTCAGCGTGCCGGCCAGCGAGCAGGCCTCGTGGCTGATGCCTTCCATCAGGCAGCCATCGCCCAGGAACACATAGGTGTGGTGATTGACGATGTCGTAGCCGGGGCGGTTGAATTCTTCACCCAGCAGGCGTTCGGCCAGCGCCATGCCGACTGCATTGGTGATGCCCTGGCCGAGCGGGCCGGTGGTGGTTTCCACGCCCGGGGTGATGCCGTATTCCGGGTGGCCGGCGGTCTTGCTGTGCAGCTGGCGGAAATTCTTCAGTTCTTCCACCGGCAGCTCATAGCCGGTCAGGTGCAAGAGCGAATAGATCAGCATCGAGCCGTGGCCGTTGGACAGCACAAAGCGATCGCGGTCGGCCCACTGGGGGTTGCTCGGGTTGTGCTTCAGGTGCCGGCCCCACAGCGCCACGGCGATGTCTGCCATGCCCATCGGTGCACCGGGGTGGCCGGAATTGGCCTGCTGGACGGCGTCCATGGCAAGCACGCGGATGGCGTCGGCCATCAGCTTGGCGGGCTGGGAAGCAAAAGGGCTTGTGGCGGGATGGGCAAGGGCGGACATGCGGGCGGTCTTGGACGTGAGCGGGCGTGAGCCTGACGGTGACGGCAGGAAAACCGCAATTTTAGCAGAAGCTAGGGGGTTTTCCGGACTCCCGGACAGCCCCCGCGGCGCAGTCCGCGCGATCACCGCAGGCCGCCTGGCACGGCCCCGCCCCCGGCACCGGAACTATCCAGGCCCTGACATGCCTGATACCTCACCCCGACAGCGCCAGCTTCGCCGCTGCGCCGCACTTCGACAGCGTAGCGCGGCACGCGTAAGATGCACTCTCGCACCGCGCGGCACGCCAGCCGCGCCGGGTTTCCCGCACTCAGGAGACGATCATGACCAGACCGGCCAACACCCCCTGGCTCACCCCCTACCTGACCGTCGCCAACGGGCGCGCCGCACTGGACTTCTACAGCCGCGCCTTCGGCTTCACCGCCGGCAACGTGGTCGACGAAAACGGCGTGCCGACCCATGCCGAGATGCATTACCAGGGCCAACTGGTGGTGATGTTCGCGCCCGAGGGCGCCTGGGGCAGCACCGCGCGCACGCCGCGCTCGCTGGGCGTCGAGTGCCCGCAGACCTTCTATGTCTATTGCGACGATGTCGACGCCATGCACCAGCGCGCGGTCGACGCCGGCGCGGTCAGCCTGATGGCGCCGGCCGACCAGTTCTGGGGCGACCGCTACTGCATGGTCGAAGATCCCGACGGCTACCGCTGGGGCTTCGGCAAGCCGCTGGAACAGGCAGCAGGCCAGGCAAGCTGATGGCACCACGCTTCTTCGTCGGCGGCACCGATACCGTCCTGGCCGCCGAATCCGATTTCCCGCTGCCCGAGCCGGTGGTACGCCACGCGCAGGTGCTGCGCCTGGCGCCGGGCGACGCCATGACGCTGTTCGACGGCCGCGGCGGCAGCCACGCGGCCACGCTGGTCGAGCTGGGCAAGCGCCACGCGCTGGCGCGCATCGGCGCGCATGACGCGGCCGAAGCCGAGCCGCCCTTCCGTGTCACGCTGGCCCAGGGCCTGGCCGGCGGCGACAAGATGGACTGGCTGATCGAAAAGGCAGTCGAACTGGGCGTCACGGCAATCCAGCCGCTGCAGGCCAGCCGCTCGGTGGTGCGCCTGTCGGGCGAGCGCGCGCACAAGCGCCACGCGCACTGGCAGGCGCTGGTGCAGGCCGCCTGCGAGCAATGCGGCCGCAATCGCTTGCCGGAGGTTGCGCCGGTCGCTAACTTTGAGACATGGCTGGCGCAGTCCGCGGCTGGCGGTGCCAGGCTGCTGGTATCGCCGCGCGCCACGCACTCGCTGCCAGCGTTCATCGCCGAACAGCGCGAAACCTTGCTGGCCGGCGGCGTCACGCTGCTGATCGGCCCCGAAGGCGGCCTGGCGCCCGAGGAAGAGCAGGCGGCAAGACATGCGGGTTTCACCGGCGTGTCGCTCGGCCCCCGCATCCTGCGCACTGAAACCGCCGGGCTGGCATGCCTGGCAACCCTTAACGCCTTGCTTGGCGGATTCTGACGACGGCGGCCATCCGGTCATCGCGTCAACCTTGCAACCCTGACTGAAAGGAGTCGACCATGGGACTACTCGATAGCGTGCTGGGCGGTGTGCTCGGACAACTCGGCGGCGCGCGTGGCGAGGCAGGCAGTACCGGAGGGCTCGACCCCAAGCTGATGATGGCGCTTGGTCTGCTGGCAACGCTGGCCATGCGCGGCCGCGGGCAAGCCGGCGATGCGGCGCCTGTCGATGATGGCCTGGGCGGACTGGGCAGCCTCGGCGGGCTGCTGGGCGGCATGCTCGGCGGCGGCGGTGCCGGCGCTGCGCCCGGCGGCGCCACCGGCGGCCTGGACCTTGGCTCGCTGCTCGGCGGCCTGCTTGGCGGCCAGGGTGGCGCGCCGGCCAACAGCCAGGCACTGGGCGCGGCCGCCGGCGGCATCGGCGCGCTGCAGCAGATCCTGGCGCAGGCCGGGCTGGGCGAACAGGTGAACTCGTGGATCGGCAGCGGCGCCAACCAGCCGGTCACGCCGTCGGCGCTGAGCAGCGCGCTGGGCGACACCGGCGCGCTCGAATCGCTGGCACGGACCACCGGCATGTCGCAGGACGACGTGGCCGCGCAACTGAGCGAAGGGCTGCCGGAGCTGATCGACCGCCTCACGCCCCATGGACATCTGCCGGCGCAGGCATAAGACCAGCACCTCGCCGGAAAGCAAAAAGCCCGCAATTGCGGGCTTTTTGCTTGATTCGCCTTGCAAGGGCTCAGGCAGTGCGCTCAGGCGAACGAATAAAACACCCGGAACTGCACCTTGCGCTCGCCCCAGAACTCGGCGGCGTCGCGGAATACGTCGAGCAGCACCTCGCGCCCTTCCTTGTCGAACTTCTGCGCAATCGGCAGTCCTTCCAGCACGATCACAAAGCCCGGCTGCGGGCCGGCCTTGTAGATCATGTCGGTCAGGCAGTCAGCCAGCGCGTCGAAGTTCTTGCCGAAGTGCTTCGGGAAGGTGAACGACGTGGCGATGGTTTCCAGTACCTCCGCCTTGCTCGCGCAATGGGCGCAATTGGCATAGAGGAAATGCTGCCCGAGATCGGCGGCCGCCTGGGCCAGCTCAGGCACGCGGAAGGCGCGGATCGACTGGACGATGTTCGGACGCACCGTCTTGAACAGGTTCATGGCCCCCTCGCTGGTGCCGTCGTTCCAACCGGGACCGGCGGGCATGGCCACGGGCGCGGTCGCGGGCGGGAGTTTTTGCATGAGCTCCTGGCTCGGCATCATCAGCACGTTGTCGTATAGGTTCTGGGCCTGCTGCTGAGCCCGCTGCCAGCCATCTCCGGCGCCGCGCTCTTCGCGGGCGGCAAGGGCGTCGCCCAATCCGAAAATGTCAGTCATCATTTGAGTATCCGTTTGAAGCTGTTGTAGTGATCTTCCGTGTAGTAACAATCGTTGGCAGCGCGTTGTTCCCCGCCGCAGACGATCCGCTTGGCTCCCCGGTTCCGACTCCTGGCGCTCTTGACCGTGTATTCGCGGTAATACCCGCGTTCACGTTGAGGCAGGATGCGTTCGTAGTTGCCGAATCTCGATCCGTCCTTTTCATACAGGAACGGGCCGCCGGCTTCGATGCGCTCCAAGGTCTGCCGTGCATCGTTGGGCAACTGCTGCACTGCAATGGTTCCCATCCCTTCGGTCTGCGCCTGCCGCGCCAGCGTCGGCTGCGCCAGGGCCAGCACCAGCGCCGCGCCGGTCATGGACCGGGCCAGCATGCGCGTTGCGTGCCGCATCAGAGAAACTTGGAAACCCACGTTGCTTGTCTTGGTTGAACCGGAAATCGAGCCTGCCGCTGGTTGGGTAGACGATCTGTCCGGGCCACCCTGGCCAGCGCCCTGCGCCACCCGTAGAGGAGCGCGATGGATGCCGGCCGCACCGGGGCGCTCATGGCGAGCGCCTGTATCAAAGGCGTAAGGTTACGCGCATGCACGCAATTAATCAATCCCGGCCCAGCGGCAGCGGTAATTCTTCAATTGTTTCAATATGTTAAGCGTATGTGTGCGCATACTAACCATGCACATATGGACGTAAAAAAAGCCGGGCGAGCCCGGCTTTTCGTCGCATTGGCCTGTTACCGGCCATGCAACCGGCGCTACCAGCGGTTTAGCGCTTGGCAGCGGCGTCCACCACGACCAGCGAGGTCATGTTGACGATGCGCCGCACCGTGGCCGACGGCGTCAGGATGTGCACCGGCGCCTTCACGCCCAGCAAGATCGGCCCGATCGCGACATTGTTGCCCGCGGCAACCTTGAGCAGGTTGTACGAGATATTGGCCGCGTCGATGTTCGGGCACACCAGCAGGTTGGCTTCGCCCTTGAGCGCGCCGTCCGGCACCAGCTGGTCGCGCAGCTTCTGGTCGAGCGCGCTGTCGCCGTGCATTTCGCCGTCGATCTCCAGGTCCGGGGCGCGATCGCGCAGGATGGCGAGGGTTTCGCGCATCTTGCGGGCCGAAGGCGCTTCGGACGAACCGAAGTTCGAATGCGACAGCAGCGCGATCTTGGGCTCGATGCCGAAGCGCTTCAGTTCCTCGGCGGCCATCAGCGTGATCTGGGCCAGCTCTTCGGCGCTCGGGTCGACGTTGACGTGCGTATCCACCAGGAAGATCTGGCGGCCCGGCAGCACCAGTCCGTTCATCGCCGCGTAGACCTTGTTGGTGCCGCCCAGCACCTGGTCGATATAGCGCAGGTGCGCAGCGGTGTTGCTGACGGTGCCGCAGATCATGCCGTCGGCCTCGCCCTTGTTCACCAGCATCGCGCCGATCAGCGTGGTGCGGCGGCGCATTTCCAGCTTGGCATACTCGGGCGTGATGCCCTCGCGTGCCATCATGCGGTAATAGGCGTCGGAATAGTCGCGGAAACGCTCATCGTGCTCGGGGTTGACCACGGTGAAGTCCACGCCGGCGCGCAGGCGCAGGCCGAAGCGCTCGATGCGGTGCTGCAGCACGGCCGGGCGGCCGATCAGGATCGGGTTGGCCAGCTTTTCGTCGACGATCACCTGCACCGCGCGCAGCACGCGCTCTTGCTCGCCTTCGGCGAAGACGATGCGCTTCTTATCCATCTCGACCTTGCGCGCGGCGGCGTAGATCGGCTTCATCAGCGTGCCCGAGTGGTACACGAACTGCTGCAGCTGCAGGCGGTAGGCGTCCATGTCCTCGATCGGACGGGCGGCCACGCCGGATTTCATCGCGGCCTCGGCCACGGCCGGCGCCACCTTGACGATCAGGCGCGGGTCGAACGGCTTCGGAATCAGGTACTCGGGGCCGAACGACAGGTCCTGGATGCCATAGGCAGTGGCGACGATGTCGCTCTGCTCCTGGCGTGCCAGTTCGGCCAGGGCATTGGCCGCGGCGATTTCCATCTCGCGCGTGATGGTGGTGGCGCCGCAATCCAGCGCCCCGCGGAAGATGAACGGGAAGCACAGGACGTTGTTGACCTGGTTCGGGTAGTCGGTGCGGCCGGTGGCCATCACGGCGTCGGGGCGCACTTCCTTGACCAGCTCCGGCGCGATTTCCGGGTTGGGGTTGGCCAGTGCCAGCACCAGCGGCTTGTCGGCCATGCGCTGGACCATGTCCTGCTTGAGCACGCCCGCGGCTGACAGGCCCAGGAAGATGTCGGCGCCGTCGATCACTTCGGCCAGCTTGCGCTTGTCGGTCTTTTGCGAGAAGCGCGCCTTTTCCGGGTCCATCAGCTCGGTACGGCCTTCGTAGACCACGCCGGCCAGGTCCGTCACCCAGATGTTCTCGATCGGCAGGCCGATGTCGACCAGCAGGTCCAGGCAGGCCAGCGCGGCCGCGCCGGCGCCCGAGGCCACCAGCTTGACCTTCTTGATGTCCTTGCCGACCACCTTCAGGCCGTTGATGATGGCCGCGGACACCACGATGGCGGTGCCGTGCTGGTCATCGTGGAAGACGGGAATCTTCATCTTCTCGCGCAGCTTGCGCTCGACGTAGAAGCACTCCGGTGCCTTGATGTCTTCGAGGTTGATGCCGCCGAAGGTGGGCTCCAGCGCGGCGATGATCTGGACCAGCTTTTCCGGGTCCTTCTCGTCGACTTCGATATCGAACACGTCGATACCGGCAAACTTCTTGAACAGGCCAGCCTTGCCTTCCATCACCGGCTTGGAAGCCGCGGCGCCAATGTCGCCCAGGCCCAGCACGGCGGTGCCGTTGGTGATCACCGCGACCAGGTTGCCGCGGGCGGTGTAGCGGAAGGAATTGGCCGGATCGGAAACGATCTCTTCACAAGCGGCGGCCACGCCCGGCGAATAGGCCAGGGCCAGGTCGCGCTGGTTCGACAGCGGCTTGGTCGGCGTGACCGAGATCTTGCCGGGGGTGGGAAACTCGTGGTACTCGAGCGCCGCTTTGCGCAGCGCCTCACGCTGCTGCTGTTTCAGATCGTCTTGGGACGGGGACTGCTGAGGGCTGGTCATCGGCGCATCTTCCAATCGGTGGAGCCGTCATTGACGAGGCGGGGGACGATCGGCGGACCGGCTCCACGTGTCCGCCCTTCTCTTCCTTTGGAACCCTGCATTTTATATAGTGAAATACTATTTCACAATAAGCCTTTTACTTGGGGCACCTTTGCGATTCGGTACAATATGCCCCATCCCCCCGGGCAATACCAGCAAGCGTAGCGCCTGCCGGCAGAAGCGGCGTACCGCGCGATGGTCATGGCTGTCGTGCGCGGCAGTATCTTGCTGAAATGCCGGACGCGCCCCATCCTGACGCGCTGCGCAGGCGCCGCGGGATTGCCCCGGATCGCCATTCATCTTCGCGCAACGCGCAGCCCCCAATCCCGTCCCACCCGGCGGGCGAATCTTCCCGACGACGATGTCCCACGCCCAGCCAGCCCCGCTTTCCGAGTTCGACCTGATCCGCCGCTTTTTCACGCGGCCGGTGCGCAAGGCCGCGCTCGGCGTGGGCGATGACTGCGCGCTGATCGAGGGCCGCCCCGGCCACCACCTGGCCATCAGCACCGACATGCTGGTGAGCGGCCGGCATTTCTTCCCGGACGTGGCGCCGCGCGCACTCGGCCACAAGGCCCTGGCCGTGAACTTGTCCGACCTGGCCGCCATGGGCGCCGAGCCGCGCGCGTTCACCCTGGCACTGGCCCTGCCCGAGGCCGACCCCGCCTGGCTGGCCGAGCTGGCCGACGGCATGCTGGCGCTGGCTGACGCCCACGGCTGCGAACTGGTCGGCGGCGACACCACGCGCGGCCCGCTGACGCTTTCGCTGACGGTATTCGGCGACGTGCCGCTGCGTGCCGCGCTGCGCCGCGACGCCGCGCGGCCCGGCGACGATATCTGGATTTCCGGCACGCTTGGCGACGCCCGCCTGGCGCTGGGCGACTGCCGCGGCGAATGGCTGCTGCCTGAGCCCGAGTTCAGCCAGGTGCGCCCGCGCATGGACACGCCCACGCCGCGCGTGGCGTTGGGCATGGCCCTGCGCGGTGTGGCGCATGCCGCACTCGACATCTCCGACGGACTGGTCGGCGACCTGAGCCATATCCTGGAACGCTCGCAGGTCGGCGCGCTGGTCGACGTCGATGCGCTGCCGCGCTCGGCGGTGCTGGCCAGCCAGCCCGATGCCATCCAGCGCGAATGCGTGCTGGCCGGCGGCGACGACTACGAACTGTGCTTCACCGCGCCCGCCGGCAGTCGCGACGCCATTGCGGCGATCAGCGAACGGCTGGCGCTGCCGCTCGCACGTGTCGGCGCGATCACGCCCGAGCCCGGCCTGCGGCTGGTCGACAGTACCGGCAACCCGACCCGGTACCAAGGCGCCAGCTTCGACCACTTCGCTGCCCCCTGACACCGGGTCGCGGGCATGTCATGATGCCGGCATCGGCGCGCTGCGCGGGCACGGGAGTCCCGCAAGCATGGCAGCGCAAGCCGGCCATAACCATAAGCAGTATCTGCATCACACGAGCCCATTTTGATGTCCACCTTGCCTCCCGGGGCCGCGCCGCGCGACCCCGCCCTGACCCTGGAAGCCGGCCAGACCGTCAAGGTCACGCGCCCGAGCGCGCGCTTCATGCTGTCCCATCCGGCCCACCTGATCGCCTTCGGCTTCGGCTCGGGCCTGTCGCCCGTTGCGCCGGGCACGGTCGGCACGCTCTACGCCTGGCTGTCGTTCGTAGTGATTTCGCTGTGGATCGAGCCCACCACCTGGCTGTGGATCATCGCCGGCGGCTTCCTGGTCGGCCTGTGGGCGTGCGCGCGCACCGCGCGCGACATGGGCGTGCACGACCATGGCAGCATGGTCTGGGACGAGATCGTCGCCTTCTGGCTGGTGCTGGCCTTTGTCATGCCGACCGGCTTCTGGGGGCAGTTCGCCGCCTTCCTGTGGTTCCGGCTGTTCGACATCGCCAAGCCGGCGCCGATCGGCCACTATGACCGCACGCTCAAGGGTCCGGGCCTGCGCGGCGGCTTTGGCGTGATGTTCGACGACATCTTCGCGGCCTTCTACACCCTGCTGGTGTTTGCGCTGTGGCGCTCGTTCTGAGCCCCGCATCGCCAGCCATTGCAAGCTGATTCCCCCTCAAAACTACCTGTATCCACCATGTCTGTCAGCCGCCTGCTCGACCAGCTCGCCATCCAGGCCGGCGTCGCCCTTGCCGACAAATCCCTGATGCTGGCCACTGCCGAATCCTGCACCGGCGGGCTGGTGGCTGCCGCCATTACCGACGTATCCGGCTCGTCCGGCTGGTTCGAGCGCGGCTTCGTCACCTATTCCAATGAGGCCAAGTCCACCATGCTGGGCGTGCCGGCCAAGCTGATCCGCGACCACGGCGCGGTCAGCGAGGAAGTGGCGCGCGCCATGGCCGAAGGCGCGCTGCTCAACAGCCGCGCCCAGGTGGCGCTATCGATCACCGGCGTGGCCGGGCCCAACGGCGGCACCCCGGAAAAGCCGGTGGGCATGGTCTGCTTCGGCTGGAGCAACCGCATTACCACCAATACCGAGACTCAACGCTTTCGCGGCGACCGCGGCCAGATCCGCCGGCAGGCGGCCGAGCATGCCATGCGGGGGCTGCTGGAGCTGATCCGGAACGAGGCCTGAGGCCGGCGCCCGGCAATCTGCGCCCAATAAAAAACCGCGCCGTCTCCGGCGCGGTTTTTTATTGTCTACGCTCGGTTTCAGCCGTGGCGATAGCGATTGATGGTCTCCCGCGTCTGCAGCGCGACATTGCGCGCCGCCGCCGCAAAATCCTTCTCGCGGCTGGCGTAGAGGATGGCGCGCGACGAGTTGATCATCATGCCGGTGCCGTCCGCGGTGCGCCCCGCCTTGACCGTGGCCTCGATGTCGCCACCCTGGGCGCCGATGCCCGGGATCAGCAGTGGCATGTCGCCGACGATCTGGCGCACCCGCGCGATCTCGTTGGGGAAGGTCGCGCCGACCACCAGGCCCATCTGGCCGGTGGTGTTCCAGCGCTCGCGCGCGGCCTCGGCCACCAGCTGGTACAGCGGCTTGCCGTCGACCTGCAGGAACTGCACGTCCGAGCCGCCCGGGTTGGAGGTGCGGCACAGCACGATCACGCCGCGGTCGGGATAGGCCAGGTACGGCTGCATCGAATCGAAGCCCATGTACGGGCTGACCGTGACCGCGTCGGCGTGGTAGCGCTCGAAGGCCTCCAGCGCGTAGTGCTCGGCGGTCGAGCCGATGTCGCCGCGCTTGGCGTCCAGGATCACCGGGATGCCGGGGTGGGCGTCGTGGATATAGTGGATCAGCTGCTCGAGCTGGTCTTCCGCGCGCTGCGAGTGGAAGTACGCAATCTGCGGCTTGAAGGCGCAGACCAGGTCGGCGGTGGCATCAACGATCTCGCGGCAGAACGAAAAGATGGCGCCGCCCGCCCCGGTCAGGGACAGCGGCAGCTTCTGCGGGTCAGGATCGAGCCCGACGCACAGGAGGGAATCGTTGCGCTGCCAGGCGGCAGCAAGCTGCTCGGTGAAAGTCATGGGTACTCGGAATATCCTGGTGGCGCCGGCGCCCCATTGGCCCGGCCGGCGCGGTTGGCCGCAGCGGCGTGAAAACCTTTCATCCCTGCAGCATATGTCGCTTCCGGCAATTTTACCCGCTGCGTGCTATGGTTTTGCGCTTCCTCTCAAAACAAAGCGCGGCATGACGCACAGCCGCGTCCCGTCATGTCTCTCGATCGCCGCGGTATCTTCCTGCTTGTCGTGCTCACCCTTGCCTGGGGCATCAACTGGCCCATCATGAAGGTAGGCGTAGCGCACTTTCCGGCGATGGGCTTCCGCCTGCTGTGCATGGCGGGCGGGCTGGTGGCGCTGGGGCTGGCGCTGCGGCTGCGCGGCGATTCGCTGGCCGTGCCGCGGCGCGAATGGGGCACGGTGGTCCGCCTGGCCATTCCCAACATGGTGGTCTGGCACCTGTTTGCGATCTGCGCGGTCAAGATGCTGTCCTCGGGCCGGGCCGCCATCCTGGGCTACACCATGCCGATCTGGGCAGTGGTCTGGGGCCTGGTGTTCTTCCGCGAGCGCATCGGCGCCTGGGCCTGGCTGGGCATCGGCTGCGCGCTGGCCGGAACGGTGCTGCTGCTTTCCGGCGAGCTCGCCGCGCTGACCGGCAGCCCGGCCGGCACGCTGCTGATGCTGCTGGCCGCGGCCGGCTGGGGCTTCGGCACCCAATTGATAAAACGCACCCCGACCGACGTGCCCATCGGCGCCATGACGTTCTGGATGCTGGCCGTGACCCTGCCCTTCCTGGCGGTCGGCTCGCTGCTGCTGGAAGACGGCTGGCGCATGCCCACCGCCGTCGAATGGGGCGCCATCGCCTACAACGCGGTGGTGGTCTTCGCCTTCTGCCACCTGGTCTGGTTCGGGCTGGCGCGCAGCCTGCCGCCGGTGGTGTCGAGCCTGTCGATCATGTTCATTCCGGTAGTCGGCGTGTTCTCGGGCATGTGGATGCTGGGCGAGCAGCCGCACTGGCAGGACTACGCGGCGATCGTGCTGATGTTCCTGGCGCTGTCCTCGGTGATGCTGGCGCCGCTGCTGTGGCGCCGGCTGCAGGGCGCGCTGGGCTGATCGCCAGGTGGGCGCGCCGCCGGTCGTGAGCGGGCAACAGCGGGCCGCGTGCGCGGAGATTTCACTTAACAAGCCACCCTACGTTGGGCTACACTCGCGGCCATCACAATCCCGGAGAAATTACGTGGGCAGTAGCATCGGGTGTTCGAGTTGCCGCAGCAGCGCTGCGACCTCTGCGAATGCCATGTCACTGCGGGCTGCGTAACGACGACCCGCCCGGAGCACCCGGCTCCGCGCCTCGTCGGCCTCGCCCGCAGCAGAACACTGCGGGCGAGTGTCTTTCCGTGCCACCGGCGGCGCCATCCATGCGCGCCGCACCGCGTGCGGATTTTCCCTCTCCCGGCTAGCCAGCCAACCCAGGCAAACGCCATCGCCTTGTACCGCCCGCCGAGTCCGTTGCGTCCGGCAGCCGCGGTACAGCGCGATCACGCTTGCCCGTGGCCCGGCCCTGGCAGGGCGCCTTCCGGCGTCGCGCCAGGCCATGCAGGGCATGACGGACTACCTGGGAATGCGGCGAGCCGCCTGCGCTTGTCTTCGCGCTTGTCTTTGTTTTTCGTCGCAATCAGCAATAAGGAATCCCGGGGATGATCAACCTGTTCGTCCTGCAGAAAGGCCGGCTTGCCCAGGAGCAGGTCGACGAGCGCAATGAGCTGCTGCAGCACAAGCCGATCTGGATCGATGTCGTCAATCCCGACGACGAGGAACTGAACTGGATCAAGGAAGCCTATGGCGTCGCCCTTCCCGAACTGGAAGACCTGGGCGACCTGGAAGCGTCCGCGCGATATTTCGAGGGCGAGGACGAGAATATCCATATCCGCACCGACTTCCTGCTGGACGAGGAAGAGGCCTTGTCGCGCAACGTGCGCGTGGCTTTCGTGCTGACGCGCGACGTACTGTTCTCCATCCACGACGAAGACCTGCCGGTGTTCCGGCTGGTGCGGCTGCGCGCACGCATGCGCCCGGGCTCGGTGCGCAATGCCAAGGACGTGCTGATGGACCTGTACGCGACCGACGCCGAGTATTCCGCCGACTCGATCGAGGAAATCTACGAGCGGCTCGAAGAAGCGAGCCGCCGCGTGCTGGCCGAGAACGTGACCGATGCCGCCGCGGCCGACGTGCTGGAAACCATCGCCCGCGAGGAAGACTTGAACGGGCGCATCCGCCGCAACGTGATGGACACGCGCCGCGCGGTGTCCTTCCTGATGCGCAGCCAGCTGCTGTCGGCCGAGCAGCAGGACGAGGCCCGCCAGATCCTGCGCGACATCGACTCGATCGAGAACCACACCGCGTTCCTGTTCGACAAGATCAACTTCCTGATGGACGCGACCGTCGGTTTCATCAACATCAACCAGAACAAGATCATCAAACTGTTCTCGGTGGTGTCGGTGGCGCTGATGCCGCCCACGCTGATCGCCAGCATCTACGGCATGAACTTCAAGTTCATGCCGGAGCTGGACTGGGGCGCGGGCTATCCGTGGGCGATTGCGCTGATGGCGGTGTCGGCGGCGATCCCGCTGGTGTATTTCCGCAGGAAGGGCTGGCTGAGCTGAGCCCCGCGGGGCTCAGTCGGGCAGCGTGGCTGCCCCCATCCGCCGCGCGATGGTGCTTGCCTTGGCGCGGAAATTCACGCGCACGTTGGCGCAGTATTCCTTCTTGTCGAAGCACTTGGGTGCCGGCAGCGCCGCGGCCAGGCGCGCGGACTGGCCCACGCTGAGCTTGTCGGCGCTGGTGCGGAAGTAGTGCTGCGCCGCGGCCTGCGCGCCGAACACGCCCTCGCCCCACTCCACCGAATTCAGGTAGATCTCGTAGATGCGCTGCTTGTCCAGCCAGAACTCGAGCATCCACGTGATTGCCAGCTCCTGGCCCTTGCGCAGGTATTGCTGCTCGGACGACAGGAACAGGTTCTTGGCCAGCTGCTGCGTGATGGTGGAACCGCCGCGCACGATGCGCCCGCGCTTCTTGTTGCGCTCCCAGGCATCGAGCATGGCATCCAGCTCATAGCCCGGATGGTTGACGAAGTCGGCGTCCTCGCTGGCGATCACCGCGCGCTTGAGGTTGCGCGAGATGCGGTCGTACGGTACCCATTGCCGGTCGATGCCGCAGTTCCAGAGGTTGATGCCGCACAGGCGCCAGCGCTCGGCGCGCATGAACGTGGTCGTCGAAGGATTGATGTATTGCCAGCTTGCGATCTGCACGAAGAAGTACAGCTGCATCGCCACCACGCCCGCCGCCACGCAGCCCAGCAGGTAGCCGAGCCAGCGGACCGGGTTGAACACCGTGCGTGCGGGGGCTGCGCCGCGGCTGGCGCTGGCTGCGCGGTTGCGGTTGGCCACGGCTGGCGGCGCCCCGGTCAGCCCTTGCGTTCGGCCTGCAGCGCGGCGCGCAGCTCGGCCAGCACGGGGGCGGTGCGGGGGCGCACGCCGCGCCAGCTGTAGAACGCTTCAGCCGCCTGTTCGACCAGCATGCCCAGGCCGTCGCTGGTGCGCGCGCCACAGCGCGCGGCGAACTGCAGGAACACCGTGGGCTCGGCGCCGTACATCATGTCGTAGGCCAGCACGCCTTCGCCCAGCAGGAACTCGGGCACCGGCGGCACTTCGCCATGCAGGCTGCTGGACGACGCGTTGATGACCACGTCGACGGCTTCGTCCTCGGACAGCCCGTCGAGCGCATCGAGCCCGCCGCCCCACAGCTCCACGCCGTACTGGTCGGCGGCTTCGACAAACTCTTCCAGCATGTCGCTCGCGCGCGAGGCGGTGCGGTTGGCCACCACGATGCGCGACGGCCGGCATTCGATCAGCGGCAGCATCGCGCCCATGGCGGCGCCGCCGGCGCCCAGCAGCAGCACGCGCTTGCCCTCGATCAGGGTGTCGAGGTTGTCCTGGATATCGCGCACCAGGCCGATGCCGTCGGTGTTGTCGCCATGGATCAGGCCCTCTTCGATCCACAGCGTGTTGACCGCGCCGGCGGCCTCGGCGCGCTCGGTCAGGCGGTCGGCCAGGTCATAGGCTTCGAGCTTGAACGGCACGGTGACATTGCAGCCATAGCCGCCCTCGGCAAAGAACTGGCGCACGGCATCGGCAAACCCGTCCAGCGGCGCCTCCAGGCGGTCGTATTGCACGGCCTCGCCGGTCTGGCGCGCAAAGGCCGCGTGGATCGCCGGCGAACGGCTGTGCGCAACCGGGTTGCCGATCACCACATAGCGGTCGGAAGTGGCTTGGGAAGAATCAGTGGATGTCATCAGCGTGCCTGCAAGCGGGTTTCCAGCCCGTTGCGCGAAAACTTGAAAGTGGAAATGACTTCGAGGATGTCCTGGCGCGACGCCATCTCGGCAGTAAAGGGGCCGAACGGCGCGGCCGCGCGCACGATCGCCACGGCCTGGCGGTCCAGCGCGGGATCGCCCGAGCTCTTGACCACGTCGATGGCATCGACGTTGTAGCCGTCGCGGTTGTAGCCGAGCTTGCCGAGCCGGTTGACGTTGATCACCAGGATCAGCTGGCCGTACAGCGGCTTGCCGTTGCGTTGCGGGAAGTCAGTGGTGCCGCGCGCCTCGATCTTGTGGCGCAGGCGGTCGTAGTACTGCGCGTAGTCGACCGCCTGGGCGCTGGTGGCGGTCAGCTGGAAGCGCTTGGGCCGCTTGGCGTAGTGGTCCAGGTTGCGGCCGATCTCGGCCTCCAGCCTGGCCATCTCGTCGGTCGAGGTGCGCTCGTCCTGGCCGCGCTGCGGGGTGTCCTGGCGCTTCTCGCCGGGCTTGAGCGGCTGGTTGCGCACCGACGGCGCGGCCTCGCGCGACTGGGTCAGCAGGCGTTGCTGCTCCTGTTCCAGCTGCTCGACGCGGCGCTGCACCTGGCGCACCAGGTCGCCTTCCTGCGTCTGGGTCTGCGCGGGCAGCGGCGTGGTAGCGCGCTGCAGGTCATGGTCGCCGCCGCCGTCCAGGTTGGCTTGCGCCAGCGCGGTCGGGTTGCGCGGCTTCTGCGCCGACTTGGCATTGACCAGCACCACGTCCAGCGCGGCATCGCTGCGCTTGATCTCGAACACCTCGGGCGCAGCCACCCGCACCATCAGCAGCAGCACGTGCACGGCCACGGAAATGGCCAGCGCCTTGGCCAGCGTACTGCTGTTGTGCCACCTGGCATGCCACCAGTGGCGGGGAGCGGCGAGTGTGGCGTTCACGATGGATGGAGGGTGGCTGAAGGGCGGGCGGCGGCCCGAACCGGTCCGGGCCGGCGGCCTGGCAAGACCGGGGCGGCGGGCCCCGGATCAGACAGGCATTGTAAGTGAGCGCCGCCGATTTCCGAAGGCTTCAGCCGGCGGCCGGGGTGCCGGTGTCGCGCTCGCCCGACGCCGCGCCGGCATCGTCGTCGCCCGCTTCGGCCGGGGCTTCGTCCGAGACCCCGGCGGCCTGCTCGGCCGCTTCCTCGGCGGCTGCATCGGCAGCGGCTTCGGCGGACAGCTCTGCGGCTTCCTCGTCGCTTTCCAGCTCTTCCTCGGGCACTTCGCCTTCACCGGCGAAGATCTCCAGCACCCGGCACGACACTTCCAGCGTGATCTCGTCGGTCTCGCCGATCTCCAGCAGCACCTGCGTGCCGCGCTGCGCCTGCACCAGTTCGGGCACGCGCGTGACCAGCGGGATCTCGGTAAAGCGCACCGCGCCTTCCTTGAGCACCGAGGCCACCATGCGCTCGCGCTTTTCCTGCTTGAGCCAGCGCAGGCACCAGTAGCGCTCCATGGTCGACTGGTGGTCGGCGTAGGCGGCGTAAGTGCCTTCGAAGTCCGCCACCGCGGCCAGCAGGTCGGCGTCCTTGGGCTTGAACGGCGCCACCAGCTTGGCGGTCACCCCGTGCTGGGCCACCGCCAGGATCTGCCACTGGTTGACCAGGTCGACATAGCGGCGCAGCGGCGAGGTGCTCCAAGCGTACTGCGCCACGCCCAGGCCCTCGTGCGGTGCCGGGTAGGTCTGCATGCGGGTGCGGTGCATGCCCCACGCCTTCTGCGTGCGGTAGATGCCCGGCACGCCGTTGTCGGCCAGCAGCTTGCCCCAGGTGCTGTTGGCCAGGATCATCAGCTCGGCAACGATCTTGTCCAGCGGCGAGCCGCGCTTGCGCTGTTCGATGCGCACGCGCTGGCTGCCGTCGGCCTGGTCGTCCAGGTAGAAATTGAAGTCGGCGCGGTTGTGGGTCTCGGGGCGCAGGCCGCTGGCCAGGCGCGCCTTCTGGCGCTCGTCGTACAGGTAGCCGGCAAAGTGCCACAGCTGCGTCAGCGCGTCGCGGAACGGGTAGTCGCCGGTGCCCGCGGCAAGCGCAGCCTCGGTGATGACATCGTCGAGCAGGTTGTGGCGCAGGTTGGCGGCGATCGGCACCAGCTCGGCGCGGGTCTCGCTGCCGGTGATCAGCCACACGGTCGGGTCCACCGTCACATACAGCGACAGCGCCGGGCACGTGCGCCCTTCCTGCAGCGTGTAGCGCTCCACCACGGCGTCGGGCAGCATGGTGATCTTGTCGCCCGGGAAATAGACCGTGGACAGCCGCTGGCGCGCGACTGCATCGAGCGGTTCGCTGCGGCGGATGCCCAGCGCGGGCGCGGCGATATGGATGCCGATGCGCAGCTTGCCGTCGGGCAGCTTGGTCACGGACAGCGCATCGTCGATCTCGGTAGTGGTGACGTCGTCGATCGAGAATGCCTCCACGTCGGCCACCGGCAGGTCGGCGGGCGGCTCGGGCACGTCGGTTTCCGGAAAGCCCGTTCCCTTCGGGAAGCACTCGGCCAGGAACTTGGCCTCATGCAGCGCGCGCGCACTGGCGACGCCGCCGGCGGCCACCATCAGCCGCATCGGGGTCATGCCCAGCGCGGTGCAGGCGGCGTCCATGGCCTTGTATTCCAGGCTGTTCTTGTCCGGCTTGAACAGCAGTTGCAGCACCTTGTTGCGGAACGTCTCCGGCAGCGTCAGCGCCTTGAGCTGCTCTTCGTACTCGGCCTGCACCAGCGCCTGCTGGCGCTTGCGCTCGAGCGCGGCCAGCGCCGCCTTGAGCTGGTCTTCGGGCGCGCGCTGGTAGCGGCCGCGCCCCTTGCGGCGGAAGTACACCGGGTTGCCGTGCAGCGCCATCGCCAGCGCCGCCTGCTGCACCGGGCCGGGCTCGGCGCCGTAGTATTCGGCGGCCAGCTCGGCGAAGCCGAATTCAGCCTCGGGCGCGCATTCCCACAGGAAGTCCAGGTCGATCTCGGCCATCATGTCGCCGGTCTGGCGCACCAGCTCGATTGCCGACGGCTGCGCGAACTGCAGCAGCACGTCGCGCGACTTGACCTTGGTGCGCTTGCCGGCTGGCAGCTCTACCTGGTAAGCCTCGCCCTGCTGGTTCAGCACGGTGCCGGCGCGGATTTCGCCGCCTTCTTCGAACAGCAACTGCATCGATCGGTACTTTCAGAAATGCGCGGAACCGCGTCTGGCCGCCAAGAGGCAGCGCCGGGGCGGGTCCTGTGGGAGAAATGGTGCAACCGGGCGCAAATGCGTGCGAACGGAAGCGAGTGCGGCGCGCGGGGTGCAAACCGCTGGCCGCGGGCCACGCCGTATCGATACGGCCTGAGACCTGGAATGATACCGCACCCCGCTCCGGCGCCTGCGGGGGCCGGCGCCCCGGCGGGGTGCGTGCACCCACGCAGCTCAGAGCGACATGCCGCCGCTGGCCTCGATCGCCACGCCGTTGACGTAGCTGGCGTCGTCGCTGGCCAGGAAGGCGTAGATGCTGGCGATCTCGGCCGGCTCGGCCAGGCGGCGCAGCCAGCACGACGATTTCATGCCGTCCAGCACCTTTTCCGGCACGGTCTGCAGGATCTCGGTATTGACGAAGCCCGGGCACACCGCGTTCACGCGCACGCCCTTGGGGCCCAGCTCGCGCGCCCAGGTCTTGGTGAAGCCGATCACGCCGAACTTGCTGGCGGCGTAGTTGGTCTGGCCGAAGTTGCCGTACAGGCCGACCACGCTGGAAGCGTTCAGGATCACGCCCTTGCCCTGCTCGCTCATCAGGCCGGCCACGGCCTGCGCGCAGTTGAACACGCCCTTCAGGTTGACGTCGATGACGGCATCGAACTGGGCCTCGGTCATCTTGGCCAGGCGTGCATCCTTGGTGATACCGGCGTTATTGACGAGGATGTCGACGCGTTCGTGCGCGGCCAGCACGGCGGCCACCATGGCATCGACTTCGTCGCGCCGGGTCACGTCGACGCGGTAGGCCGACACGGTGGCGCCGGTGGCGGCCAGCTTGTCGGCGGCCTCGCGCACGCGCTCTTCCTGCACGTCGCACAGGACGACAATGGCGCCGTCGGCGGCAAAGCGCTGCGCGGTGGCAAACCCGATGCCGCCGGCGGCACCGGTGATGATGGCAACCCGACCCTGCAGTTTCATCTCGTGGTCTCTTTCTTGGTTTCGGTAGTGTGTGTAGAGGGGCTTCGGTCTGTCGTCCGCAAATACCTGGGATGCGGAATCGCCTCGGTCCCCGGGGATGGCCGCGACAGCAGGTCCGGCAGGAACACTTCTGTCACGAGCATGACGCCGTCGCCGCGCCGGAACACCGAGCGCCGCGCCGGCAGCATGGGCAGTGGCGCCATGGCCGGCAGCACTCGCTGCAAGGCCTGGCGCAGCGGATGGTGCGGCAGCAGCCGCGCAAACTGGAACGGCTCGCGCGCCACCGCCGGGTCGACAAACAGCCGGCCGCCCAGCGGGCGCTCGCCCAGCCCGCGCAGGAACGGCCAGTCGCGGCGCGCATGGCGCTGGCGCACCACAGTATGGGCAAATATGGCGGGAATATCGTCGCAGATCAGCAGCACCTCGCGCGTCAGCGCGGGGGTGCGGTCGTGCTGGCCCAGCACCTGCCATTCATCGGCGAGCGGGCGCTGCGGGCGCTGCAGCAGGCGCGCCACGCGAAAGCGCTCCGATGCTGCCACCAGGCGCGCGGTCAGCGAGCCGTCGTCACCGGTCACCCAGCGCCGCAGGTTGGGCGTGATGGCCGCATCAAAGGCCAGGTGCGGGCTCCAGCTGCAGCGGCGCGCGGACTGCGCGCTCATGCCGGGCCTGCGCCTGCCGGCACCTTGCCGCCGGGGCCGTAGCCGCAGAAGGCGAGCACATCGTCGACGTAGTCGGCAAATTCGCTGATGCCGTGGTCGCTGCCCTCGATCACGCGGATGTTTGCGCCCGGGCAGGCCGCGACCATCTCACGGTAGTCCAGCACTTCGTCGCCGGTGGCGGCGAGCAGGTAATAGCGTCCGGGATCGGTGATGGTGTCCACGCGCAGGTCCAGCAGTTCCTGCAGATGGCGGCGCTCGACCGTGACCGAGCCGCCGCCGTGCCACAGCGGCTGCTCGCCCAGGTACGCTTCCAGGTCGGTCCAGGGATGGATGGCCGGATTGAGCAGCACGGTCCTGCAGCCATGGCGCTCGCCCAGCCAGCGGGCATAGAAGCCACCCAGCGACGAGCCGACGATGGCGATCTCCTGGTCGCCGCCGGCCTGCGCGGCGCGGATCGCGGCCTGCGCCTGGGCAATGGCCATTTCGGGCGAGACATTGAGCGTGGGGCAGGCGTAGTAGCGGCCCACGCCCCACTCGCGCATGCGCTCCTGCACCAGCCGGGCCTTGAACGACTGGGGCGAGGAGCGGAATCCGTGCAGGTACAGCAGCATGGTGGTCCTTCCCGCCGGTCAGCTTGCGGCGCCCTGGCTCAGGGCGTCCAGCAGCTTCTGGTGCACGCCGCCGAAGCCGCCGTTGCTCATCACCAGCACGTGGTCGCCCGGCTGCGCCGCGGCACGCACGGCCTGCACCAGCGTGCCCAGGTCCTGGAAGGCGGCGGCCTTGTCGCCCAGCGGCGCCAGCGATCCGGCCAGGTCCCAGCCCAGCGCGTCCTTGCCGGCCGGGGCGCCGTAGCCGAACACCAGGTCGGCCTGCTCCAGGCTGGCCGGCAGTTGCGCCTTCATCACGCCCAGCTTCATGGTGTTGGAGCGCGGCTCCAGCACCGCCAGGATGCGGGCATCGCCGACGCGGCGGCGCAGCCCGTCCAGCGTGGTCTGGATCGCGGTCGGATGGTGGGCGAAGTCGTCATAGACGGTCACGCCGCCCGCCACGCCGCGCACTTCCATGCGGCGCTTGACGTTGGCAAAGCGGGACAGCGATTCGATCGCCTGCGCGGCCGGCACGCCCACATGGCGCGCGGCGGCGATCGCGGCCAGCGCATTCATGCGGTTATGGGTGCCCTGCAAGTCCCACACCACGGTACCCTGGACGGTATCGCCAAACCAGACGTCGAAGGCGTCCTTGCCGGGCGCCGCAGTGGCGGCAGCATCGCTCTCGCGCCAGTCGCCCACGCCAAACTGCTCGACCTCGCTCCAGCAGCCGCGCTCCAGCACGCGTGCCAGGCTTTCCTCCAGGCCGTTGACGACAACCCGGCCCTGGCCGGGCACGGTGCGCACCAGGTGGTGGAACTGGGTCTCGATCGCCGCCAGATCCGGGAAGATGTCGGCGTGATCGTATTCCAGGTTGTTCAGGATCGCAGTGCGCGGGCGATAGTGGACAAACTTGCTGCGCTTGTCGAAGAAGGCGGTGTCGTACTCGTCGGCCTCGATCACGAAAAAGTCCGATTCGCTCACGCGCGCCGAGATGCCGAAGTTCTGCGGCACCCCGCCCACCAGGAAGCCGGGGTTGTAGCCGGCATCCTCCAGGATCCAGGCCAGCATCGACGTGGTGGTGGTCTTGCCGTGGGTGCCGGCCACCGCCAGCACCCACTTGCGCGCCAGCACGTGCTCGCCCAGCCATTGCGGACCCGACACATAGGGCAGGTTGCGGTCGAGGATGGCCTCCATCAGCGCATTGCCGCGCGAGACCACGTTGCCGATCACGAACAGGTCCGGCTCCAGCGACAGTTGCGCGGGGTCGAAGCCTTCGATCAGCTCGATCCCCTGGGCCTCGAGCTGGGTGCTCATCGGCGGGTAGACATTGGCATCGCAGCCGGTGACGCGGTGGCCGGCCTCTTTGGCCAGCACCGCCAGGCCGCCCATGAAGGTGCCGCAGATGCCAAGGATATGAATATGCATGGGTTCCCGGAAAGACTTGAAGCCCGCAGGCGTGGGGATTCGGCACCCGGCGTGGCGCGGCGGCATGGCGGCTGTTTCAGGCCGAGTCTTGCGGTGCGGTGGCCGGGCAGGAAGCCTCCGATTGTACCCGAGCGCCCGCGGCCTTCGCTGCACTGCGGCAGCGCGCGCACCGGTTGCGCGGGAGCGTCCGGTATCATGGGGCATGACCCGACGCACCACCCCCGACCCCACCCGCCTGCGCGAGGAAATCGCCCAGGCTGCCGCCCGGATGATCGCCGAGGACGGTGCCGACTACGCCACCGCCAAGCGCAAGGCCGCCCGCCAGGTGCTGGGCGAGCAGCGCGTGCCCGGCGAATGGCTGCCCGACAACGAACAGGTCGAAGCCGAAGTGCGCGCCTACCAGGCGCTGTTCCACGCCGACAGCCAGCCCCGCGTGCTGGCGCTGCTGCGCCGGCTGGCGGTGCTGGCCATGGAAGACCTGGCGCCGTTCCGGCCTTACCTGGTCGGCGCCGTGCTCAACGGCACCGCCACCGAGCACTCCGATATCTATCTGCAGTGCTTCTGCGACAGCGCCAAGGACGCGGCACTGCACCTGATCAACGCCGGCGTGGACTTCGAGACCAGCGAGAGCCGGCATTTCGGCGGCCGCGGCGAGGTCGAGACCCTCAGCTTCCTGTGGAAGGGCCAGTGGCCCGACCGCCGCGAGGCCCGGCTGCTCGCCGGCGAGGTGCGCGCGGAACTGGGTGCCCCAGTCGGCATTCATATTGCACTGTATGATGCCGTCGACGAACGCGGCGCCGTGCGTGCCGACGCCTCGGGCCGCCCGGCCCGCGCCGACGTGCAGGCGGTACGGGCGCTGATGGACGCGCCCGGCGATGCCGACCCGGCCTGATGCCTGCCCCCCACTTCACTGGTCCAAGCCATCCCCATGACTGAAACCGTTTCCTCGCCCGCCCGCCGCTCCCGCCTCTGGCTTTGGATCGCCGTGGCCGTGGTCGCCTGCGCCGCCGGCGCACTGGCCGGCCATTTCGTGTTCTCGCCCAAGCCCGCCAGCGACCAGGCGGTGGAAACCTTCTTCCAGACACGCCTGCCCGACGCCGCCGGCGCCGACCTGGACCTGGGCAAGCTGCGCGGCAAGACCGTGGTGATCAACTTCTGGGCGCCCTGGTGCGGGCCGTGTGTCGAGGAAATGCCGGAGCTGACCGCGCTGCATGAGGAATACAAGAATCGCCAGGTGGAGTTTGTCGGCATCGGCATCGATTCAGCCGCCAATATCCAGCAGTTCACCACCAAGGTCCCGGTGGCCTACCCGCTCGCCGTGGCCGGTTTTGCCGGCACCGAGCTGTCGCGCAACTTCGGCAACAGCGCCGGCGGCCTGCCCTACACGGTGGTGATCAACCCGGACGGATCGGTCAAGTACCGCAAGATGGGACGGGTGACGGCCGAGGAACTGCGGGCCGTGCTGCCACGAGCCTGAGCGTATTCTTCCGCCAAATTCGCTGAATTTCGTTTTTCTTCAGCGATTTGTTTCGCCGGGGCGCCAAAACGGCCAGAAAGTGCTTAAAGGGCCGCCAAAGCGCCGCGCAAGGTCGTCAAGCCTTGTATCGCGCGCTAGACAAATCCCTCTAAGCTACGGTAATCTCCGCGCAATTTCGTTGATCTGGTCGAGCCGCCGTGACTGCAACCCGCTCTATCCGTCGCTCAGCCCGCTACCGCAAGGTGCTGGTCCTGCATGGGCCAAACCTGAACCTGCTGGGCACGCGCGAGCCGGAAACCTACGGGCACACGACGCTTGCCAATATCGACGCGGCCCTGGCCGAACGCGCGGCAAAAGCCGGCATTTCGCTGGATACGTTCCAGTCCAACCATGAGGGGGCACTGGTCGACCGCATCCACGCCGCACGCGCGGAAGGGGTCGAGTTCATCATCATCAACCCGGCTGCCTACACGCATACCAGCGTGGCACTGCGCGATGCCCTGGCCGGCGTAGCGATCCCGTTCGTCGAGGTGCACCTGTCCAACGTGCACCGGCGCGAAAGCTTTCGCCACCACTCCTATTTCTCCGAGGTGGCGGTCGGAGTGATCTGCGGGCTTGGCTGGCAGGGTTACCTGCTGGCGCTGGACTATGTGCTGGGCCAGGAGCAGCCGCCACCCGAGAGTTCGGGGAGCTGAACTCCCAAGATTTTTTCGACAACCTGCGCGCGCCGCCCGGCGGCCTGCGCCCGTTGGCGTGCCTCGGCACGGCGGGCGTGGATTTCCGGTGGCCGGCAACACGATTCTTCCGCCGCGGCCCGTCCCGGGCAGCGGCCGGATAACCCGATTCAGGAGGATAAAAAGATGGACCTGCGCAAGCTGAAGACGCTTATCGACCTGGTGGCCGAATCCGGCATCTCCGAGCTGGAAGTCACCGAAGGCGACGGCAAGGTACGCATCGTCAAGCAACCGCCGCAAATCGTCGCCGCGCCGATGGCCATGCCGCAGATGCAGGCGCTGCCGCCCGCCGCGGCCGCCGCACCGGCGGCCGGTGCCGTGGCTCCGGCTGCAGAGCCCGCCGCCCAGCTGCCCGCCGGCCATGTGGTGACCTCGCCGATGGTGGGCACGTTCTACCGTGCGCCGTCGCCGGGCGCCGCGCCGTTCGTCAACGTCGGCGACTCGGTCAAGGAAGGCCAGACCGTCTGCATCATCGAAGCCATGAAGCTGCTCAACGAAATCGAGTGCGACAAGGCCGGTGTCATCAAGGAAATCCTGGTCGAGAACGGCCAGGCCGTCGAATACGGCCAGCCTCTTTTCGTGATCGGCTGATCCTGACCGGCATGCCACGCCGCACGCTGCCACCGGCCACGCAAGTGGCCCCCGCAGCAGCGCCCGCGCGGCAAGCCATGGCGTTGTTTGGCGCCAGGGACGTTGTGGGCTTCGCGGCCCGTTCCGTGCAGTTCCATGCAGTTCCGCGCAGTATGGCAGCCGCGGCGGCGACAGCCCCCGGGCCGCGCGCCCGGCGTGCCATTGCGGCGCGCAGCGGGACCGCTACTGTTCTCGCAGAGAGAGACCATGTTTGAAAAAATTCTGATCGCGAACCGCGGCGAAATCGCTCTTCGCATCCAGCGCGCCTGCCGCGAACTGGGCATCAAGACGGTCGTGGTGTACTCCGAGGCCGACAAAGAGGCCAAGTACGTACGCCTGGCAGACGAAGCCGTCTGCATCGGCCCGGCCCCGTCGCCGCTGTCGTACCTGAACATGCCGGCCATCATCTCGGCCGCCGAAGTGACCGACGCGCAGGCCATCCACCCCGGCTACGGCTTCCTGTCCGAGAACGCCGATTTTGCCGAGCGCGTGGAGAAATCCGGCTTCGTCTTTATCGGCCCGACCGCCGACAGCATCCGCCTGATGGGCGACAAGGTGTCGGCCAAGCAAGCCATGATCAAGGCCGGCGTGCCGTGCGTGCCCGGCTCAGACGGCGCCCTGCCCGACGACCCCAAGGAAATCCTGGCCACCGCGCGCCGCGTGGGCTACCCGGTGATCATCAAGGCCGCCGGCGGCGGCGGTGGCCGCGGCATGCGCGTGGTGCACACCGAAGCCGCGCTGATCAACGCCGTCAACATGACGCGTGAAGAAGCCGGCCGCGCCTTCGGCAATCCCGAGGTCTACATGGAGAAGTTCCTCGAGAACCCGCGCCATGTGGAAATCCAGATCCTCGCCGACCAGCACCGCCAAGCGATCTGGCTGGGCGAGCGCGACTGCTCGATGCAGCGCCGCCACCAGAAGGTGATCGAGGAAGCTCCCGCACCGCACATTCCGCGCCGCCTGATCGAGCGCATCGGCGACCGCTGCGCCGAGGCCTGCAAGAAGATGGGCTACCGTGGCGCCGGCACGTTCGAGTTCCTGTACGAGAACAACGAGTTCTACTTCATCGAGATGAACACGCGCGTGCAGGTCGAGCACCCGGTCACCGAGATGATCACCGGCATCGACATCGTGCAGGAGCAGATCCGCATCGCCTTCGGCGAGAAGCTGCGCTTGCGCCAGAAGGATGTGCAGTTCCGTGGCCACGCGATCGAATGCCGCGTGAACGCCGAGGATCCGTTCAAGTTCACGCCGTCGCCGGGCCGCATCACCGCCTGGCACATGCCCGGCGGCCCGGGTGTGCGGGTCGACTCGCACGCGTATGATGGTTACTTCGTCCCGCCCAACTACGATTCGATGATCGGCAAGATCATCACTTACGGCGCCACGCGCGAGCAGGCCATTGCCCGCATGCGCATCGCGCTGTCGGAAATGGTGGTGGACGGGATCCAGACCAACGTGCCGCTGCACCGCGAGCTGATGATGGATGCCAACTTCGTTGAAGGCGGCACCAGCATCCACTACCTCGAGCATCGCCTGGCGGAGCGCGCGAAGGCCTGACGCAACGTTACCCGCAATACACAAGCAGCAAGCAAGGAAGCCCGTGGCATTTCAGGAATGTGTGATCGAAGTGGCGCAGGACCAGGCCGAAGCCTGGTCCGATGCCCTGTTCGACCTCGGCGCGCTGTCGGTCTCGGTGGAAGACGCCGATGCCGACACGCCCGACGAGCAGCCGCTCTTTGGCGAGCCCGGGCTGGAACCGAAGCAACTCGCGTGGAACCGCTCGCGCGTGGTGGCGCTGTTCGGCGACGATGCCGATCCGGCCGTGGTGGTGGCGGCAGCCGCCAACCAGCTGGGCATCGACCCGGTGCCGGCCTACCAGCTGCGCGCGGTCGAGGATCAGGACTGGGTGCGGCTGACGCAATCCCAGTTCGAGCCGATCCGCATCGGCGAGCGCATCTGGGTGGTGCCGTCGTGGCACGACGCACCCGAGCCCGATGCCGTGGTGCTGGAGCTGGACCCCGGCCTGGCCTTCGGCACCGGCAGCCATCCCACCACGCGGCTGTGCATGCAGTGGCTGGAGCAGAACCTGAAGCCGGGCGAAACCGTGCTCGACTACGGCTGCGGCTCCGGCATCCTGGCCATCGTGGCGCGCAAGCTGGGCGCTGGCGATACCGTCGGCATCGACATCGATCCCAACGCGGTGGAAGCGTCGCGCTACAACGCCGAGCGCAACCGCGTGGAAGCCTCGTTCGCGCTGCCCGAATCGGTGTCCGAGGCCAGCTACGACCTGGTGGTCGCCAATATCCTGTCCAATCCGCTCAAGCTGATGGCCGCCATGCTGAGCGCGCGCGTGCGCGCCGGCGGACGGCTGGTGCTGTCCGGCGTGCTGGAGCGCCAGGCCGATGAAGTCGCCGCGGCCTACGCGCCCTGGCTGCCGCTGACGGTGTGGCGCAGCGAGGAAGGCTGGGTGTGCCTGCATGGCACCCGCGGCGCCCGACCCTGATTCACACCGATGGCCGCCGTCAAGCTAGTCACGCGCTGCCCGGCCTGCCGCACCGCCTTCCGGCTGGTCGCCGACCAGTTGCGCCTGCGCCAGGGGCTGGTGCGCTGCGGCCAGTGCGAAACGGTGTTCGACGCGCGCGAGCACCTGATCGAGATTCCGCTGCCGGCCGGCGCTGCATCATCGGCGTCGTCGGCGTCGTCGGCGTCGTCGGCGCCGTCTGCGGCAGCTTCGCCGGCCGCCCCTCCCGCTCCCCCGGCGCCGCCCGCATCGGCGGAAGCCGCGCCTGCGCCGCAGCCTGCCTTCACCCCGACCATCGACCCCGGCTATGACGTGCCGGCGCTGGATGCGCCGACGATGCTGATGTCGTCGCCGGAGGACATGGCCATGCCGGCACCCACTGGCATGGAAGACGCCGAGATCGAACAGGCGCTGCGCGAAGCCAACGAAGCCGTCGCCCATCGCGATGCACGCGAGGCGGAACGCCAGGCTGCCGGCCCGGAGGCGGCCGAGCCCGCCCCCGTCACGGCACCGGAACCCGCCGAGGATGCGCCGGCACAGCGGGCACAAGCGGCGTCCGCGTCCGCCTGGCCGGCACTCGATCACGGCGCGCTCGATACCCCGGCCGCACCGGCCCCCTCCCCGGCCGCTGCGGCGGCACCGGCAGCACCGCGACCCGCTGATGCTGACGCCGGGCCCGCGCCGGTGACACCCGCGGCCAACATCCCCAGCGCAAGCGAGTTCCTGCGCGCGGCGTCAGCCGATGCCGGGTCTGAGCCGACCGCATGGCCGGATGAGGCATCGGCCCGCCGTGCCGCCTCGCCTGCCGCGCCCGCCTCACCCACCGTTGGCGACGACGGCAACGCCCCCGACACCGGACAGCCCTCCAGCGTCACCGGCGGCGCCGTCGCGCGCGAGCAGACCACGCGCCGCTGGGCACGCACCGAAGCACCGGCCGGCCCGGTCTTCGCCCCCGACTTCCTGCGCCACGCGCGTGAGCGCGAACGCGAACGGCAGCCCCGCAAGCCCGTGACGGTGCCCCGCTCCGCCTGGCGCGTGGCCGCCGTCGTGCTTGCCATCGCCGCGGCCGTGCAAGTGGTCTACCTGGCGCGCAGCCAGCTGGCCGGCCAGTTCCCGATGCTGCGCCCGGCACTCGAGGCCGCCTGCGCGCCGCTGGGCTGCGACGTGCCGCCGTGGCGCGACATCGATGCGCTGCGCATCGAGACCTCGCAGCTGCAGCGCCAGGATGAAGACGGCGACACCTACCTGCTGGCGGTCACGCTGCGCAACCTGGGCCGCGCCAGCACCGCCCTGCCCGCGATCGAGCTGGTGATGACCGACCTGCAGGACCAGCTGCTGCTGCGCCGCGTGCTGCAACCCGCGGAGTACCTGGAGCCGTCGCAAAAGGCCTTTGCCGCGCAGGGTCTTCGCGCGGGCATGGAGCTGCCGGTTCGGGTACGATTCCGGACGCAGCAGGCGCCAGCCAACTATCGCGTGCTGATTTTTTACCCCTGAATCCCTGGCCCGCCGCCGGACCGAATCCGAGTCCGGCGGCAGGCCGCGCCCCCCGCTCCGGACACGAACCGGAAATCCATCAGACAACAAGGAGTAGACATGAGCAACGTCACCCTCGGCGGCAACGCCATCGAAGTCGCAGGCAAGTTCCCGCAAGCCGGCGACAAGGCCCCCGCCTTCTCGCTGGTCGGCAAGGACCTGAAGGACGTCACGCTGGCCGACTTCGCCGGCAAGCGCAAGGTGCTGAACATCGTGCCGAGCCTGGATACCCCGGTGTGCCAGGCCTCCGCGCGCAAGTTCAATGAAGCCGCCAGCGGCCTCGCCAACACCGTGGTGCTGACGATCTCGGCCGACCTGCCGTTCGCCATGGGCCGCTTCTGCACCGCTGAAGGCCTGGCCAACGTGGTGCCGCTGTCGACCATGCGCGGCGCCGAGTTCAAGGGCAACTACGGCGTGGACATCAAGTCCGGCCCGCTGGCCGGCGTGACCGCACGTGCCGTGGTGGTGCTCGACGAGAACGACACCGTCAAGTACAGCCAGCTGGTGCCGGAAATCAAGACCGAGCCGGACTACGACGCCGCCCTGGCCGCGCTGAAGTAAATCAGCGGCACGCCCGGGAACCCGCGGGTTCCCGGACGGCAGCGGCCGCCCGCATCCCGGGGCGGCCGCTTTTTGTTTTCTGCCCGACCGATACTGCCCGCAAGGGCTCCGTTCCACCCAATCACCCCAACACCTGGAGAGAGCATGGCCAGCCTGATCTGCGGCTCCGTCGCCTACGACACCATCATGACGTTCGACGGACGCTTCCGTGAACACATCCTGCCGGACCAGATCCACATGCTGAACGTCTCGTTCCTGGTGCCCGGCATGCGCCGCGAGTTCGGCGGCTGCGCCGGCAACATCGCCTACACGCTGAAGATGCTGGGCGGCGATCCCGTGGTGATGGCCACCGTCGGCGCCGATGCCGAACCCTACCTGGACTACCTGCGCAAGCTGGAGATCGCCACCGGCCACATCCGCGTGCTGCCGGAGACCTTCACGGCGCAGGCCATGATCACCACCGACCTGGACAACAACCAGATCACCGCCTTCCACCCTGGCGCAATGAGCCAGTCGCAGCTGAACCACGTCAAGGATGCGCTCGGCGGCGCCAGCGCGCCGGGCCTGGGCATCGTCGCGCCCGACAGCCGCGAGGGCATGCTGCACCACGCGCGCCAGTTCGCCGAAGCCGGCGTGCCATTCATCTTTGACCTGGGTCAGGCGATGCCCCTGTTCAACGGGGAAGACCTGCGCGAGTTCGTTGAACTCGCCAGTTACGTGACAGTCAATGACTACGAGGCGCAGGTCCTGCTATCCCGCACCGCATGGACCAGCGCCGAGGTTGCCGCCAAGGTTCGTGCCTTCATCGTCACGCACGGCGAGCGCGGCGCCAGCATCTTTGCCGATGGTCGCCAGTACGCGATTCCGGCGGTTACGGCCGAGCGCATCGTGGACCCGACCGGGTGTGGCGACGCCTTCCGTGGCGGCCTGCTCTACGGCATTGAAAACGGATTAGACTGGGAAACGACTGGCCGCCTGGCATCGCTGATGGGTTCGGTCAAGATCGCGCAACAGGGTCCGCAGAATCACTGGTTGTCGCGCGAGGAAATCGGCAACCGGTTCCAGTCTGCATTCGGGTACCGCTACGCCTGACCTGCGGCCAGCGCGTGGCTTCTTCTCGGGAAACGACATGAACAACAAGCTACGTGGCGGTGCCGTTGCCGTCCTTGCCGTCACCGCCCTGGTTGCCGGCTGCGCTACGCAATCCAACTCCAACAGCGTCTATGGCACCGGCCAGGCGCAGCGCGAACAGACCGTGCGCTACGGCGTGGTCGAAGGCATCCGCGAGGTCACCATCCAGGGTGGCCAGAGCGGCGCCGGCACGCTCGCGGGCGGTGCCATCGGCGGCATTGCCGCCGGCAGCACCATCGGCGGCGGCAACGGCGCGGTGGCGGCCGGGATCCTTGGCGCGGTGCTCGGCGGCATTGCCGGCAGCGCGGCCGAGAACAAGATCAACCAGCGCCGCGGGCTGGAAATCACCGTGCGCCTGGACAACGGCGAGATGCGCGCGATCACGCAGGAGGCCGACGAAGCCTTCCGCCCTGGCGAACGCGTGCGGCTGCTGTCCTCGGGCGGCGTGACGCGGGTCACGCACTGAGCCCTCGCGGCCCCGCAGGGCCGCGCCAGAGCGCAGCAAAGCGCGCCGCACCCGCAAGGGTCGCGGCGCTTTTTCTTTTCGGCTTTGCAATTCCGTAACATTGCGGCGGACCGCTCCGCGCGCGGGCGCGCGCCCATGAAAAAACCCGCCGGGCGGATGCCATCGGCGGGTCGGCAAGACCTGGTGTCTTGCGGACCGGATACGCAGTATCCGGTCATGCGGGCACGCGCTGCGTGCCGGTGCGGTTCCTTGCGGAACGTGTAAGGTCCACTCCGTGGCGGAGCAGCTTACGGACGGTTGCCCGTCGGGAACGGCCAGGCAGCAGCCGGGTTCAGCGCGGTCTTGGCAGCCGAAGCGGGAGCAACGGCAGGGGCCGCGGCAGGCTTGGCGGCAGCCTTCTTGGCAGCCGGCTTCTTGGCAGCAGCCTTCTTGGCAGCCGGCTTCTTGGCGGCAGCCTTCTTGGCCGGTGCAGCCTTCTTGGCAGCAACCTTCTTCACTGCAGCCTTCTTGGCCGGAGCCTTCTTGGCGACAGCCTTCTTGGCCACGACCTTCTTGGCGGCTACCTTCTTCACTGCGGCCTTCTTGGCCGGGGCCTTCTTGGCTGCAACCTTCTTGGTCGCTACCTTCTTGGCGGCTACCTTCTTCACCGCGGCCTTCTTGGCCGGTGCCTTCTTGGCGGCGGCCTTCTTGGCCGGTGCCTTCTTGGCGGCGACCTTCTTCACAGCGGCCTTCTTGGCCGGTGCCTTCTTGGCGGCCGGTGCTGCCTTCTTGGCGGCTACCTTCTTCACAGCAGCCTTCTTGGCGGCCGGCTTGGCGGCCTTCTTAGCCGCCGGCTTTTTCTTTGCAGCAGTTGCCATGGATAACTCCTTCACTAGAGAGTGAATATCGAATGACCTAAGTTGGCGACCCGACCGACCCGAGGCGCATTACAGCAGCGCGGCCCCAGTCGAGCGAGCGATTCATCGGCGTGCGGCCCGACCACTGCTGCACGCTAATGAATTTGGTTGCAGGCGCACCGCCCCTGGCGGTGACTTGGCGGCCGGAGCGAGCCCGCAAGCGGGTCTCGGGCACGTGCCGCGCCCTGGAATATTCGATCAGCCCGCACCGCCCGTTGAGCCGGCGCACGGCCAGAAATGAGGAGATATCGGACAGCTGGCCTGCGGTGCGGGCTTGGCCTCGCGCACGGCAGGCGGCATTCATTCGGTGGTAGCGGGTCCAACCCGTTAATGGACCAAGGGAGACTGCACGCGTTTTAAGAAGCCGGTCCGGCCTGGTCTGCGTCAAAGTTCTCGTGCTCCTCAGCTACTACCTTCGTCACTGCATCGAAGCGCGCATCGCGCTCGTCGTTCCATCTTGCTTCCTGCTTCTCTGCAATGAAGTGAGACTCTTGTCAAGGCGAATCATAATTCGTTTGCACGATGATGTTAAGAAAAAAGTGCAAAAAAACTTGCCTGCATGTATCGCTCGAACTAGTTCTCACGCGCGGTGTCACGAAGACGTTGCCGATAGCATCGCAACGCGTCGCTCGCACGCTGGTGCGGATGTTCGTTTCGCACGCTCGCACACACAGCGCGACGCCCCATCGCACACACCGCGCATCGCAGCTTTTACACACCGCGACAAACCCCGACGACCAGCATCGCAACGCGCGCCTGACCACTGCGCAACGCCGCTGCGCGCGTCATCGCGTTTTCCGAAAAGCCGCATGGACAAAGGCTTTGCGGGCGATACACAGATGCGCGCGCGGCTGCCGTCGACTCACGCGGACGCGTTCCTGATCGCGCGCGCCGCGCTGCGCGACACCCGCCCTGCATGCTTTGCACAGTCGGCAGCGCACGCACGCGCCGCCATGCGAGCACGCCGCGGCCATGCTCGCTTCGCGCTTCGCGCGGCACCGTCGCACACACCGTCCAAGAGTGATGCGTGCACGCAACGGTTTGCATCGACGCAACAGCGCGAAGGCATCGCGAGGTCATCAAAGCGTTGCGATCGAGCCAAGCCGCGACGCTCGCGAAGCATCGCGGCAACACTTCGGCAGACGCTTCGATCAAGCCATCGGCATGGGTGTTCGATCCGCGCGCTTGCCGAGCGATCCGGATCGCGCGCGCCGTGCCTCGCGTGTTCGCGCTCTCACCCTCACGACTCTCCGCACCACTCGCCTCGCCCTGCCGGCAGCGCGTCGTACGTCCGCTTAGAGGATTGCTTCAGCGCCCGCCCGCCGGCACCTTTTGCTGCATCACAATAACCCGCAAACGGCGGCTGCATGCGGTTTTCCGGGTAGCAGGCGATGGCGGCGGAAAGGCGAGCGCCGCGCCGCGCCGGATTGCGGCGCGCTCCCGGCGCCAGTAGATTGGCGTGGCTACGAACCTCAAAGGAGACATCATGCGCATCCATTCCCCCCTTGCTTCGACCCTGCGCGCCGCCGTGCTTGCCGCCACCCTGCTCGGCAGCGCCGCGGCGATGGCGCAGGCCACGCCCAGCGGCATGTGGAAGACCATCGACGACAACACCGGCAAGCCGCGCGGGCTGGTGGAGATCACCGAGAAGAACGGCGTCTTCAGCGGACGCCTGGTCAAGACCTTCGTCGAGAGCGATGGCAAGCCGCGCGTGTGCGACAAGTGCACCGACGCACGCAAGGACCAGCCCGTCATCGGCATGACCATCCTCTCTGGCCTGCGCAAGACCGGCGACAACGAGTGGAGCGGCGGCGAGATCCTGGATCCGGAGAACGGCAAGGTCTACAAGAGCAAGATGTCGCTGGCCGAGGACGGCAACAAGCTCAACGTGCGCGGCTTCATCGGCATCAGCCTGATCGGCCGCACCCAGACCTGGGAACGCGACCACTGACCCTGCTGGCACGACGCGGGACTCAGGGTTTCTCCGGGGCATGCCGTTGCGTGTCCCCGCCGAAGGAGAAACGGCAGTCGAAAAAAAACCGGGCGGTTCATCACCGCCCGGTTTTTTTGTCCACGATGCTGCGCTTTACATCCGGTAGCGCAGGGTGGCCATCACGCTGCGCGGGGCACCCGGCATGTTCAGGTTGGGGCTGGTGCCATGCGCGGACACGATGTAGCCCTTGTCGAACAGGTTGTACAGGTTCAGCTGTGCCTCGAAGGCGCCGCGGCGGTACCAGGCCATCGCATCGGCGGTGACATATCCGGGCAGCGTCACGGTGTTCAGCGGGTCGGCATAGCGCGCGCCCACCAGGTTCAGGCCGGCGCCAACGCCGAAGCCGTGGCCCAGGTCCTTGGTCAGCCACGCGTTGCCCGAGTGGCGCGGCGTGATGGTGGCGCGCTTGCCCTGCAGCGCGGCGGTGGACTTGGTGACGGTGGCATCCAGGTAGGCGTAGCCGGCCAGCATGCGCCAGCCGCCGCCGAGTTCAGCCGCGCCGGAGATCTCGATGCCGTCGGTGCGCTGCTCGCCGATCGGCAGCAGCGCCGTGTTGGTGGCGTTGGCGATCTTGATATTGCTGCGCTCCAGCCTGAACACCGAGATCGTCGTGCTCGCCTTGCCGTTCAGCCAGTCGTACTTGGCGCCCACCTCGGTGTTGTTGGTGGTCTCCGGTGCCAGGTCGGCATTGTTGGCCGCCAGCGCGAAAGCCTCGCCGGAGGGCTGGAACGACTTGCTCCAGGACACGTAGTACGACTGCGACTTCGACGGCTGCCACACCAGGCCGGCGCGCGGGCTCCAGGCGGTGTCGGTGCGCGACAGGTTGCGCTGGCCGGCGATGCGGTTCTGCGTCTCCTGCTGGAAGTTGTCGTAGCGCACGCCCAGCAGCGCCTTCCACTGCTCGCTGAAGGTGATCATGTCCTGGGTGTAGAACGCGAGGGTATTGAACACGCCAAGGTTCGACGTGCCCGGCGTGCCGGGTGCCTGGCGCGGCAGCGCCACCAACACCGGGTTGAACAGGTCGAAAGCGATCGGCAGGCCGTTTGCGCCGACCACCGGCTTGGTGTTGTTGACCTGGTCCTTGTTCTGCTGGCCGATCTCCATGCCGTACAGGATCTCGTGCTTCATGCCCAGGAAGGTGGCCTTCTGGGTCAGGTCGGTCTGGTTGAACCAGCCATGTTCCTCGCGGCGGACATTGCCGTGGTTCATGGTGAGGGTGCGCGCCGCCTCGTTCACCGTGTTGGTCAGCGTGTTGTTGCGGTCCAGCGAGTAGTGGTAGTAGCGCGTGGCGTTGCGGATCGACCAGTTCTCATTGAAGCGATGGTTGATCGTGGCGGTGCCGGAGAACACGCGCGACTGCGAGTAGTCGGCATCGCGCGCGTTGGCCGCGCCGTAGTAGCGCGAGGCCGGCACGTCCACCGGGCGTCCCTTGTAGGCCGGGATGCCGAAGTCGGTCACGCGGCGGTCTTCCAGGTAGTCTGCCTGGAACAGCACGGTGGTTTCGGGAGCGATGCGCAGCTCCAGCGACGGCGCGATCGCCGAGCGGTCCAGGAACTGCTGCGAGCGGTAGCTGTTGGCCTTCTCCACCGCGCCGGTCACGCGGAAGGCGGCGGCGCCGTCGGCGAACACGCGGCCCACGTCGGCTTCGGCGCGGCGGTCGGCCCACATGCCATAGCTGAGCGCGAAGTCGGTGACGTCGATGCCCGGCTTCTTGGTCACGCGGTTGATCAGGCCGCCCGACGAGCCGCGCCCGTACAGCACCGCCGCGGGACCCTTGATGACTTCGACGCGGTCGACATTGGACATGTCGCGGAAGTACAGCGCATCGTCGCGGATGCCGTCGACGAACTGGTCGGCAATGGCGGAAAAGCCGCGGATCGACACCTGGTCGCGCTGGCCGTCGCCGTGGGAGAACGACACGCCCGGCACGTTCTTCAGTGCATCCTGCATCGAAGTGGCGTGCTGGTCGCGCATGACATCGGCGGTGACCACGTTGACGGTCTGCGGGATGTCGCGCAGCGGCGCCTCGGTCTTGGTCGCGCTGACCGCATTGGGCGGGTTATAGCCGGTGCCAAGCTCGCGGCTGACATCGGCCCTGACCGTGACCTCAGGCAACTGCGCCGAAGCGTCTGGCGCGGCCTGGGCCCACGTCAGCATCGGTTGAAATACGAAGCTCCCCGCCACCGCGGCACAGATCGGGTGAAGTTTTATTCTCATTTCACTGTAATCGGCTGTAATAGTTTTGAAAACGCGGGCGCATTATCGATTACAGGATTGTCAGGGTCAACGAGATTGCGAATTATTCCTATTCGCGGTCAATATATGTTGCTTTCGACACAAGTGGCGGTTATCACAGTCCGTCTTGTGATCGATTCCTCGACTTGAGGTGTCGTACTGGATGCCCGTCCCTTAGCCCAGCTGCCCGGCAAGCGCATCGCGCGCCTCGGCTACAAACGCTGACTCCCCGCGCCGCGCGGGCAGCAGGAAAAACTCCGCCTCAGGCAGCCGCGGCAGCCCCAGCCGTGCAATGGTGGCGGCGTCCAGCGGCGCCACGCCGGGGCCGATCGCCGAGGCGTTCAGGCACGACATCCCAAGCCCCGCCGCCAGTGCCAGATGCAGCCCCGCCACGCCCGACGCGGAGTGCGCAATCTCGAACGGAAGCCGCTTGCGCAGCAGCAGCTGCACCACGTACTGATGCAGCGAGCAGGTATCGGGCAGGAGCACCAGCGGCAGCGTCGCGGACAGGCTGTCGGCCTCGGCCGGCGCGGCTACCCAGGCCAGCGGCTCGCGCCGCAGCACCGTGCCGCGCGTGCGCTGCCCGCGCGTGCCCGGCAGGCGCATGCTGAGGCCGATATCGAAGGTGTCCATCTCCGCGGCGGCATCGATCGCCGCGCTCTTCATCACCGTCACGTGCAGGCGCAGATACGGGTAGCGCTCGCGCAGGCGCCGCAGCATGCCGGCGATCTCGCCCGGGCGGAAGTAGTCGGTCACGGCCAGCCGCAGTTCGCCCGCCAGCGCGTGGCCGCGCAGCTCCTGCAGGGCCAGCTCGTTCAGCGCCAGGATCCGCCGCGCGTGTTCCAGCAACCGCTCCCCGGCCGGCGTCGGCACCGCGCCATGCCGGCCGCGCGACAGCAGCGGCACGCCCGCGCGCTCCTCCAGCTTGCGCAGCTGCTCGCTGACCGAGGACTGCGACAAGAACAGCCTGGGCGCCGCCGCCGACAAGCTGCCGCTGTCCGCGACCGTGACAAAGGTGCGCAACTGGTCGGTTTCGAATCCACGCATGGCAAGGCTCCGGCAAGGGTGGCGTTACTTCGGATAACTCGATGGTCCGCATCGGATATTCCCGCTTTTCCGATACTACACCACCCCCTACCATGGCATCACCCACCCACGCAAAGCCAAGGAGCCAGCCATGCCCCACATCGTCCTGCACCTGTCCGGCCAACCCGATGCCGCCCTCACCCGCCGCAGCGCCAGGGCGATCGCCGACCTGACCGAGCGCGTGCTCGGCAAGAAGCGCGACGTGATTGCCATCACGGTCCAGTACATCCCGCACGACAGCTGGATCATCGCCGACGTGCCGCTGTCGGAGCAGGGCCGCAACGCCTTCCACCTGGACATCAGCGTGACCGATGAAACCAATACCAAGGCGGAGAAGGCGCAGTTCATCGAGGCCGTGTTCGAGACCATGTCGGGGCTGCTGGGCAAGCTGCATCCGGTGTCGTACGTGCACGTGATCGACGCCCGCGCCGCGGCCTATGGCTACGGCGGGCGCACGCAGGAGTATCGCCACCAGCACGGCTGAAACGGCGTATCTCCTTCATGCAGGCCGCTGTCATCCCAGTGCCCCCGCGGCGAGACCGGAGGTTTCGCCGCGGGCCAAGCTGTGGCACAGTCGCCGGCTGATCCCTTTTCCTGATGGACTGACGCAAGACAAGGCGCCACAAGCGCCAGCCCCCGCGCGGCAACGGACCGCACCTCAGGACAAGGCAACCCTGAAGGAGATCCGATGTCGTTTCTGATCGTGCTGGCAGCCCTTGCCTTTCTGATGTTCGCCGCGTACCGCGGCTACAGCGTGATCCTGTTCGCGCCCATCGCCGCGCTGGGCGCGGTGCTGCTGACCGACCCGTCCGCGGTTGCGCCGGTGTTCACCGGCATCTTCATGGAGAAGATGGTCGGCTTCGTGAAGCTGTATTTCCCTGTGTTCCTATTAGGCGCGGTGTTCGGCAAGGTGGTCGAGCTGTCCGGCTTTTCCGAGTCCATCGTCGCCGCGGCGATCCGCTATATCGGCCGCTCGCGCGCCAACGCGGTGATCGTCACGGTGTGCGCGCTGCTGACCTATGGCGGCGTGTCGCTGTTCGTGGTGGTGTTCGCGGTCTATCCGTTTGCGGCCGAGCTGTACCGCCAGAGCAACATCCCCAAGCGGCTGATGCCGGGCGCGATCGCGCTGGGCGCGTTTTCGTTCACCATGGATTCGCTGCCGGGCACGCCGCAAATCCAGAACATCATCCCCACCAACTTCTTCAACACCACGTCCTGGGCCGCACCGGTGCTGGGCGTGGCCGGCTCGCTGTTTATCCTGGTGGTGGGCCTGAGCTACCTGGAATGGCGCCGTCGCGCCGCCGCGGCGCGTGGCGAAGGCTACGGCACCAACCTGCGCAACGAGCCGGAGCGCAGCCAGTCCGGTAAGCTGCCGCACCCGCTGCTGGCGCTGCTGCCGCTGGTGGTGGTGGGCGTGGCCAACTTCTGGCTGACGCGGATGATCCCGCTCTGGTATGGCCCTTCCAACAGCGTGGCGCTGCCGGGCCTGCCCAAGCCGGTGGAAACCAAGATCGCCAGCGTGACCGCGATCTGGGCGGTGGAAGGCGCGCTGCTGCTGGGCATCGCCGTGGTGCTGGTGACCGCCTTCGGCGCCCTGCGCGAGCGCTTTGCCGAGGGCACCAAGGGCGCCGTCGGCGGCGCGCTGCTGGCGTCGATGAATACCGCATCGGAATACGGCTTCGGCGGGGTCATCGCCGCCCTGCCCGGCTTCCTGGTGGTCAGCGACGCGCTGCGCGCGATTCCCAACCCGCTGGTCAATGCCGCGGTCTCGGTCAGCACGCTGGCCGGCATCACCGGCTCGGCCTCGGGCGGCATGAGCATTGCGCTGGCTGCGATGTCGCAGACCTTTATCGCGGGCGCGCAGGCCATGCAGATCCCGCTGGAAGTACTGCACCGCGTGGTGTCGATGGCCAGCGGCGGCATGGACACGCTGCCGCACAACGGCGCCGTGATCACGCTGCTGGCGGTGACCGGCCTGACCCACCGCGAGTCCTACCGCGATATCTTCGCCGTCACAATGATCAAGACCGCCGCGGTGTTCTTCGTCATCTCGGTGTATTTTCTGACCGGACTGGTCTGAAGCAATCCCGGCCCGCGCGGCTTGTACATTCCAGGTGTTGTTAACTAGTGTGGTTGGGTGCCGCCCGGCACCTGGCCCGGCAAACCAGGAAGCCGACACATGAAGCAAGTCACCCTGCCCGACGGCGAGCGCGTCCCGGCGCTCGGCATGGGAACGTGGAATATGGGCGAGTCGCGCGCCGCGCGCGCCGAAGAAATCGCCACGCTGCGCCTGGGCCTGGACCTTGGCCTGCGGCTGATCGATACCGCCGAGATGTATGGAGAGGGCCAGTCCGAGGAGATGATCGGCGAGGCCATCGCCGGGCGCCGCGACGAGGCCTTCCTCGTCAGCAAGGTCTATCCCTTCAACGCCAGCCGGCGCGGCACCGTGCAGGCCTGCGAGCGCAGCCTGAAGCGGCTGCGCACCGACCGCATCGACCTCTATTTATTGCACTGGCGCGGCGGCGTGCCGCTGGAAGAGACCGTGCAGGCCATGGAGGCACTGCAGCGCGACGGCAAGATCCGCCGCTGGGGCGTGAGCAACCTGGACCTGTCCGATATGCAGGCGTTGTGGGACGCGCCGGGCGGCGACCGGCTGGCCACCAACCAGCTGCTGTACAACCTGGGCCGGCGCGGCATCGAATGGGACCTGCTGCCGTGGCTGCGCCAGCGCGGCGTGCCGGTGATGGCCTATTCGCCGATCGAGCAGTCACGCCTGCTGGGCAACCCCGGTCTGAAGCGCTTTGCGCGCGACCACGGCATGACGGCGGCACAGGCGGCGCTGGCCTGGCTGCTGGCGCAGGACGGCGTCATCGCCATCCCCAAGACCAGCCGGCGCGAGCGCCTGCAGGAGAACCTGGGGGCGCTGTCGCAGATGCTGTCGGCCGCCCAGCTGGCCGAGCTCGACCGCATCTTCCCGCCGCCCGACGGCCCGGGCCCGCTGGAAATGCTCTGAGCAGGCTGCCGGGCGCGTGCGCTCAGGGCACGCGGGCCACGTAGCGCTCGCGCTCGACGTAGCGCACCAGGTAGCTGCGCGCCTTCTCGCGGGTGTCGGTGGTCACGCGCGCCGCTGCCTGGCGCGCGCTGGTCTTGCCGTGCGACGACGACATCTGCCCATCCAGGTAGGTGCGGAAGGAATCATGCATGGCGCCCAGCTCAGGCTCGCACGCGGCCAGCGCCAGGTTGGCCACGTCCTTGGGCTGGCCCTTGGCCGACAGGTTATCGTTGGCCTTCTTCTGCGCGCAATCCATGTATTTGGCGCGCAGCGCCTGCCAGCCGCTGCTGTCGACGGCCGACGCCGATCCGGCACCCGCGGCGCCGGCGTCATTGGAAGAACCCGAAGGATGTGAAGCGCACGCGGCCAGGAAGGCCAGCGGCAGGGCGGTCAGGAGTTTTTTCATGGCTGGATGATGCTGTCACGGCGCATTGGGCCGTCCCATGTGTAGCCATGGGACGTTCCGGGCGCAAGACTGGCTATTCTTGCCGCGAATGGCCTCCCGGCACCACCTTCGTCACAAATGGAAACGTCTCTGCGCGGTCCGGTATTTGCCCGGGTGCTTCCGGCGCCTATGCTTCAAAGACGACAACAACACAAGGAGACGAGATGAAACGTCGAACCTTCCTTTCGGCCAGCGCGGGTCTGGCCCTCGGCAGCCTGGCCATGGGTGCCTGCACCACCACCAAGCCCGATGCTCCCACCGACAAGGCCGCACGCCGGCGCGAGCTGGACTCCGGCGTGGACGCCACGCTGTCGCGCCTGTACGGCTCGGTCCAGGGCTCGCGCGAGCTAGGCAACCGCGCGCGCGGCATCCTGGTGTTCCCGAAGACGCTGTCGGCCGGCTTTATCGTCGGCGGCGAGTATGGCGACGGTGCCCTGCGCTCGGGCGGCGCCACGCGCGGTTACTACCGCCTGATTTCCGGCTCGGTCGGCTGGCAGATCGGTGCGCAGTCCAAGTCCGTGATCCTGATGTTCCTGACGCCGGATGCCTACGACAAGTTCGTGCGCAGCAGCGGCTGGACCGCCGGCGTCGATGCCACCGTGGCCCTGGCGACAGTCGGCGCCAACGGCGTGCTGGACACCAACACCGGCCAGCAGCCCATCGTCGGCTTCGTCATGACCAATGCCGGCCTGATGGCGGGCCTGAGCTTCGAGGGCAGCAAGATCAGCAAGCTCGACCTGTAAGGGCGGGCTCTCGGTGACCGTCGCGCGGCCGGCGTGCTGCGCGGCGCCCTCCTTTTTTGCGGCCGTGCGCCGCGAGAGGATAGAATTCGTCCCTTTGGCCGAATTCCCATGTGGTTCAAGAATCTGCAGGTCCATCGCTTCTCCGCCCCGTGGTCGCTGAGCGCCGAAGAGGTTGAAGCCAGCCTGGCGAAGCACGCCTTCTTCCCCGGTACCAGCCTCGAAATGCAAACCCAGGGCTGGGCCTCGCCGCGTGACAACGGCCCGCTGGTCCATACCGTCGGCCGCCAGATGCTGCTGACGCTGCGCACGGAAAAGAAGCTGCTGCCCACCACCGTGGTCAACCAGGTCACGCGCGCCCGCGCCGCGGAAATCGAAGAGCAGCAAGGCTACAAGCCGGGCCGCAAGCAAATGAAGGAACTGAAGGAGCAGGTCACCGAAGAACTGCTGCCGCGCGCCTTCAGCATCCGCCGCGACACGCGTGTGTGGATCGACCCGGACAACGGCTGGCTTGCCATCGACGCCGCCGCCACGGCCAAGGCCGATGAAGTGCGCGGCATGCTGTTCAAGGCACTGGATCCGCTGCCGCTGATCAACCTGCACGTCAACCAGTCGCCGGTGGCGGCCATGACCGAATGGCTGGCCGGCGATGCGGCACCGGGCGGCTTCACTGTCGACCAGGAAATCGAGCTGCAGTCCGGCGCGGAAAGCAAGGCCACCGTGCGTTACGTGCGCCATCCGCTGGACCCGGAAGACCTGCGCCGCCATATCGCCGCCGGCAAGCGCTGCACGCGCCTGGCGATGACGTGGAACGACCGGGTCTCGTTCGTGCTGACGGACGGGCTGGTGGTGAAGAAAGTGGCGCCGCTGGACGTGATCAAGGAACAGGCCGACGGCACGGCGCACGATGAAGACGAGCGCTTCGACGCCGATTTCACCATGATGGCCGGCGAACTCTCCGGCATGCTCGGCGACCTCACCGAGGCGCTGGGCGGCGAGCGCAAGGCGTAAGCCGAATCTCTTGCAGGAACCGTGGCGCTGTTGAAGGACAGCGCCACGCAGGCGCTTACTCCACCCAGTTCACCTTCGGGAACCGCCCGGCAAACCCCGCCGGCATCGCCACCACTTTCTTCCCCACGTAGTCGAAGAAGACAAAGCCCGACTTGGCCATCGCGATCAGCGTGCCGTCGGCCGGCCGCGTGATGCGGAAGATGATGTCGCCGCCGTACTTGTTGAAGTCCATCACCCCCACCTCGAACTGCAGCTGGTCGCGCGCATGCGCCTCGTTGCGGTACATCGTGGCCAGGTCGGTCACGATGATGCCGACGCCTTCCTGCCGCACGTCCTCGCTGCCGAATTCATACAGGAAGCGCGCCCGCGCCTCGGAGATCATCGAGATCATCGAATCGTTGGCAAGGTGGTTGGCCGAGTTGATGTCGGTCACGCGCACGGTCAGGTGCGTGGCGTAGCAGAACTGGTCGGCAGGCAGGTCGAGTTTGAGGCGGGCCATGATGGATCAAGCAAGAAATGGATCGGACGCCGCACGGGATCAGGCAGGCAAGCGGCAGAGACGCGGCGGCGCCCATCATAAGGGAAATGCCGGCTCGGATTGCGGCACTGCCGCATAAACCCTCCCGCACATGTCCCCGGGTAAGTACTCCCCACTCTTTTCGTCCATCCCGCCGATGCCCCGCCATGGCGCTGCCTCGTAGGCTGCGGGTTGCCGTGGTCACTGGCGCCCTGGCGCACCCGTACCGCGCACCGACACGATGTCAACGACTGGAGGAAACACCATGCAAGCCGACCGCCGCAAAGCCCTGCACTGGCTGGGAGCAGGTTCCCTGGCAGCCACCGCCTCGACTCTTGGAATCAGCCGGGCGTGGGCCCAGCAGGCTTACCCGTCGCGCCCGGTGCGGCTGGTGGTGCCCTACCCGCCCGGCGGTGCCACCGACGTGCTGGCGCGCGCGCTGGGGGATCCGCTCAGCAAGCTGTGGCAGCGCCCGGTGATCGTCGAGAATCGCCCCGGCGTGGGTGGCATGATCGGCGCCGACGTGGTCGCCAAGGCGCCGGCGGACGGCTACACGCTGCTGCTGGGCCTGCCCAGCCTGGTGCAGACGCCCTATATGGTGGCCAAGCCGCCGTTCGATCCGCTGCGCGACCTGACCGCCATCTGCCAGCTGTGCACCTCGAGCCTGGTGCTGACCGCCAGCAGCGCCATGCCGCGCACGCTGCCGCAGATGGTCAGCCTGGCCAAGTCCCAGCCCGACAAGTATTCCTATGGCACCTATGGCATTGGCACCGGCGCCCATCTCTACATGCAGGTCTTCCTAAAGGGAGCGGGCGCCGAACTGGTCCATGTCCCGTACAAGGGCGAAGCCCCCATCGCCACCGACCTGATCGGCGGCCAGATCTCGCTGGGAACGCTGTCGCCGATGACGGTGCGCCAGCATGCGCGCACCGGCAAGCTCCAGCCGCTGGCGGTCACCGGCAATACCCGCGCGCCGATGCTGCCGGATGTGCCGACCTTCCAGGAACTCGGCTACAAGGGGCTGGACGGCCCGGCCTGGCTGGGCCTGTTCACCACCGCCGGCACGCCGCAGGCCATCGTCGACAAGGTCTCGGCCGATGTGGAAACGGTGATGGCCGCGCCGGACATCCGCCAGCGCCTGGCCGAGCTGGGGCTGATCGTCAAGACGACGCAGCCGGCGGCGTTCGCGGCAACGGCCAGAGCGGACCAGGCTTACTGGGGCAACGTGATCAAGGAGAACAATATCCGGCTGGATTGAGGCATGGCGCTGCCGGCATCGGCTCAGATGCCGGCTTCCCCGCACCAGCGCACCAGCGCGTCGCGGAAGTCGCGGCACAGCGGCGACAGGTAGGCGCTGGATCGCCAGAACACGGCCAGCTCATACTGCCAGCACATGCCGTCGCCCTCCACGGCTTCCAGGCCCTGCGCCACCGCCTGGCCCAGCAGCCGCTGCGGCATGATGCCGAGCAGGTCGGTGTTGCGCAGCAGGTCCGCGAATGACACTGACGAACTGGTGCTTTCCACGGTCACGCGCGGCGGCGGCAAGCCCCGGCTGGTGAAGCGCCCCTCGAAGCCGCTGCGCACATAGAGCGAGGTGGCGGGCGCCACCCAGTGCTCGTCAACCAGATCGGCCAGCGAGCGGAAGCGCGCCCGCCGCGGATGCCCCGTGCGCGCCACCACCTGCAGCGTCAGCGCGCCCAGCGGCAGGTACTCGACGCCATCGGTTTCGCCGTCCGGCATGGCGGCGCAGACCAGGTCCACCTCGCCGCCCTGCAGCGCGGCCATCAGCTGCGGGCTCAGGTGCGTGCTGATCGAGAACCTGGCCAGCGGCCGGCTGGCCAGGAACTGCTCCAGCAGCGGCGAGAACAGCGACGGCACCACGTGCGGCAGCGTCGCCACGCGTACCTGGCCGACGCGCGCCTGGCGCTCGTCGTTGATCTCGTTCTCCATATCGTCATTGGCCAGCACGATGCGCCGCGCGTGCGCCAGCAGCTTGTGGCCCACCGGCGTCAGCATGACGCCGCGCGGCATGCGCTCGAACAGCTGCAGTCCGGCCTCGCCCTCCAGCCGCGCCAATACCTTGGACAGCGACGACTGGGTCAGCCCAAGCGTGCCGGCAGCCTTGTGCAGGTTGCCGTGCTCGGCCACCGCCAGGAACAGTCTGAGGTCTTCGGTCTTCATGCGATTCCAGTGGTTGGCCGATATAGCGCGATGTTGCCGCGATGGCGGGAGCATTTTAGTCCGCGATTCCCGTTCGGAATCGATTTGCCGGGCGCCGGCATCAATGCGCGCGGGCTTGCGCCATAGACTTTTCCGCGGCCGCACAAGTCGGCGATCGATCAGAGCCCGGACACACGGGACACCTCGAACGCATCCGGCAACCACGCCGGCACCTGTACTGCCGTAGACCAACAAGGAGACCACATGCCCCGCCAACCCGACGCCCGCCGGCGCACGCTGCTCAAGGCCATGCCGGCCGCCGCGCTCGCCCCCGCCCTGGCCATGCTCAGCCTGCCCGCCACTGTGCGCGCCCAGGCCTGGCCCGCGCGCCCCATCACCCTGATCGTGCCCTTCACCGCCGGCGGCGCCACCGACGTGCAGATGCGCGCGCTGTGCCTGGCGGCATCGAAGACCCTGGGCCAGCCCATCGTGATCCAGAACCAGCCCGGCGTCAGCGGCACGCTCGGGCCCGCCGCGATGGCGCGCAGCGCGGCGCGCGACGGCTACACGCTGGCGCTGATCACGCCGGCGTTGTTCCGCCTGCCGCACCTGCAGCCGGTGAACTACGACGCGATCAAGGACTTCACCTACATCATCGGCCTGACCAGCTATGTGTATGGAATCTCGGTGCCAGCGGGCTCGCCTTGGACGCGCTTTGGCGACTTCGTCGGGCACGCGCGCGCCAACCCCGGCAAGGTCAACGTGGCATCGGTCGGCACCGGCTCGCTCGGCCAGATCACCGTGCGCCGGCTGGAACAGCAGGCCGGCATCAAGCTCAACTTCATCCCCTTCAAGGGCGGCGCCGATGCGTTGTCCGCGCTGCTGGGCGGCCATGTCGACGTAATGATCGAAGCCGGCTGGGGCGCCATGGCCGAAGCCGGCAAGGTACGCCTGCTGGCCGTGGCCGAGCCGCAGCGCCTGAAGCGCTGGCAGGCCGTGCCCACGCTGCGCGAGCTGGGCTACGACATCACGGTGCAGTCCGAAGTCGGCATCGCCGGCCCGCGCGCGCTGGACCCCGCGGTGGTCGCCACGCTGCACGATGCCTTCCGCCAGGCCACATCGGACCCGGCCTACCTGCGCGCGCTCGAATCCGAATCGATGCCCAACCGCCATATGAATACCGCCGACTACCAGCACTACGCCGCTTCGCAATTCGCCAGCGACAAGCGGCTGGTGGCCGAACTCGGCATCCGGCTGGACTGAGCCCTACGCACGCAAAGGAGCCATCGCATGAGCGAAGCCGATCCCATCCGTCCCGCCGCCATTTCGGACGCCGAATGGGCCACCCGCATCGAGCTGGCCGCGCTCTACCGCGCCATCCACCGGTACGGCATGACCGACCTGATCTACAACCACATCACCGCGCGCGTTCCGGGCGAGCCTGAGCACATCCTGCTGAACCCCTACGGGCTGCTGTACCAGGAAGTGAACGCGTCCAGCCTGTACAAGATCCACCTGAACGGCGACATCGTCCACCAGCCCGAGGGCGATGCCGGAGAGCTGGGCCTGAACCCCGCCGCCTACGTGATCCACACCGCCGTGCACGCCGCGCGCCATGACGCGCTGTGCGTGCTGCACACGCATACGCGCGCATCGTCGGCGGTATCGGCGATGGCCTGCGGCCTGCTGCCGGTGTCGCAGCACGCGCATATGTTCTACGGGCGCATTGCGTACCACGACTTCTCCGGCCCGGTGGTCGACCTGGCCCAGCAGGGCCAGCTGGTGCAGGACCTGGGCCAGCACAACGCGATGATCCTGCGCAACCACGGCCTGCTGGTATGCGGGCGCACCATCGCCGAAGCCTTCTTCAATATCTACTGGCTGGAATCGGCCTGCAAGATCCAGGTCGATGCCATGGCCGGCGGTGAACTGGTGATGCCGTCGCAGGCATCGCTGGAAGCCAGCCGCAAGGCCTTCGGCCGCGTTGCCATCCGCGGCGACCGCGAATGGGCGGCGGTGCGGCGCGAGCTGGATCGCATCGACCCGTCCTACCGGCACTGACCCCGCCTTCGACCTGATCACAAGACTGGAGACAACATGACCCAAGCCACCGCCGCCGCCGCCGCCGATGCGGCAACCTTCGCAGTAGCCGTTCCCGCCCTTGGCCCCGATGTGCGCTGCCACGTGCTGCAGCCCGGCCGCCCGCCGCTGTTCATCGAACCGGCCGGCGAACGCCTGCTGGACCGCGCGCAGTTCCGCCAGTGGTCGCGCACGGTGCGCCCGGCGCTGGACGCGCTGATCCTGGAACATGGCGGGATCGTGCTGCGCGGCTTCCCGACCGCCGGCACCGAGGACTTTGCCGACTTCATCGAGCAGTTTCCGGCCTTCGACGGTGGCTACGCCGGCGGCCGCGCCCCGCGCGAAACCATCAGCGGCCGCGTGATGGAAGCCACGCGGCTGTCGGCCAGCGTGCGCCTGGCGGTGCATTCCGAAATGGCTTACCGCCGCGACTACCCGCGCCGCATCGCCTTCTTCTCGCGCAAGACCGCCGAGGTGGGCGGCGAAACCCTGATCACCGATGTGCGCCACCTGGCCGAGCGCATGGATCCGGAACTGGCCGGCAGGCTCGCCACGCTGGGCAGCCGCACCGCGATCAACTTCGGCCCGCGGCGCGATGCCGACGATGCCTCTTACGCGCATATGGACGAGCGCGGCTGGAACCAGTCCTTCCATACCGAGGACCCGGCCGAGGTGAACCGGCTGTGCGCCGAGCGCGGGCTGGAACCGGTCTGGCATGAAGACGGCAGCCTGACCGTGCTCAATGCGCTGGAGCCGTTGGTGGTGCATCCGCAGACCGGCCGCAAGCTGTACCGGTCGATCCTGCATATGGTGCCGCAGGTGGAGAACCCCGAGCAGGACCTGGAACGGCGCAAGCGCCAGAAGTACCCGACCGGCGCCACGCTGGGCAATGGCGAACGCCTGACCGATGCCGAACGCGCGCATATCGACCAGCTGTGCGACCAGGCCACCTACTGCTGGCCCTGGCGCGATGGCGACGTGATGGTGCTGGACAACCTGCAGGTCTGGCACGGCCGCAACCCGTACCAGGGCACGCGCGACGTCCAGGTGGCGCTGCTGGATTAAAGCGCCGCGGGCCGCGCCGGGACATCGTAGCGCCTGGCGCCGGCCCCGAACATCACTCAATTGCAGCAATTTGCCCGCAGTGTTGCGTGGCTGCGCCATGGTCTGTCGCAGCCGGCAGGCGTCGATATAATCAGCCGCGCAACACCATAAATTAAGACATTAAAACAATAAGCCATCAGGCGGGACGGGGTGCAGCGTCTTCTCGACTTACGCTGCGAGGGAACCATGACCAGCGCTGACCACGCCCTGTCCGGACGGCTGTCCGCGACCATCCCTGCCCGCCGTGCCGCGGGCAGTTCCGTTTCTGCGCCAGCCGCGCCGCACACCCCGCTGCTGCAAGGCGTGCATCATCGCGCAGACCAACTGATGACGGCCATGCTGTGGGTGCTGGGCCTGCTGTCGCTGATCGTCGGCAATCACTATGGGTCGACCGCGCTGACGCTGACGCTGGGCTTGCCGATGGCGCTGCTCGGCACGCTGATGGCGGTCACCCTGCCCGCCCGCCTGGCGACGCGGCTGGCGCTGGCCGTGCTGCTGATGCTCTTCGTCGCACTGCTGATCCACCAGGCGCACGGGCAGGTGGAATTCCACTTCCTGGTGTTCGTCTCGCTGTCGCTGCTGCTGGCCTACCGCGACTTCCGCGTGATCCTGCTGGCGGCCGCGGTGATCGCGTTGCATCACCTGAGCTTCAACTTCTTCCAGCAGTGGGGCTGGAACACCATCTGCTTCACCGACCCCAGCTTCAATATGGTGCTGTTCCACGCCGCCTTCGTCATCGTGCAGACCGGCGTGCTGTGCGTGATCGCGTGGCGGCTTGAGCGCGATGCCCATTCCACCGATGAGCTGAGCGCTCTGGCCGCGGGCATCGAGGGCGAACCCGGCTACCTGACGCTGACCGCCGACGGCACCCACCCGGACAGCGACTTCGCCCGCGCCTTCCGCAAGACGCTGGACACCGTGCGCCAGACCTTGCTGCAAGTGCGCAACACCGCCGGCACCGTGGCCGACGCGGCTGGCAACATCCTGGACACCAGCGCCACCGTGGCCCGTCGGGCCGACGAACAGGCGCGCACCGTCGCGCACACCATGCAGGACATGCAGGCGCTGACCCAGGCCGCCCGCGCCAGCGCCGACCAGGCCCGCGGCGCCTGCGAACTGGCCGGGGCCTCCAGCACCGTGGTCGCGCGCGGCAGCGGCGAGATCCTGTCGGTGATCCACACCATGGGCGAGATCAACGAGGCCTGCGGGCGCATCACCGAGATCATCGGCGTGATCGACAGCATTGCCTTCCAGACCAATATCCTGGCGCTGAACGCCGCCGTGGAGGCCGCGCGCGCGGGCGAGCACGGCAAGGGCTTTGCGGTGGTGGCCGGCGAGGTCCGCCAACTGGCGCATCGCTGCGGCGCCGCGGCCAAGGAAATCCGCGGCCTGATCAATACCTCGGTCGAACGCGCCCACGCCGGCACCGAGCTGGTCGGCCATACCGGCGAGACCATGAACGAGGTGGTGGCCAGCATCGGCAGGCTCGCCACGCTGGTGGAAGAACTCGCGACGCTGGGCGACGACCAGCGCAGCGGCATCGAGGGGATGGCACGGCGCGTGGCGGAGATCCAGGCGGCGTTCGAAGAAAATGCGGAACTGGTGGCCGGTGCGGCCGAAGCTGCGCGGGTGCAGCGGGAGCAGACAGAGGGGTTGAACCGGGCGGTGGGCGTATTCCGACTGGGCTAGCGCCCGCTCGCCTCAATCCTCTTTCTCGTCCCCCGTGGGGAAATGCACGCCGGCACGGCGCGCCGCCAGCATGATGTGGCGCTCCATCGCACGCTGCGCCTGCTCCGGCTGGCGCGCGGCCAGCGCCTCGATGATGGCGCTGTGCTCGGTGAAGGTGGCATTGCGCGCGCCGCGCCGATAGTACGGCAGGCGCTGGCTCTCGCGCATCACCTCGGCGCTTTCGCGCAGGATCTCGCGGATGACCTGGTTGCCGGACACCGTGACGATCAGCGTGTGGAATTCGTAGTCGAGCTGCGAGGCTTCGTCATACGCATCCGCCTCGATCGCGCGCTGCATCGTGGCCGCGTTCTGGCGCAGCTGTTCGATCTCTTTTTCAGAGATGGCCAGCGCTGCCAGGCGTGCGGTCAGCCCTTCCAGCGCAAAGCGCAGCTGGTAGATATCGATCAGCGAATGCGTGGCAGCAAAACGCCAGGGCGGCGTGGCCGCGGCGCTGTCGCCGGCGGCCGTCACGTAGACGCCCTTGCCCGGGCGCGACACCACCACGCCCATCCCCTGCAAGGTAGAGATCGCCTCACGCAGTGACGCACGGCTGATGCCGACCTTCTCCGCCAGTTCCCGCTGCGCCGGCAGCAGCGTGCCCGCGGGGAACGTGCCGTCGCGCACCCATTGCTGGATAAGGCTGACAGCCTGGTTGGCGACGGAGGTGGAAGATCCTGTCATACGTGAAGGGGTGACCAGTAAGAGGTGACGCACAAGGGGCGCGAAGCCGGTTGCCGGAAATTCTAGCCGACAAACCGGCCTGCCCCGCCCCTTACTTGTTGACCAGCTTCGCCGGCACCGAATAGGTCAGCAGCGCGCCGCACAGCAGCACGGCCGCCAGCACGAACATCGCGGCGTCCGTGCTCTGGGTGGCATCCTTGATCAGGCCGATCATGTACGGGCTGATAAAGCCGGCCAGGTTGGCGAACGAGTTGATCAGCGCAATGCCCGCCGCCGCGCCCACGCCCGACAGGATGGAGGTCGGCAGGCTCCAGAACAGCGGCGAGGTGGCCAGGCTGCCACCGGCGGCCAGCGCCAGTGCGGCCAGCGACAGCGCGGTGTTGTGGCTGAACACGGCGCTCAGCACCAGGCCCGTGGCCGCGCAGCAGAACGGTACGATCAGGTGCCAGCGGCGCTCGCGCATGCGGTCAGAGCTGCGGCTGACCAGGATCATCGAACACACCGCCACGCCAAACGGGATCGCGGTCAGCAGACCCACGTCCAGCACGCTCTTCACGCCGGTCTGCTTGATCAGCGTGGGCAGCCAGAAGGTCAGCCCGTACTGGCCCATCACCGTGCAGAAGCAGATCATCGTCATCTTCAGCACGCGCGGGTCCGTCACCACCGTGCGCAGCGACATATGGGCGGACTTCTGCGCATTCTCGGCGGCGATATTGCGCTCCAGCAGCGCCTTTTCATCGGCCGTCAGCCAGCGTGCGGACTGGATGTTGTTGTCCAGGTACCAGAGCACGGCCACGCCCACCAGCAACGACGGCACGGCCTCGATCACGAACATCCACTGCCAGCCGCGCAGGCCGTTGACACCATGCATGGCCTCCATCACCCAGCCCGACAGCGGCCCGCCAAAGATGCCAGAGATGGGAATCGCCGCCATGAACAGCGCCACCATGCGCGCGCGCCGGTGCGACGGGAACCAGTAGGTCAGGTACAGGATCATGCCGGGATAGAAGCCCGCCTCCGCCGCGCCCAGCAGGAAGCGCAGCACGTAGAACTGCGTGCTGGTCTGCACGAACATCATCGCCGCGGAGATCAGGCTCCACAGGATCATGATGCGCGAGATCGTGGCCTTGGCGCCGATGCGGTGCATCAGCAGGTTGCTGGGCACCTCGAAGAAGAAATAGCCGATGAAGAACAGGCCGGCGCCCAGCCCGTAGACCGCCTCGCTGAACTGCAGGTCGGCCAGCATGCTCAGCTTGGCAAAGCCCACGTTGACCCGGTCCAGGTAGGCCACCACGTAGCACAGCATCAGGAACGGCAGGAGCCGCCAGGCAACCTTGCGGTACACCGCGTCCTCCCTGGCCTGTGCCTGCGCCTGCGGCACGGAAATCGCATCCGGCCCGGCATGGGCGGTTTCAGTCGGAATCATGGAAGTCTCCTTGGTTTGTTCGAGTCATCGGCATGGCACGGCCTGGATCGCGTTCGGCATGAAGCCCTATAGTCATACCGGTCTGACCAGTTGATGCCGAATGGTAGGGAGGCACCAAGCCGGTGTCAAGGATCGATTGGACTGGGGAAAGCCCGAATCTGCATGACAATTCGGGCGGAAGCCACGGTTGGGGCTGAGTTCCTGCCGACAACAGCTACTTGTGCGGAAACGTGACTTGCTGCAAAATCCGGCCAAACCGGTCTGACCAGTTACGGATGGACCGCATGATGCGTGCCACAGCACAGACCACCGCTTGCCGGCCCCGACCTTCAGTTCAGGAGACTTTGATGGATACGACGCCCCCGCTCATGGAATCAGTCCTGGTGCGCCTGCTTGCGCAGCCGCTGAGCGCGGCCGCCTTTGCGCCGTTCGGTGACGTGATCGAGGCGCGCCCCGCCGGCGACCCCGGCGCCTTTCCGATCAACGGCGGCATGGTCACGCGGCACCATGACCTGGCTGCCGTGGAACTGGAAGGTGGCCGGGCCCTGATCAACCTGTTCGAGGCCAAGCCCTACGCGTATCCGCTGGAGATCGCAATACTGGAACGCCATCCGCTCGGCAGCCAGGCCTTTATCCCGCTATCGGAGCAGCCCTTCGTGATAGTGGTGGCGCCAGCTGGTGACGTGCTGGATCCCGCTTCGCTGCGCGCCTTCATCACCAACGGGCGGCAGGGCATCAACTACCGCCGCGGGGTCTGGCACCACATGCTGCTGGCCGTGGGCGCGCCGGCGCGCTTTGCCGTGATCGATCGCGGCGGGGATGGCAACAACTGCGAGGAGTGCACGCTGGCGCAGCCGTTGCTACTGGAACTCCCGTCGGCGCTACACGCCGCGTGAGTGTGGAGGCGACCGCGACAGGCCGCGGTTGCAGCAGGGCCGTTGCAGCCCGTCGCGCTTACTTGACGTCCGGCCAGGAGACCTGCTTCCAGTAGGCCTCCTTCGAGCGGATCAGATCACCGGTGTACTCAAGCTTGACCCCGGACAGCACCGGCGCATTGGCCTTGTCTTCAAAGAAGCGCTGCCTCAGGTATGCCGTGGCGGCAGCCTTGCCGCGCACAACCCGTCCATGCGGGTCGGATTCGCCGGTGGGCAGGGTCCAGACGGACTCATCACGGCGAAGAACTCGCCCATCACTGCTTTCACGTCTGATTCGGCCATCTTGTCTCCACTTCTGGTTGTGGTGCCCGGCTAGGGCGGTTGTCCGGGCATCTCGGCCAAAGGCCGGGATTCGTACCACCACCCGAAAAGGATGGGCCGGGAAGCGGAGTCGACGGCCGACCGCTAAGCCACCAGCGACCGGAACTCCCGCGCCGTCGCCGGTGCCACCTGGCTGGCGCACTTGGCCAGGTTCACCTGCATCGCCGTGGCCGCGATTTCAAGGAGCTCCGGCTTGATGTCGTAGCCGCGCTGCCCCAGCCACACGATCACGTCCAGCAAGTGCCACAGCGAACTGCTGCCTTCATGCACCGGCACCGGGAAGGAATCCGGGTAGCCAAGCATCAGCTTGCGCATGTTCTGGCGAGACACGCCAACCATCTCGGCAATATCCGTCAGCCCGACCAGGTCCGGCGCCGCCTCGATCAGCGTGGCCGATGGCATGGCGCGGCGGGCATCGGCAAGAGCACTCACCATGGCCGCCCGCGCCGACTCCGCCTCGCGGACAAACGCCAGCGCCACGCGGCCCGGCAGGCCAGTGCCCACCAGCGCATCATCACACCCCGCCTCGGCCAGGCGTTCGACCAGCGCATCGGTATCGCCGTCCGCCTGCGACAGGTGAAATTTGAGGGTGAAGGCGTATTCCATGGTCATGTCCTGAATTGCAGCACGCGCAGCGTTGTCACTTCCCGCTGATGCGAGCAGTTGTCCACGATCCGCCGGATGGCGTTGGCGTGGTTGCCCGGATTCTTCGGCGTGCTCCAGACGCTGGATACACAGAACTCGCCGCAGCGGCATTCCTTGTCGTTGTCGGGGCAGTAGATACGGCCCCACGCATGACCGTTGCCCTTCGCCTGCTCGACACGCCAGCCATGCAGCTCTGCATGCCTGAGTGCGGCCTCAATCTCCTTCTTTGGGTGCCTGGCGCGGGTCATTCGTGTCTCCGAGACTAGATGCGCAATGACTGGTTGTCAAGTGACAACCAGAAAATAAGCACAATCCGAGTGGATCGGAGCATTGTCTTTGGACGTGCCCGAGCGGGCATTGAGAGGACTCTGGAAACGGCGGAAACGAAGTCGTAGCCGGGTGATGCAGGTGTCAGGGCATACTATTCACGCGGAGTGGCAACGACTCCGCGCAACGCGGCGCGTTCGAGCGCCGCCTCAACCAGGCCTTCGGATTTCGCGCCTTCGACAAACTTGCGCGAGTAGCTGGCGGTGTGCAAGGCTCACCGCCAGCCGTTGAATCGCGCACATGTCATGGCAGAGACATCCATAGCCCATGCAACATGGCATTACTTCTTCTTCCTGGGATCATCAGCCGGGTTGACGAAGTTGAAAGCCCAGGGCCCCGACGCATTGATCTGGATAATGGTTTCTTCCTTGGTCCAGCCAAAGTGGCGCATCTTGGGTGGCATGACAATCAGGCTGCCGGCGCCGAGCGGCGAGGTCTTTTCCGGTTCGAGCTTGTCGCCCATGCCATAGTTGAACGTCCCGGAAAGCACGGTCACCCGCTCCACGCCTGGGTGCCAGTGCGCCGGCACCTTGGCATCCGCGGGCAGCTTGATCCGGGCCGTGAACGGCGCTTTCTTGTCCATTTTCCCCTCGAGGACGGCAAGTTTGGCACCCGGTATCAGTGGCAGGTCCGCCCATTTGACCTCGTCGGCGGTGACCATGACCATGTCGCCCGGCGGGGCAGCCGATGCCACAGACATCGTCAGGCAGACGCCGAAGGCCAGTGTGGCAATCGGGGGAAGCTTGTTCTTCATGGCGCGCTCCTTCCTGAGAGGGCAACCAGACGGTAGAAGCGGCGCGGCGATGGCACAGACCTTACAGATGCCATCTTGCACCGATTCCACCGCCAGCCGCGCTGGTGACACCCACTGCATGGCACAGGTTCAGGCATGCAGGCTCGAGCGTCTTTATCGCCCATAGCAATAATGTGATGCATATCGCGGGCCACCCGTGGCGGGAGGCTGACGAGCGGGCGCGTGACGCTCGCGCGATGTGTCGGTTGCACGGTAAATCAGCCGGATGGTTTCAATTGTGAAACACCGGCGGCTGGCGTACCAGGCCCCGACGTTCAACTCCCTTTCCATACCGGCGGGCGCCGGTTCACGAACGCATCCACCCCTTCCCGGAAGTCACCGCTGCCGTAGCACAACCGCACCAGGTCATCCGTGTCGGCCACCGACTGCACGGTCTGGCGCCGCAACGCCTCCTTGACCACCGTCTGCGTGACAGGCGCCAGCGCGCCAAGCCGGTCGCATAGCGAGACGACCTCGGCCTCCAGCGCGTCGGCAGCGTACACACCCTCAAGAAACCCGCACGCGAGCGCGGCCTCGGCGTCGAGGATCTGCGCCAGCAGCAGCATGCGGCGCACCGGCTGCAGCCCCCAGGCCGCACGCAGCTTGGCAAGGTTCTGCGCCGACAGCGTATTGCCCAGCGTGCGCGCAATCGGCACGCCAAAGCGGGCCTTGGGCGTCGCGACACGGAAGTCGCACGCCGTAGCGATGGCCAGGCCGCCACCCACCGCCCAGCCTTCGATAACCGCTACCGTTGGCATCGGCAGTTGCTCGACAAGGCGGACGCCTTCGTCGATGCGCGCTTCGTAGGCCACCCCGTCCTCGCCGCTGGAGAACTGCTGGAACTGCGCAATGTCAGTACCTGCGACAAAGGCCTCTCCGCCCGCGCCGCGCAGCACCACCACGCGCGCACCCCCATTGCCTTGCGCTGCAAGCGCGCGGCAATGCGTGGCAAGTTGCTCGTACATGGCCCACGTCATCGCATTGCGGGCGGCGGGACGGTCGAACGTCAGCGTTGCGACCTGCCCCTGCATCGTGAGTGTGACCTGTCCGTCGTTGCCGGAACCGCCTTCCGGCGGCAGCGCGGGCTTCATGATCCGAATGCGCCGGCTACAGCCAGCGACTGTTGTTCGTCCTTCGGGATACCCAGCTCCGCCAGGATTTCTTCCGTGTGCTGGCCGAGCAGCGGCGGCGGGCGCCGTACCTGCTGGGGCGTGCCGCCCATCTTCACCGCGAAGCCGATATTGGGCACCTTGCCCTCGATCGGATGATCGATTTCGATGCGCATCTGGCGGTGGCGGCCGTGCTCGCTGTCGAAGGCCTGCGGGTAGGTCAGAATCGGCCCGGCCGGGATGCCGACGCCGAGCAGGCGCTCGATCCAGTAGTCGCTGCGCTCCTTGACGAAGCTCTCCTCCAGCATCGCGATCAGTGCCTGCCGGTTGGCCAGGCGCAGCGCCACGGTGGCAAAGCGCTCGTCCGCCAGCAGGTCGGGCCGGTCGAGCGTGTTGCACAGCAGTTGCCACAGCTTCTGGTTGGTGGCCCCCATGACGAAGTAGCCGTCGGCGGACTTCATCGCCTGGTAAGGCGCGCTCATGCGGTTGGCCGTGCCCAGCGGCTCGGGCTCGCGGCCCGTGCCCCAGTATTCGCAGGTGTCCCATACCGAGAACGCCAGCGCGGAGTCGAACAGCGACGCATCGACATACTGCCCCTTGCCCGTCTCCCTGGCGCCGATGTAGGCAGACAGCATGCCGTAGGTCGCGAACAGCGCGCAGCCGATATCGGCCACCGGCACGCCCGCCTTCACCGGCGCGCCGCCCGGGTAGCCGGTGACGCTCATCACGCCCGACATCGCCTGCGCCATCAGGTCAAAGCCCGGCCGCGCGGCCCACGGCCCGCTCTGGCCAAAGCCCGAGATGCTGCAGTAGACCAGCTTCGGATTGATCCTGGCGAGGGTCTCGTAGTCGATCCCCAGGCGCTTCATCACGCCGGGGCGGTAGTTCTCCACCAGGATGTCGGCCGTTTCCGCCAGGCGATACAGCACCTGCCGGCCGGAATCGGTCTTCAGATCCAGCGTGACGCTGCGCTTGTTGCGGTTCATGTTGAGGAAGCCCATGCTGTCCGAGCCCTTCATCTTGAAACCCATCGCGCCGCGCGTCTGGTCGCCGCCATCGGGCGGTTCGATCTTGATCACGTCGGCGCCCAGATCAGCCAGCAGCATGCAGGCGTAGGGCCCGGCCATGACCTGGCTGACGTCGAGCACGCGCACGCCGGCCAGCGGCAAGGTGGAGGCAGGCGCCTGTGCGCCCGAGTCGCGGAAATCTGTCATGGGATGCTTCTTCCTGGATAGATGGATGGGGCAGCGTGCGCGCGTGCGTCGGCTCTCGGCCATTGGCTTGCGGCGCTCAGGTCTCGGCCTTTACGCCGGCGTCCTTCACGACCTTGGCCTACTTGGTGGACTCAGAGGCGATGAAGGCGGCGAACTGCTGGTTCGATCCGCCTGAGTCCTCGGCGCCAAAGCTCTTGAGCCGCTCGGCAACATCGGGCATGGCCAGCACGCGGTTGACGTCGGCGTTCATGCGCTGCACCAGCGCCGGCGGCATGTTCTTCGGGCCCACCAGGCCGTACCACGACGCCGCGTCCAGGCCGGGGAAGCCGGACTCCGCCAGCATCGGCACATTGGGGTGGCTGGCCGCGCGCTTCAGGCGGGTCTGCGCAATCGCGATCACCTTGCCCTGCTGGATAAACGGCGTGGCGGCGGTCATGGTGTCGAACGCATAGTCGATCTGGCCGCCGATCAGGTCCGCGACCAGCGGGCCCGAGCCCTTGTAAGGCACGTGCACCACATCGAGCCTGGCCTGCAACCGGAACATCTCCAGCGCCAGGTGCTGCGCCGAACCAATACCGGACGAACCAAAGGAGATCTTCCCCGGCTTCTGCCGGCACAGCGCCACGATGTCCGAAACGCTGCGCACCTTCTGTTCCGGACGGCAGGTCAGCATATTGGGCGTGACGCCCACCATCGAAATCGGCGTGAAGTCGGCGCGCGGATCGTACTTGACGTCCAGCAGCGCCGGGGCGATCGCGTGGCTGTTCACATGCGCCATCAGCAAGGTGGTGCCGTCAGGCGGCTGCTTGGCCACATAGGCGGCGGCGATGGCGCCGGTAGCGCCGGGCTTGTTCTCCACCAGCACGCTGGTGTTCCACATGCCCCCCAGCTTCTGCCCGATCACGCGTGCCAGCACATCCGTGCCGCCCCCGGGGGCGAAGCCCACCACAATGCGCACCGGGCCGGCGATGTCGGCGGCGCGCACCAGGCTGGGTATCGCCAGCCCGGCCGCTGCCGCCACAATGAATTGTCTGCGCTGCATTGCGTGTCTCCGTCCTGTAGTTATGGAGCCATCATCCGCAATGCACCCGCCGCGGGCTATCGCTATTTGGGGGATTCTGGTTTCGCGTTTTGCGCAAGCACCGCCAGCACGCTGAGCGCCGCCGAGGAAAGTGCCCCATGGGGCCGATGGCACAGCACAAACTGCCGCTGCGCCCAGGCCGCGGCAATGGGCAGCCGCACAAAGCGGCTGCCGGCCGCCACCTCGCGCGCGATCGCCTCCGGCATCACCCCGCCGCCCAGGTTCTGCGCCACCAGCGCGGCCATGCTGTCGAAACCGCCCACGCGCATGCGCATGCGCAGCACGCGGCCGGCCTCTTCCGCCAGCCGCTCCAGCACGATCGAGATCGCCGAACTCTCGCTGAGCACGATCAGGTCGCAGTCCAGCACGTCGTCCGGCGTGACCTTGCGGCGCCGCGCCAGCGCATGGCCGCGCGCCACCACCAGCACCAGTTCATCATTGCGATAGGGCGCGGTCGGCAGGTCGATCACGCCCAGGCTGCCGTCGTAAATGCCGATGTCAACGGTGCCGCGGCGCAGCGACTGCTGGACTTCCGCGCTGTTCATTTCCTGCAGGTCGATGCGCACGCCGGGGCAGGCGGTGGCGCAGCGTTGGATGTCGAAGGGGAGGAACTGGATGACGGCGGATTTGGGCGCGGCTACCCGCACTACGCCCAGGTCGCCGCCGACAAAGGAGGCGGCGTCGTCTTGCATGCGCTGGACGGTGTGGGTGATGCCGCGGGCGTGGGCCAGCAATGCGCGGCCGGCTTCGGTCAGGGCCATGCCGTGGGGCAGGCGTTCGAAGAGGGAGACGCCCAGTTGGGCTTCCAGTTCGAGGATGCGGCGGGACGCGGCTGCGGGGGCCAGGTGGAGGCGTTGGGCGCCGCGGGTGATGCTGCCGAAGTCGGATACGGCGATGAAGAGCTGGACGGTGGTGAGGTCGAAGTGCAGGCGGGTAGTGCGCGAAGGAGCGGTGGACGTCACGATGGTCGGCGCTTAGGTGGGCGGCGTGGCGGGGGGGGGGCAATGGCGATTCTCCACTTATCCACCGACGCAGACAATTATGGATTTCCCACGTAACCTCGCGAGCAAAAACGGCTATCGAATCGATGCCCCGCCAGGCGCCTTACAGCCATGAGGGCCGCGGCGTGATGCCGCATTTCGGAAGGCCGAAGACGGAGTCGTTGCCCAAATCCCCCAAAACCGCAGCCGCTGCCTTGTCACTGTTGTACGTAGCCGATCCGAGCCGTCGCTAGATACCCCCGCACCGCCGTGACGATGGCATGGACAATGCGGACCTGATTTCCCGGATCACTAACGTAACCCTCGTCTGCGGGATCAACAATGACACCCGCTTCCAACAGCACGGCGGGCATCTCGGCTTTTCGGAGGACAACCAGATCGTCGAAGCGGTAGATGCCGAGATCTGGCACCAGCAACTCCCGTGACTCGCCTTCGATTGGCTCCGCATGATGCAGCGTCGGTGGCCGGCCCAGCTTGTGCATTTCCGCCCCCAGCATCTGCGCGACGGCGAGGCTTTGCGCGTAGTGCGCATTGCGTTGCGACACGAAGATCGAATAGCCGGAAATGGGCCGGGTGGTCCGATACGCGTCGTGGTCGCCGACTGCGACCTTTTCGAGGTACTGCAACTGCGCCGAGTCGTGGTGGATCGACAGGAACAGGTCGGCCTGCCGCTCGTTGGCGAAGCGGGCGCGCTCTTCCAGCGACACGTTGTCGCCCGGCCCGCGGGTCAGCACCACGTCGAACCCGGCCTGTGTGAACGCCTGTACCAGCAGCGAAGCGAGGCCGTCGTTGTAGCGGACCTCGCGGATACCACGCACGCCCAGTGCGCCGCCCTGCGCCGGTGTGTGGCCGGGATCGATGACGATGCGGGCCGGACGCGTGCCGATGGCTGGCGGCGAAGCGATGGCGAGGGCGGGCAGGCAAGCTGCCAGCCATGCCAGCACCGCGCGGCGCCTGGCGGAGATCACCGGCGCCATCGGATCAGTTCCAGGCCTTCTTGGCGATCATGTCGTTGCGGCAGGTGCCCGCCTTGCATTCGCGCACCCGGTCGCGCAGGTATTCAGCACGCTCGCGGTTCACGCGGTAGTTGCAATCCACGTCAATCGCGCCGCCCGACTCGCATGACGCGTCGCGGTACTTGATCCAATCCAGTTGAGTGTCCTTCAGCTTCTGTTTCACGCTGTCTCCAACCATGCCACGCAGTTCGTTGTAGCTCCCGTTCAGTTCCTTGTCGGATTCCAGAAACAGCTTGGCGAAGCAGTAGGTCTTGTCGTAGCTGGTGCGGTACTTGTCGCATTCGTTGGCGGCCTGGGCAGCGACCGGGGCCAGCAGAGCAAGAGTCAGAGCAGAAAGGATGGCTTTCATCGGTTTCGTATGGAGAAAAGGTTGGATTTCCTGCATGCACCCGAGCGATACCGCCTGGCTGGCTGAACGGGTGCGCATAGTGTATCTGCGGCAACTTGCCGCCGCATCTGGTGCTGTGGTGCCTTTCATACGCGCAGCTCTCAACTCAGACACGTCTCTGCCGACCTGCTGCCTTGAATATGGCAGGCATACGGCAGTGGCCGTACGCCTATCTTTAACCTGCGCAATTACAACGCATTCGCGTGTACCGAGTCCAAGGACTCATACGTCATCACCAATTGCTCGGCGAGCGCGGTTGAAGCCGACGTCATTGGCAAACGCAGTTCATCAGACAGCCAGCCATGCCTGGCCAGTAATGTCTTGACCGGACCTGGGTTAGGTTCTGCAAACATGAGTCGAATCAGGGGCATTAAGGCATGGAAAAGCTGGCGTGCGATGGTCAAGCGCTGCTCAGCCACTGCGCGCCACAACGCCGAGAAGAGATCAGGCCGAATATGCGCGGACGCAATGATTGCGCCCTGACCGCCCATGCACAGCGTGGCAAGCAGTTGGTGGTCCTCTCCCGCGAGGACATCCAGGCGGCCATCGGCGATCAACGCCTGTGTAGTTTCTGCGTTACCGCCGCAGTCCTTGATACCTCGAATATTGCCGTGGTTCGCCAACGAGAGCAGCGTTTCGGTGCTCAGCGTTACACCGGTTCGGTAGGGGATGTCATACAGCACCAGTGGTGCCCGAGATCTATCGGCCAGCTCGCGAAAGTATCCCTTCAATCCTTCTTGCGACGGTCTTATGTAATACGGTGCAGGCGCTAAGACCCCCGCCAGTGGACGTTCGCCAATCCTGTCCAGACGGCTCAGCACATGCCGGAGATTGTTGCCAGCCAAGCCCATCATGACCGGCAGCTCCCCGGCCTCGTCCAGCACGGTATCCAGAACGGCCAACTGTTCCGCCTCATCGAGCGCGGCGGCTTCGCCGGTGCTGCCGCACACGACCAACCCCGCCAAGCCGCTGCTGCGGTAATGAGCCACTAGCCGCCGCAGCGCGACGTGATCCACCTCATGGTTGTGAAAAGGGGTGACCAAGGGTAGCCAGATACCACGATAGAGATACTCCATTTCTTGCATTGCATGCTCCGGATCGACCGATTCGGAAACCGCACAGGCAAGCGACAGAGCAAGAGGCGCTCGAGACAGTAAGGGGGGATTGGCAGACCGTCTTCTACACTGATGCTGTTCCGTCGCTCAACTGACGGAACAGCACGCTCCGGTCAGATGAGCGACTGTTTTTTGGATTTGGCGCGCGCGCCCCACTGCGGCTGGTTCGCAGTGAGATCAAGAGAGAGGGAGGCTGGGCGGCGGCTCATGGTTGCGTCAATCTATCCGCTTCTCGGCAAGCTCGTCAAGCCTGGCCTGGAAGGGCTCTCTTCCAAGGGGCTACCGAATCAACGCCCCAACCCGGCTCTTCGCGGTACTCCATCCAGTGAAAGCAGTTCCATTCGCGCGGTATTGAAGCGCGCACACTCTGCCTTGAGCCACGTCGAGAAAATGGCCACGCGCCGATCCTCAGGATTACGAGAAAGCAGCATGTAGCGCGCCGGCGCGCGTACGTGCTTGCCGAAGACATTCACCAGCCGTCCGCTCCTGATCTCGTCATAGACCAGGGCCGTACGCCCCATCGCCACCCCCTGGTGGTTCAACGCCGCGCTGATGGCAAGGCTCGACAGATTGAATTGCGGCCCCTCCAGATGCGCAATCCATGTCGGGTGAAAGTCCTCAAGCCATGTCCGCCACTCCACAAACTCGGCTGCGCCGACCCATGGTGATGCGTCATGCAGCAACACGACGCCGTCGAGCGAAGCCCCGTCAGATAGCCCAGGATGCTGGGTGAGATACTCGGGTGTGGCCACCGGAATCAGATACTCGTCCAGCAAAACGTCAGCTTGCAACTGGCTGTAGCGGACGGGGTCGTAACGCACCGCCACGTCAATGTCTTCCGCCTCCATCGATTGCCTGTCCAGGGCCTGGAACTCGGCTTTCAGGCGCACGGATACGTCCGGCTGCTCGCGGTGGAACTCAGTCAGGCGCGGCATCAGCCATTGCAGCGCATACGACGGCAGGCAATTGACCTGCAAGGGCGCATTTGGCAGGCCGAGTCGATGGATCGTCTGCTGAATCTCGTGCAGTGCGCGCGTGGTCGTCTCGAACAGAGCCTCACCCTTTGGCGTCAGTTTCAAGTTGCGCGGCTGGCGCACGAAGAGCATGTAGCCGAGACGCTCTTCCAGATGGCGAATCTGCTGGCTCACCGCGCTTTGGGTGAGGCTCAGCGATTCGGCGGCCTTGGTAAAGCTCAGCAAGCGCCCCGCGGCTTCGAAACACCGCAGCGCGCCGAGAACAGAGGAATCGAGCTGCATTCGTATTAGCCTGACTAATGCATGCGTTAGAAACGATCGCTATTTTTACACGATTACAGCGTCTACGATCACGGTTCATAAGGAATTCCTTGGAGAAGGACGTGATGGCCACCCTGCCGCTCACTCGTGATCTATTAGCAATACTTCAATCGAGACAGCCGCTGCTTTGGCTGAATCCGAGGCTGGGGCAACCCCTGCCGGCTTCCGCCCCATCGACGGAACTGATCGCATCGGCCGAGGCGCGCCTGGCGCGCTGTGAACCGCTCATGGCGACGCTGTTTCCCGAACTGGGTTCAAGCCATGGGCAAGTGGAATCGCAGTTGATGCCGGCCACCGCACTCCAACACGCGATCGTCGGCAACGATGGCGCCGAGGGGGCATGGTTCATCAAGCGGGACGACGAACTGCCGATTGCCGGTTCCATCAAGGCTCGCGGCGGCTTTCATGAAGTGCTGGCGATTGCCGAATCCATCGCAATCGAGCACGGTGTCCTCGAACCGGAGGGTGATCGCCGCCTGCTGGCGACGCCGGCAGCGCGCGCGCTGTTCTCGCAATACTCGGTGACGGTCGGCAGCACGGGCAACCTCGGCTTGAGCATCGGCGTGATGGCGGCTGCTCTCGGGTTCGATGCGGTTGTACATATGTCCGCGGACGCCAAGGCGTGGAAGAAGGATCGCCTGCGCAAACGCGGCGTACGCGTCGTGGAACATGAAGGCGACTACGCTGAAGCCGTGGCAGCTGGCCGGGAGCAGGCGCTGGCAGCGCCGCGCTGCCATTTTGTTGATGACGAGCGCTCCCCCCTACTCTTCTTCGGATACGCTGCCGCGGCACGCCACCTGGCGCGCCAGCTGGCCGAAGCCGGCCGCGTCGTGGATGCCGCGCATCCGCTCTTCGTCTATCTGCCCTGCGGTGTCGGTGGCGCACCGGGTGGTATCACTTACGGGCTCAAGGCGCTGTTCGGCGAACATGTGCACTGCTTCTTTGCCGAGCCCGTGGCCTCGCCGTGCGTACTGGTGCAGTTGGCCTCAGGTGCGGACACGCCCGTATCCGTCTACGACATCGGCCTCGATAACCGGACCGATGCCGATGGCCTCGCCGTCGGACAGGCATCCCATCTGGTCAGCCCGTTGATGGCGTCCCAGCTCGCCGGCGTGTTCACCGTCGCCGACGATCAACTCTACGTTCAGTTGCTCGCGCTCAAGACGTCGATGGGCGTGGAAGTCGAACCTTCAGCGGCGGCCGGCATAGGTGGCCCAGGCTGGTTGGGCGGCGCAGCCGAAGGCCAGGCGTATGTGCGCGATCACGGCCTCGACATGCGCGATGCAACGCATGTGATCTGGGCCACCGGTGGCTCGCTGGTTCCGAGTGATGAGCTTCGCAAGTTCCAGGCTTACGCAGAGACGCTGGCAGGCCATGAGTCCGGCGCGATGCAACAAGTAGTCTGACCCTCTCGTCGTCGCGCCCATAACAAACAAGGAGACACTTTCATGGAGCATCACGCCACGCTTTCGCCCGATATTCAGACGCGGCCTGAGGACACCTACGCATTCGCAGACGCCACCTACCGCAAGGTCGCCCTGCGCTTCATCCCGTTCCTGATGCTGTGCTACGTCGTCGCGTATCTCGATCGCGTGAACATCGGCATCGCCAAGCTCAACATGCTGTCCGACCTGCAATTCAGCGAGGCGGCCTACGGGCTCGGCGCAGGGCTGTTCTTCATCGGCTATATGCTGTTCGAGGTACCGAGCAACCTCATCATGCATCGCGTCGGCGCGCGACGCTGGATTGCCCGGATCATGATCTCATGGGGCCTGCTCTCGGGACTCATGGCATTTGTCACGACGCCGGGGCAGTTCTACACGGTGCGCTTCCTGCTCGGCGTCGCCGAAGCCGGCTTCTACCCCGGCGTGATCCTCTACCTGACCTACTGGTTTCCGAATCGCCGCCGCGCCAAGGTCACGGCCATCTTTCAGGCGGGCATTCCCATCGCCGGCCTGCTCGGCAGCCCTTTGTCGGGCTGGATTCTGGAGCGCTTTCACCTGGTAGGAGGTCACGCCGGCTGGCAATGGGTGTTTGTGCTCGAAGCCCTGCCGACGCTGCCGCTGGCCATCGGCGTGCTGTGGATCCTGACGGATCGCGTCAAGGACGCCAAATGGCTGACACCGGCGCAACGCCAATTGATCGAGAACGATATCGCGCAGGATGACCATGGCCGGGAGCACATGCCGCTGACCGGCATTCTGCGCGACATGCGGATCTGCAAGATCATCCTGATGACGTTTCCGGCGATGATGGCGTTGTACACGCTCGGCTTTTACCTGCCCACGCTGATCAAGGACGCCGGGGCGGTCAGTGGCGTGCAGATCGGCCTGCTCAGCGCGATTCCGTATTGCGTGGCCGTGGTAGCCATGGTGCTGGTGGGGCGGAGTTCGGATCGACATGGAGAGCGTCGCTGGCACCTTGCCGGCATCATGCTGGTGGGTGCCTTTGGGCTCGTGGCGAGCGTGTTCGCCGGACAGAATCTCGTACTCGCCGTGATCTCGCTGTCGATCGCGGCGGCGGGGATCATCAGCTTCTCGCCGATCATGTGGACATTGCCGACGGCATTCCTCGGCGGAGCGGCGGCCGCGGCGTGCATCGGCGCGATCAACAGCCTGGCGAACCTTGGGGGCTTTGTCAGCCCGTACCTGATCGGCTGGATCCGCGATACGTACCACAGCACCGCCCCGGCCATCTTCATCATCGCCGGCGCACTTGTCGCCGGCGCCCTGATCGCCCTAAGCTTTGATCCAAAGAAGGTCAACCGCTGATCGCGTGCGAAACCTACATTCCGGAGCATTCCCGTGACTTCAGACCAATCGCCCGTCCGCCTGGCTGTTGCCGGACTCATCCACGAGACCAACACGTACGCCGCCGAATTCGCGGGCATGACATCACTGCGCGCATTCGAGCAGTATCGGGGCGACGAAATCCTGGCGACGTTCGACAAATCGAATCATCAGGTCGGCGGCTTTATCGAAGGCGCGCGCAGGACCGGCGCCACGCTCATCCCCACCTATGTCGGGCAGGCGACGCCGTCGGGCACGATCGAAGCCGGCGCGTATGCCGCCATGAAGCAAGACATCCTCGAAGGCATCCGCGCTGCGCTGCCGGTTGACGGCGTGCTACTAGCCCTGCATGGCGCCGGTGTCGCCGACGGCACTGAAGACGTCGAAGGCGATCTGGCGCTTGCCGTTCGCGCGCTGGTCGGGCCAGGTGTTCCGATTGCCGCGGTCTACGATTTGCACGGCAACATGACGGACGCGATGCAGGATGCCTGCAACCTGACGTTACCGTGCAAGCTGTATCCGCATACCGACTTCCATGAACGGGGCGTCGAAGCCGTCGAGCTGCTGCTTGAGATGATTCGGGGAAGGCTCACACCGGTCACCGCAACGCGACGCCTGCCGATGCTGCCGTACATCGTGACGACACAAGACGGATTTGTCCCGGCGGAGGTCAATGACGTTTGCCAGAAGCTGGCCGCCCAGCCGGGCGTGATCGACTGCTCGTGGTTCCATGGCTTCCCCTACGCGGATATCGCGGCACCCTGCCCGATGGTCGTGTGTACTACGACCGGAGACGCTGCACTCGCGCAGCGTTGCGCTGACGAAGTCGCGCAATGGATCTGGTCGCATCGCGAGGAATTCCGTCCGACGTTTCCGACCCCCGCACAGGGCGTCGCCCTTGCCCTGTCGGCAGCAGAGGGGCCTGTCGTTGTCAACGAGTACGCAGACAACCCGGGCGGCGGCACACCCGGAGACGGCACGCATTTGCTTCGCGCGTTACTAGACGCCAATCCGCCCGCTGGCACGTGCTGCTTCGCGTCGATCAACGACGCTGCCGTGGTTGCACAAGCGCAGCGTGCGGGTGTCGGCACCACGGTCAGGGTCTCGCTGGGTGGCAAGCAAGGCCGCTTCCAGGGCGCGCCGATCGAGGCCGATGCCTATGTGAAATGCATCACGGACGGTCGTTTCGTCAATCGCTCCGGCGCGATGTTCGAAGGCGTTCGCTTCGACCTGGGCGCGATGTGTCGCCTGATCATCCATGGTGTCGATGTCATCGTGGCTTCGCGCGCCGAGCAGATCTATGATGTCGAGCCGTTTGCGCTGCACGGGCTGGATGTCAATGGATACAAGCTCATTGCAATCAAGGGCGCCAACCACTTCCGTGCCGGATATCGGACGGTGGCCAGGCAAATCATTTCTGTCGACAGTGAAGGCTTGAGTACGGCTGCGATAGCGTCGTTTCCGCGTGAAAGGCTCGTCGGAGAGTTTTGGCCCTTGTGGGATGAGGTGCGGTTCGACGGCGATGCCGACGCGCCAAGATAACGGAGCGCTTCCAGCGTTCGAATGTCGAAAATCGGGTATGTGTCCGGGTAGATGAAATGCAGAATTCCTCGATGGACCCATTTTACGCCCCTACCCGCGCCCCATCCATCAAAGCCCGCCGCCTCGCGGCCTTTTTGTTGCCATCGGACTCCTGATCCCCGGCCTTGCCGTCCTCTCACTGGTAATGGGTGCATTCAGTATTACCAGTTTCCAGGTATTGCACACGGCATGGCGCGGACTCATGATGGACTACCTTCGCTGAGCCAATAGCGCTGCGCGAAAGCCGACGCTCGCACTGCTCATCACTCCAGTCCACAAGAGGCACCACATGAAACCCACCCTGATCAGCCTGGAGGCATTTAAGAGTAAGACCAAACTTTCCGGCTTCCGAGGCAGGAGGAAGCTACTGAAAATCGACATGATGCTGGAAGCATGGGTGACCAATCCACCGCCGACAGCAGATGGGCGTATGCAGCATCTTGGCACCCTCTTGGGTGCGTGTGACGAGTGGATAAAGATTAAGGCGGGGAAAGAATCGACGAACAGCGCGTTGCGAAGCGTTGCTGTGCGGGACCTTCGCAAGCAGGTGCTCTTACTTATGAGCTACGAGCAGTTCGAACGCAAGAAGCAACTCTCCGGCCCCCGCACAGGAGTTCCCCTTCAAGCTGGCTACTCCGTCGAGCGAGTGCTGTTCAATCAAGCCAGGGACCAGTTTCGCCGTGCGGGAACGTATGGATTGGACCAGACGATTTCGCCGGTGGGCGGAAGCTTCGCCCATGATGCTCACACAAGGCAGCCATCTCCGTTGGTCCAAGGTCGACAGTTCGATCAGTTCACGCCAGAGGACTTCACTGCCTACGAGAAGCTGGCTCCCATCTCAAGCCAAAGCATGTATGTCCACTATATGCGCAAGCATGAGCGCCTTGGAACGATGCTTACCGTGTCAAATGGGCGGCTTAGCCGCAACGGTGCCTGGTATTCGACGCCCAGGGGCATCACGATCTATGCCATGGATCTCTACGGAAACCTGTTCGTGCAGAACAGCACCGAAAACGGGCGCCTGGTCGGCAACGTCAGCTCGCAATTCAATCACTCGTCGCTCAATGCTGGCAATAATGTGATCTGCGCTGGCGAGATTGTGGTCGAAAATGGCATCCTTCGCGAAATCTCCAACGCCAGTGGGCACTATCGCCCTACCAGAGAAAATCTAATCGAATGTCTGCGCGTACTAGCGGATGATGACCTGAACATGGACGAAGCAACAGCGATCGTCCATACGGCTACAGGGGACGAGCGCGATTCTGTCGCCGCCCTTTGCGCGCCGGGGCAAGCGACCGCTCCGACCCCGCCGCCTGGCAGGCCGCGAGCGAACCGCCACGCCCCGCCGCCTCGACTTGAGCCTGCAGCCGAGCCAAGTCGCGGATGGAAGAGTGGCAGGAAGCCAGCGACCGCTCCTCAATCAGAGCCCGTCGCCGAGCCGAGCCGCGGATGGGACAACGGCGGGCCATTGTAAGGTTGAGCCTACAAATGGCTGAGAGCTGGCTAAGCCCCTGGACAGCCGCTTCCGAGCGGTCACAGCCGGAGGTGTAGTGCATGGTTCACGCCGCCCGGCTCTTCATCGAGCATGGCTTTGGCGCCACCAGCGTGGAGGCCATTGCCGCCGCCGGCATTTCCAAGAAAACCTACTACACCCGCTCTGCCGGCAAGGCAGAAGTCTTCGAGGCAGCCGTGCTGCGCTACGTGGCCCAGAACGCGAGGCGCGAATCTTCGCACGCGTCCGGCAACGGTACCAACGCTAATCGTGATTACGCATCGCCATGCGCTGGTCCAGGCGTCAGATCGCGTATATCGCGTCGCGAACGGCAAGCGTTCAAGAGCATTCTCTGAGCGTTGCGAACGCCCGACATCAGAACCTCCAGAAGAGGAACTGCCGATGCCGTTGCGCACGGACCGTGCGAGACGGCCGGCTCTCGGGGCCGAGCCGCGCATCGGGATCGATCGCCCGCGCGCGCAACGCCATGTCGTAGAACGCGCCCACCATCGGCAGGGCACTGCGCGCGCCCTGCCCCCAATCGTTGCCGAGCGTCACACGCCCATCGTCGAAACCCACCCACGCGCCCGCGACCAGTTGCGGATGCATCAGGATGAACCAGCCATCCGTGTTGTCCTGCGTCGTGCCCGTTTTGCCGGCCACGTCGGCGCGAATCCCGAAGCGCGTCCGGATACCCGCGCCGGTGCCCCGGCTGACGACGTCGCGCATCACGTCGACGAGCGTTTGCGCTGCACCGGCGGGCAGTGCCTGCTCCGGCACTGCCTTCGCGAACTCGGCGAGCACCTTGCCGTCGTGATCCTCGATGCGAGTGACCATGCGCGGTTCGATATAGGCTCCGCGGTTCACGATCGTGCTATACGCGGAGACCATTTCCTTGAGCGTGACCGGGCTGGTGCCGAGCGCTAGCGACGGCACCGCTTCGAGCGGACTCTCGCGCACGCCCATCGCGCGCGCGAGCCGTGCGACCTTCTCGGGGCCTTCCTTTTGCATGAGCTGCGCGGTGACGCGGTTGCGCGAATACGCCAGCGCGTCGCGCAGCGTCATCGGCCGGCCGGTGGGCGGTTCCGCATCGGTAGGCCGCCAGACCGCATCCCCGGCCAGTGGAATGACGACGTTCCGGTCTACGATCGTATCGCTCGGCCGCGCCCCGTCCGCGAACGCCGCGCCATAGACGAACGGCTTGAATGTCGAACCCGGCTGACGCCGTGCCTGCTGCACATGATCGAACGGTGCATCGCTGAAATTGCGACTGCCGACCCATGCCTTGATATCGCCGTTGCGTGGATCGATCGCGACAAAGCCGGCCTGGACCTGAGTCTTGCTCCGGCAAAGCGCGCGGACAAAGGCAGGGTTCGTGGCGAGCTTCCTAAGTGCTGCCAGGTCCGATCGGCCAGCATCGCGTGCAGCGCGATAGTCGGGCGTTTGCCGGATGAATGCCTGGAACAGTTCGTTGCCCGGCCAGCAGCCCGTGCGTTCGTTCCAGGCTTCGTTCGCGATCCATTGCAACTGGTTCGCCTGCCAGTCCACCGCCTGCGTTGCCATCGCCTGCAGACGGAAATCCAAGGTAGTGCGCACGACCAGCCCGTCGGCATAGATGTTGTAGCCGTTGCGATCGGCCCACGCGATCAGCCACTTGCGCAGCTGCGCCGAAAAATGCGGTGCGGCGCCCGGTTGCGCGGTCTGCAATGCGAAATTGACGTTGAGCGGTTGTCGCTTCAACCAGTTATAGGCATCGGGATTGAGCTTCCCATACTTATTCATCTGCCCGAGCACGGTATTGCGCCGCTGCACCGCGCGATCGGGATTGAGCACAGGGTTGTAAGTGCTGTTGGCCTTCAGCATGCCGACTAGCGTTGCGCTCTCGAGAATGTCGAGCTGATGGGCCGATTTGCCAAAATAGGTGCGTGCGGCCATTTCCACGCCGTAGGCGTTATACAGGAACGGCACTGTATTCAGGTACGTCTCGAGGATCTGATCCTTGCTGTACACGGCTTCGATCTTGAACGCCGTGATCGCTTCCCTGAGCTTGCGCGCGAGGGTCGGTGCGCGGCCGATCTCCTCGGGATACAGGTTGCGCGCGAGCTGCTGCGTGATCGTCGAGCCGCCCTGCCGGTCACCGGAAAACGTATGCAGCGCAGCCGACGCAGTACGCATCCAGTCGATGCCGAAATGCTCACGGAAGCGCCGGTCTTCAGTTGCGATCAACGCTTCCACCATGTACGGCGATATCCGCCCGAGCGACACCCACTCGCGATTGGCCGGTTTGAATTCGTCTATCAGCCTGCCGTCGGCCGACACAATCAACGCTGGCCGGTCGACACGGGCTTTGCGAATGTCTCCGATGCCCGGCGTGAATGGCACGAGCGCAAGCACATATAGCAGGAACAGCGCCGGCAATGCGGCGAGCGTCAGCACGATGCCGCGTCGCGTCGGGTGACGAAGGCGGCGCATCGCGCCGTTGAAACCGCGTCTGGCTATGGTGCTGCCGGCGGCGCAGAGCGGTGGGATGCGTGCGAGCCACCGTGCGCAATATTCACGAAACAACGATACATGGCGGCGATTCACGATGGCGGGCGCTGGCGGAAAGAGCGGGATCGTACCAAAGGGGAAGCGCGCTTTTGATACCAAAGCAGAGCGGTGGCACGTGGCATTAACAGACGATTACATTTGTTTCGGGTGGCTAAGGTTCTGGACATATCGCAGCATCGAGCTGGGAGAGCCTGCGTATGCCTACGTCGGCGTGTCGACGATCAGGACAGAGTTGCTTGCGTCCCGCGGCACGAACGCATGCCACGCTCGCCCAACCCGGATCGGGTGGGGCAGCCTTCGTTACCGGGATAACCCTGTGCCGCAAGTCCGTGCCCGATGGTTCAATCGCTTCTCTTTGCAGCATGACATGACGGAGCATCTCCCGTGAACCTGACCGATACCCTGCACCGATCCCTTCAGCAATCGCCGGAGAAAGTGGCCACGATCTTCCGCGGGCGCCAGCGCACATTCCGCGAGTTCGGTGACCGCGTTGCCAGACTGGCGGGTGCGCTCCAGACCCTGGGCATGGGGCGCGGCGACCGGGTCGGAATGCTTGCGCTCAACTCCGACCGCTATCTCGAATATGCGATGGCCGTCTGGTGGGGCGGCGGTGTGCTGAATCCGGTCAACTCGCGGTGGAGCGTGCCGGAAGTGGTCTATTCCCTCGATGACTGCGACACCGGCATCCTGATCGTCGACGACAACTTCCTGCACATGGCGGATGGCATCCGCACGACCGCCCGGCGCTCACCGATTCTGATCCATGCCGGCGATGGCGAGGCGCCCGCCGGCATGCTGTCGTTCGACACGCTGATTCGAGAAGCGGCGCCGGCCAACGATGCCCATCGCGGCTACGAAGACCTCGCCATTGTGATGTACACAGGCGGCACCACCGGCTTCCCGAAGGGCGTCATGATGACCCACATGAGCCTGTGGACTGGCTGCATCCAGCGCATGGCCGATACGCCGCCAATCCGGAACGGCCGCGTGCTGCACTCCGGGCCCTTCTTTCATATCGCAGCGATGAACCGGCTGCTGATGCAATTCATCGCCGGCGAGACTCACGTCATCGTGCCGTCGTTCGAAGCAGGCGAGGCGCTCGAGACCATCGAACGCGAGCGCATCACGGATCTCGGCCTCGTGCCGACAATGATCCAGATGCTGATCCAGCACCCGGATTTCGGCAAGCGCAACCTTTCCACCCTGCGCCGGATCGGCTATGGCGCATCGCCGATCATTGCATCGGTACTTGAGCAGACATTGGCAAAGCTGCCGGGTGTGTACTTTGCGCACTCATACGGGCTGACAGAGACCATGATTGTCTGCACGAATCCGCCCGAGAACCATGGCGAGGCCGCCCGCACACGCGGCTTGCATCTTTCGGTCGGCAGGCCGGCATACGGACTCGCCGTAAAGATTGTCGATGCCGATGGCGCAGAACTGCCCCGCGGCTCGGTGGGCCAACTGATCGTTCGCGGGCCGAGCGTCACCCGTGGCTACTGGAACAAGCCCGAGGAAACTGCCCGCGCCCTGCGCGACGGCTGGCTCCACACCGGGGATGGCGCATACATGGATGAAGAGGGCCATATCTTCATTGTCGACCGCCTGAAGGACATGATCGTCAGCGGCGGCGAGAACGTGTACTCGGCAGAAGTCGAGAATGCCATTGGCCGCCATCCCGACGTGGCAATGTGCGCAGCCATTGGCATCCCCCATCCGGTATGGGGCGAGTCCGTGCATGCGATCGTTGTTGCCAAGCCAGGTGCAGCGGTGAGCGAAGGCGAGATCAGGGAGCACTGCCGGCAGTTCATCGCGGGCTATAAATGCCCGAAGTCAGTGGAATTCCGTACCGCGATGCCGTTGTCCGCTGCGGGCAAGATTCTCAAGAGGGAGTTGCGGGCGCCGTACTGGGATGGGAAGGGGCGCAACGTCAACTAGAGGAATGGGTGGCCCACCTCCCGAACGTGTGCCGGGAAGGCTCTTTGCACAACGCTGTATCAAGTAGCACCAACGATACGCACGCCGACAAATCTGGCCGGGACGTTCTCCATGGACTGCGGATCGTTGATGCTTCGCGCGATCCATCGGTTGAACGCCTCGTCGGAATGCAGAAGCTTGTACCATTCGAGCTCGCTATGCGTCGCAGTGCGGATCTCAATCTTCATGAGAGCCCCTTCGCTGGTATTTCCTTCTTGCTTACGCGAACCAACGGTCAATGGCCAACTGACCTGACACTGCGCGGTAGCTCAGATCATCCACACGTTTGCACAGCTCGCGCCAAGTGGTCTTCTCCAGTAGACAGTAATCAAGCAGAAAGCCGATCGACCTGATCTCGTTAAGCAGGACCAGAGCAGGGATCGAAAGGCGAAACCCAGGGGAGCCATACAACGCTGGCATATAGGCATTGACGAACGCACGCCACAAAGACGCTGAATCGCCTCGGCCTTCGGTCTCGAGCCACCATCCAATGGTGGCCAGGTCAAACCATTGCGGCCCGCATCCACAGTCGTCGAAGTCGAACAACGTGACTCGCCTGCCTTCGATCCGCATATTCGCCATTCGGAAATCGCCATGGCAGAAGCCGATGGGCATACCGGCAGGCGGCCAACCGGCAGCCGCCAAGTGCTTGCAACGGTCCCTGACTGTCGCTGCTGCGCTACCGGCAAAGGCGAACGCTTCGGCCAAACGGTTCAGCGTCCGATATGCCTCACCAAGCTCTGCAATATGTCTGCTTGGTGCGAGCTCGCCCAACGCAGGCTGCGCATGAAGACGCTTCAGCGCGTTCGCGGCTGCAGCGAGATCATCACAGGTCATCTCCACAGGACGTCCCACTGCCGCGTCAAACAAAGCTGCATGACGTATAGCACCGTCCGACAAGGCAAGACGAAAGCGCCTTCCGCCCCGGAGCGTTGAATGTGCACTCGATACTTCCAGCAGATCATCCCGCTCGATTCGCGCTAGCAAACGCAGCTCGGCGTCGATCTCGACTTCGCCTCGTCCATGGGTTCTGTACAGACGAAGGTAGTAGGTCCGATCGGCGGAATCCGTCAGCGAGAATGTTCGATTCACCCCGTGCACGACTTCATGCACTTCGATCGCGTCTATGCCGTAGACGGTTGCGACGGCCCGCCGCACCATTGCGACGTCGCCAGCCGATTTGGTTTCGTGATCAATGGTCATGGCCTATGCGACCTGTCTCATGGCAAGGACCGGGGAGCGCCCTACGGATCGATAGACTATCGGATCGACGCCCCGCGACTCGGCCTGCAGCCGTGGATGCCGTTCGGGACGATCGATGCCGTGTCCGCATCAAAGTAGATGCCATCGTATCTGTCGCCGGAGTAGAGGAACATGTAGATCAGCTTGCGCTTGAACTGCCCCCGCAACCGGACGACGGGGCTCATGCAGTCATTGCGTGAGGCGGTGCTTGGGTCCACGTACTTGATAAGCGGCTGGTCAGAGCCCTTGTATAGAACAACGACATCCCAGCCAATGAACCGCGTCGGGGTATCGTTCTCGTTATCGAACGTTCTGGCTTGCATCTGCCCCCCTCGTTCACCAGCCCTTAGCACGCGGTACTGTACGTAGCAGTCCCCGCAGGCGTACTGCATGTAGATGACATCGATCGTCGTATTGTCGCTTGAGAGCGAGAATGGATATAGGAGTACGGCCAGGACTCCGGCACCCATTAGCAGCACCGAAGACAGGGCAAGGCCGGGTATCTTGCAAGCAAATTATTTCATTTGTCTGGCCTCCTTTTGTACAAGAAGGTCCCTCCAGTCCCGGGATTGGTTTCTACCGGATTGGCTGTGGCCCAAGGCAACACGGATGCGGACAGGCCGGTTGAAATGCTACATAGACCTCGCTTACTGGACCCACGCTCTTACCACTGGTCCGAAGCTCAAGAATCGCGGTATCGATTTCCGAATGCTCGATCCGCTCCGGCACCAGACCGATGGCCCCCAAAGCTGCCTTGGCGCTTTCCAGGCGCATCATGGCTAGATTCATCGATGGCCGTCCGCTGTATGCTCGCCTGACAAAGACGGCATATTGCCCTCCACTGGGAAAGCTCTCCTTCATTCTTGCGTTCCACTCGGCCAGCTTGCGGACTTCCGCTGCCGGCAAGACGCTGTCGGCGTTGCCAAAGCTGAGTTCGTGCTCGAGGCCGATCAGCGCGCAAGGGAATGTGGGGCTGCACCACTTGAACAGCAGGGCAGCGGTGAGTCTTCGCAGCATGATCAATCTCCGATGTTGACGATATAGCCTGCAATGTTGTTCGCATCGGCGATGCAGAACTGATCGCACATCCGGGCCTTCATCTCGAAGTTGCGCAGAAGCTCTATACGCGGTGTATTTAGTGCTGTCTTTACGGCAGATCAACATCCCGAAGATGCGTGGGGGTACACCGGCACTGCGTTGATCGGGCGCCGCGGAAGATGTTCTCTCTATTGACGTCGCAACGTTCGCGCGGTTCTATCCCATGGTGGCGCTCTGTCACGCTTGATGGAGCTTCTTCCAGCCGAAGGGAACCAATGCCAGATATTCGTTACGCACTAAAGAATGGCGACCCAACCACTACAGGTGGCCAACTCATCGCCCATACAAACCACATGATCCACCATGGCGTGAGCGTCGGCGTGGAAGGGGACATTGCGACGTGTCCGGCCTGCAAATCAACTGGATCGGTGATGAACGATTGCTACCCGGCTTTCGACATTCTCGGCAAACAAATCCTAGTGAGTGGCGCCCGCGTCAATTGCAGGTGCGCAAACAGGCCCGTCGTTCTCCATACCCAGCACGATTTCACGATCGAGGTCTCTCGCAGCGGGTACGGCCAAGCACAGATTGCGAGTAACGCTGTCCATGGCGGAGCATCTGAAGATAGTGTTTCGGGGCTTGCATATGACGAGCGCTATGTTATTCGCGACGCGAGCTCGCAGGATCCAGTTCCGAATATTGCTTACGCGATCAAGCGAGGAAATGGTGAAGTTGAACATGGCACGACAGATGCCGATGGCCGTACCCACCTGGTATCAAGTGTCGCGCAATCGGAAGACGTCGCAATTTATGTGGAAGGATGAGCATGACCGATACGATCATTTCCCCAAACGGCAAGCGGATGACAAAGGTCGCCACGCGCACGACTACACCTGCCAGTAATGACGAACCGAAGTCAGTCTATATCGAGCGAGAGTACGTAGAAGTTTTTGTCTTCGATAGCTTGCCACGCCCTGCCTCCGCCTTCGGACACGTTGCAATAGGAATCGACGGTACGGTGTACAGCCGAGCGCATGAACGGTACTACAAGGGCTCGCTTTCGGAGTACCTTAAGAGCAATACGCAAAGGGTCAAGCGCGATGTGGCTGGGCTGTACCTATGGGTTACCCCGCGCGAGAAGACCATTCTCCGCGATGAACTGGACAGACGGGTGATGGTAGACGCAGAGTATAGTGTGCTCAATAACTCATGTAGTTCGAATGTCGCGGATGTGCTGGAGATGATTGGCATCATGGCGCATGACCCCCGCTATTTTCCGACGCCAGTATCCCCTGCGGAGTTGCTCGCCGCACTGGAAAAGTCAAACAGGCTTATCGAACGTAGGTTCTACGGGAAGGGTTACGAGGGTGGCGCGTCCGGCAATTGGTAGGGTATTCATCTGGAGTGCATGTGCTGCTGCGTTGTGCCTCGCATACGCTTGGTTCAGCGGCTATGTCATCGACGTCGCGGGGCGAACGGCAGTAGCCCCCGTTCCGCTGCACGATAACCCGCTTGACGTATTGCAGCGGCACGGGCCTTTCAAGGGAACCGTTCCGCCGGGCACACGATGCCGACTGGTCAACGTCGAGACGAAAGCTGTAGTTTCCTACCGGATGAAATGCGGCAACCTCGACGGTTGGACCGATGAAGCCGATTCGTTTGATCCACCACTGGGAATTGGTTTGTTCGGAAGCGCTGAGTGATTTGCCGTTCTTGGTCGACTCCCTCGCCCGCCCCCGGCTGTCGAACACTTGGGTGTCTTCCAGTGCGTTGCCCCTACCCCACCAGCGCCCGAAACTCCCGCGCCATGGCAGGCACCACCTGACTGGCGCACCGGGCAAGATTGACTTGCATGGCCGTGGCGGCGACATCCAGAAGAATCGGGTCAATGCTGTAATCGCGCTGATCCAGCCATACAAGCACATCCAGCAAGTGCCAGAATGTGGTGCTGCCTTCACGCACCGGCGCCGGAAAAGACTCGGGATAGCCGGGCATCAACTTGCGCATGTTCTGGCGGGACATGCCGATGGCATCGGCGATATCGATCCCACCAGATCGGGAACCGCTTCGATCAGCGTAGCGGACGGCATGGCGCGCCGGGCATCGGCAAGCGCGCTCACCATGGCCGCCTTCGCTGAATCTGCCTCGCGGACAAATGACAACGCCACGCGTCCTGGCATGCCGGTACCCACGAGTGCGTCATCACAGCCTGCATCGCCCAGGCGTTCGGCCAGTGCTTTAATGTCGTGGTCGGCCTGCGACAGCAGGAATCTGAAAGTGAAGGCGTATTCCATGGCTATTTCTTGGTCTGCAATGTATGGGGCGTCGTCATTCACGCAGCGGCATTCCTTGTTATTGCGGGGGCAATAGAGGCGACCTTAGGCGTGCCCGCTCTTCATTCACGTCGAGAAGATCTTCACACGCCGATCCTCAGGATCACGAGCAAGCAGCATGTGGCGCGTCGGCGCGCGTACGTGCTTGCCAAAGACATTCACCAGCCGTCCGCCCCTGATCTCGTCACAGACCATAGCCGTGCGCCCCATCGCCACGCCCCGGAGGTTCAACGCAGCGCTGATCGCAAGGTTCGGCGGATTGAACCGCGTCCCCTCCAGATGCGAAATCCGTGCCGGGTGAAGGGCCTCAAATCATGTGCACCATTCCAAGAACTCGGCCGCGCCGACCCATGTCGATATGTCATGCAGCAACACGACACCGTCGAGCGAAGCCGAGGTCCACGATACTCCTGATACTTGGATCAGTGCCGGATAGGTTGTGGCCCCGGACAACAAGCATGTGGGCATCTGGGGTTGATCGCAATAGCGGCAGTATTGATGTAGCGGACTACCTGCGGCTTCAGGTCCGTTCTTGCCAGGTGCGCTGGGTCAACGCTTCTCTCGACAACTCTGGACACCTGGATATCAGCCACCCCGACGCCGAGGTTCTGGAGGGCTTCCATTAGGTGTATCCGCCGGATTTCCGCAAGCCGAGCGGGTACGCCCGCAGCTTTGTTTGCCTGGACCTCAACGTAGAACTCGCCCGCATTTGGAAACCTGAGCCTCAGTTCAGACCGCCAGTCGGCCAATCGCAGCATCTCTTGCGCAGACAAACGAGAAGCACCCGGCTCGAAGATGGGATCCAGCTCCAGGTTACCCAAGCTGCAGCCGAAGGAAGGTATGGGCGTGGCAAGCAGGAGTGCCAACAAGACGAGGATCCTCTTCATTGCTGCCTCCAAATCGGCTTATCCCCGTTCCAGTTCGGGATGTTCACCACGTAGGCGGCAATATTGTCGGCATTGCTCAAGCAGAACATATCGCGGGCAGCCGCCCGCTCCTGCGACCGCGTCATACTGTACCAGTGGTCATCTGTATTCATCGCAGCGGGAAAATGCGACACCTCGTGAATCAACGTTACCAGCTTGGAGTCCTTTGCAAGAGGCATGCCGTCATAGCGATTGTTTTCATCTGGTTGGGAGCAGAATATGTCGCCGATGAAGATCGTGTAGGTACCGTCCGGCTTGCAAACGCTCGCAGAAGCGGGAATTTGCCCTGACCCGGATCGTGGTACACATCCGACCCGCGCAAGCGCTTCGGGCGTGCTTCGCTCGTAGTTCTTTGCCGTCAAGCCTTTCATAATTTCGCGGATCCGGACGAGACCGTCGAGCAGGGTAGTTCGCGTTTCGGGCAATGCAGAGCCGAACCATAGACTGACCTTGTCCTGATCCGCACGGCTCCATCGCTCAAGTTCGCCGAGGCGGTCGCCTAAAAGGCGAACCGCCTTATCACGAAGCCGACTCATTATCTTGTGGAACATTTCATTGCTCATACTCGGGCAGATCCTTGCCTCATCCGAAGTGTGCTCGTTGCCGGTAACGCCTTCCGAAAGCTTGTTGAATGTTTGCGGCGCGTTGGCTTCTTTCCATGATGCGCCTGCAATGGATGTTCCTTGATTCACCTCTATGGTGAAGTTGTTTTGGGAAGAAATGACGAATGGCTTCACGGCACAAGAGCAATACACCCGCGCCCCTTCGACGAGTATCTGCTTGCCCATCAGGTCAAAGGCAGGATGGCAGTCGTTGAATGCCTTTCCACCCTTCTTGCACACCGGACACGTAGCAACATCGCCTTCCACTGCTACACGAACGCTGTGGTGCCACATATCGCCGGTACCCATGAGCGTTCCACCGGTACTTGTCGCATCCCCGTCTCGGAGTGCATTTCGAACATCAGCCATGGTTCTCTCCTTTCGTCGTTGGGCTGAGGTTCTATACGTGGCGTACTTAGTGCTGTCTTTACGGCAGATCAAGATCCCAAAGACGCGAGGGGCACGCCAGCACTGCGTTGATCGGGGGCGCCGCAGTTGATGGAGCCTTGATCAGAGGTCGCGATAACACGTTGGCTAGTGGGCGGGACGATGTCGGACATCGGCCAGCGCATATTTCCCGCTCCACCATTCGGCGGATTCCCTGCCCCTCTCGACTGATAAACAATCGCCATCTGTAACCACGATTCCTTACATGACCGCCAGTCTGCTAGGGAACTCCCTCGACGGAGACGATTCATGTCTGTAACAGCCATTTGCAGGGAACAGCAGGAATGGGCAGCGAACCGGGGCATCGCCTTTGACGCACGCGGTTATGTCCCCCATCTGGACCTGAATCTGATGCGACCACTTTCGCCAGCAACGTTGGCGGCGTTTGCAAATGGCGACGGCGGCGAGCTGCTGGAGCGTGGAGACAAGCCGGCAAAGATGCGAGCCTTGCATTCGTCTTCTGCGCTGGCCGCGAACATCTTCGATTTCTGGACCGATTGCGCGGATGCCACGCCATTGATGAAAGCGCTGGCGCTACCCTCCTGCCCCACAGCAGCGTTATTCGAATCCAAACTGTCCACCGGAGTCGACAGTCACGCCAACCTGGATGTGTGCCTGCCTCTGGCGAACGGCGTCATGGCCGGCGTGGAGAGCAAGTTCACGGAATGGCTGCGCGGCAAGGCAACGCAGGTGGGTGAGGCGTTCAGGCCGCCATACCTTGCAAAAGGGCGTCGCCGCTGGGAAGAGGTCGAGTTGCCGCGGGCACAGGCGCTCGCGGAAGCCCTGCAAGACGGCCGGGAAGCGTTCCGGCACATTGGCGCGCCTCAGCTACTTAAGCATGCCCTTGCGCTTGCTCGGCAGTACGGAGACCGTTGGGTGCTGCGGTATGTGTACTTCGATTGGCCAGGACCACACGGGGAGCGTCATCGGGACGAGATCCGGAGGTTCCAAGAGCTGGTTGGCGATGAACTGAAGTTCAAAGCCATCAGTTACCAGGCGATCTTTGGGGAGTTTTGTTCAGCTAGTCGACCAGAGCATCGGACCTATCTGGCCTATCTGGGAGACAGGTACTTTCGCCTGCCGATCAGCTAGGCGACTGGGAACGATTGGCGTCAGCCCGTGGCTTGCGGTACCGCAATGCAGAGTTGTCTCATTGCCGGCAGTATCCGCAATCCTTAGCCTAGCTCTCGGTGCTGAACACACCTCCCGCAGCGTTGCCACGTCCGACAGTCGTGGAGTGTCTTCCATAGCTTTCTGCTAGGGCCGGGCAGCGCGCATCGATACAAGACCCGAAAGGGGAAACATGCGGGCCGATCTGCGGGCGGTGTTCAAGTGCCCGGCCGCCCAGCTTGCACGGGCGAATCCAAGTTTCGAATCAGGAGTTCGCTATGCACAAGATATCTCCCACTGCGCACGTGCGCACATGCACGACCAGTTACAGGCATTTCCGCGTCAAGGCAACTGAAGGTAACCGCTATAGTGGGATGCGATGCGTTCCATGGATTCGACTAGGTGGGGTATGGCTGGAACGGGCAGGCTTCAAGGTCGGGCAAGCGCTCAAAGTGGAAGTACGGAACAAGGTTGTCGTAATTTCCTCGGAATAGCTGCCGCGGAAAGGGGTTCGTAGATGCCTTGCTGCGGTTCCCCCCAATCCCTGTCAGGACAAGACTATGGGGTCGATCGATTTCTGATCTGATCTTGAAAAAGACCTGCCCCTTTCCCCGAAAAGGATCCGTCCCCTTTCTCTAGACTCTGGATGTCGTCGCACGGGGATATAATAATGACACAATGCGCATCAATCCCTCACCAAACTATTTGGATTCATATGGCACCACCTGAAAGGCTCGAGTGCGGCGGAGCTGTACTCGAAAACCCTACTCGACTCAATATCATTGTTGGCCGGAACGGTTCAGGAAAAAGCCGATTCCTTCGCGCGTTCTCAAATTTGCGGGATCAGCCGCAGTTTTTTGTCAGGTACGTTAGTCCAGAGCGGGCCGGGACGTTCGAGTACTCGCCAAATATCGAGCACAACGAGCGTCAAAATAGAAACTGGATTGAGAGCCAGCGGATACGGAACCAAGCTGACAGTTTTAAGCAGGCGTCTGCTGGTAAGCTACGCGATCTCGCAATGCGATTTGCAGTGCGTCTCGAAACTGACCTCGATTTGCGGTCCGATTTTTCAAAGACCTTCTCCAGTATGCAGTTGGCGAAGATCAACGCCATGCTTACAAACATCATTATCGACCGCGCGGATGGACAGGAATTTATCTTCCGAACGCAGAACGGGCAGGCTATAACGCCAAATGACCTAAGCAGTGGTGAATCAGAACTGATCGCTTTAGCGGCTGAAGTACTGCATTTCTTTGAGTTATGCGATCCGGCCAAGCTGAACGTCTTGCTGCTCGATGAGCCTGACGTTCACCTTCATCCAGACTTGCAAGCCCGATTCGCGAGATTTTTGATATCCGAACTGGACAGTCAAGGTCAGGATCTTCGGGCACAGACAATGGTGTGCGTCTCTACTCACAGTACCCCACTAATCAACGAGTTGAGTCGCTCTAACGCCGCAAGCTTGGGGTCAAAGGTATTTGAGTACATGCACGTAAGACAGGAAGTTGTCTCAAAGCAGTTGCAGAAAATGGCTCCCTTCTTCGGTCACCCGCTTTCTCAAATTATTAATGGCGACGTGCCAGTGATCCTGGAAGGCGAAGACGACGAGCGCGTCTGGCAACAAGCCGCCCGTACTTCTCAGGGTCGATTGAAGATTTTCCCCTGTCTAGCAACCAGCGTTGATCAACAAACTGAACTGGAAGTCTTCGCGAACAAACTTCTGAGCGCGATGTATGATCAGCCGAAGGCGTTTTCTATCAGAGATGGTGATGGCGTTCAGGAGGCTCTTCCCTCGGTAGGTTGCGTGATTCGTTTTCGTCTTCAGTGCTACGCCGTAGAAAACCTAGTGACGACTGATGACGTTCTCAGATCTTTGGGCTCCAATTGGGATGGTCTGGTCGAGGCCGGAAAAAAATGGTACGACGAAAATCCGAAGCACCAAGATCGCGACAAGCTGCTCGCCCTTCTTAGTTCTAGCGATAGAGGACGTAACACAAAAATCAAAAGTGTGCGTCAGTTGATTCCAGCCATTCTAGGCTCCCGCGCGCCGTGGGAGGTAGTAGTGGGTCAGGTCATTGGTCGCATCAGCGGAGAGGTGGACGAGGAAAATAGCAACAACATCATTGACTATATCGGCCGAGACGTTCTGCTCGCCTTGGGGCTGCTTGAGGCTAACTCGTCAACAGCTCCTTTGCCATAGTGACGACCAAGGGCCTTTTAGGTGTCCCGATCAGCTAGGGCTACTTCATCTCGCTTGGCGTCGAACTTTTCGCCGCTAGACTGCATCTGAATCGGTTGCGAACTCCATCTTGATAATCCACCAGACCCGAATTTTTCTCGAAGAATACTCATAAGCCAAGAGAAAAAAGGGAGGGCAGATCTATTTCTGGATCTTTGAAATAGATCTACCCTCCCTTTCCTTATTCGAAACTGGAAAAATGCCACATCTCCGACAGCAAACATCACAGCCCCTCATTGGACAACAATGTATGTCTACTGCCAAAGTTTATCTGCATCAAATTCCAACTTCGCTGCTTTCAATTCCCGCACCAGCTTAGTCTTCCAACCTTCCGCCGGATCCATTTCCGTATAGATGACGCCGAATAAATCCGATGGAATTTCAACCTCGCCTTTACGAAGCAGGCAGACACGGCCCCGACCAAGCCTCCCGGAAAAGTAACCAAGTTCAAAAATTACGTTCTGACGTGCCCGGGCGTCAGTCGAACCTTCCCTTACCGCACCTCCAACGTCATCGGGTGTAAGGAGTACCACCGCAAAACCAACATCTCCGGCCGAGTCCTCAAATTTCTCAATAATAGTGCGACCTCGATCCGGTTGCTCTTTCAGGATGATTGCGGTCAGTCCAAGCCGCTCGATAAAACGAGCCAAACCATTTAACGCAGCATCATCGTGGCCATGAACAATAAAAACCTTATTGGGCGACAATGATCTATTTTGCGGCCGCTCTCCTTTACTCATAACGTACTCTTTGTAATCCCTTACAAAAGGCACAACGATCTGCCCCGTAAATCCATGGATCCCAGAGATTAGCTTGCTGCTACTACCACCAAAAAAATAGTGGCCAAAATTTATTGCATAGGAAGGATCAGCAGCGAGTTTTCCGATAAGCAGCAAGGTAAGTCCTAGGCACTGCTCATCATCATCAGGCCACGCGAGTTTGTGACTCCCAGCCATGCCACTTTCCGTGCGCTTGCTTGCCGCCAAGAAGGCTTCAAGGTCAACGGATGCCGTTAGCGTTTCATTTGCGGCTCTGAGGTCCGGATCAGCAAGCAAGCGTGCAAGCTTCTTTAGCGGTTGCTCATATGTTTGATACTGAGCACCCTGCAGATCCAATACCGCATCGTTAATTTTGCTAAAGATATCGCCAATCATTACTCTTTGGTATTTGACAGCCTTGCAGTCGCCGCACGTTCAATTATCGCCTCGCGGTACTTCTGCTTCATCTGCTCAGCCAATGGACCAATAATTGGGTTAGAGGCATGTACACCGACACGTTCATCAATCAGGTTCGATACTTGCAGGATTGCCGCCTCGATGCTTGCTGGATCGCTTGGATTGAAGTTCACAGTACAGAGGTCACCATCTAAGGCTTGCAGCACATTTTGCGCGTCCTTCATTTGACGTTGAAGCTTATCAAATCCATTTAGCATGGCGAATCACCCCTAACCCTTGTTAATTGAGGAACGTCAGTCAAACTAGAAAAAAGGGAGCCTACTGCCCCCATTTTTCGTCACTCTCAACCTACACCACACTGCTTACTATTAACTACTACTACCTCAATCCCACGACAACGCCCCACCCGTCTGATACTCAATGACGCGCGTCTCGAAGAAGTTACGTTCCTTCTTCAAATCGATCATCTCAGACATCCACGGGAACGGATTCTCCTCATTCGGGAACAGCTGATCCAAACCAATCTGCTGGCACCGACGATTGCAGATAAACCGCAGATACGACTTAAACATCGGCGCATTCAGCCCCAGCACCCCACGCGGCATCGTATCCTCCGCATAGCGATACTCCAGATCCACCGCCTTCTTGAACAGCTCAGTAATCTCAGCCTTAAACTCCGCCGTCCAAAGATGCGGATTCTCCAGCTTGATCTGATTAATCAGGTCGATCCCAAAATTACAGTGCAGCGACTCATCCCGCAGGATGTACTGATACTGCTCCGCCGCCCCAGTCATCTTGTTCTGCCGCCCCATCGCCAGGATCTGCGTGAAGCCCACATAGAAGAACAGCCCTTCCATGATGCAGGCGAACACGATCAGCGACTTCAGCAGCTTCTGGTCGCTTTCCGGCGTGCCGGTCTTGAACGACGGGTCGGTCAGCGTGTCGATGAACGGGATCAGGAACTCGTCCTTGTCGCGGATCGACTGCACTTCGTGGTACGCGTTGAAGATCTCGGCTTCGTTCAGGCCCAGCGATTCAACGATGTACTGGTAGGCGTGCGTGTGGATGGCCTCTTCAAAGGCCTGGCGCAGCAGGTACTGGCGGCATTCCGGCGCGGTGATCTGGCGGTAGGTGCCCAGCACGATGTTGTTGGCGGCCAGCGAGTCGGCGGTGACGAAGAAGCCGAGGTTGCGCTTGATGATGCGGCGCTCGTCTTCGGTCAGGCCGTTGGGGTCTTTCCACGTCGCGATGTCGCGCGACATGTTGATTTCCTGCGGCATCCAGTGGTTGGCGCAGCCGGCCAGGTATTTTTCCCACGCCCACTTGTACTTGAATGGGACGAGCTGGTTGACGTCGGTCGAGCCGTTGATGACGCGCTTGTCGGCGGCGTTGACGCGGCGGTTGCTTTGCGCGGCGGCGGCGTTGGGGTTGTTGCCCAGGACGCCGGCTTGCGTGGCGCTCGGCGGCAGGACGCCTTGCTGGTCAGCGGTGGCAGCCGATGCAGCGGGTTGCAGGGCAGGCTGCGGTGCGGCCTGCGGAGTGGCTTGAACGTCGTCGTCCCAGCTCAGCATGATGTGGTTCTCCGTGATTCGGTTTGGGGGGCGCGGTGGTTGGTCAGGTTTGACGCTTCACTTCGTTGATGCGCCGGCCCTCACCCCCGCCCCTCTCCCGCATGCGGGAGAGGGGAGCAAACAGGGGGTGGATTTTTGCTCTGTAGTCTTTTTTTGCCTTACTGGCAGGCTTCGCACTCTTCGAAGCCGGGGTCGCCCGGGCGCATCGTGCAGACCGCGCCTTCCGCTTCCGGCATGGCCGGGGCCGATGCGGCAGCGGCGTCCATAGCGGAGCTGCTATCGCTGCCCGACGACACCGCGTTCAGCGAGCCGCGCGACACGGTGGACTTCTCCACGTGCGTGGCAGCCATCGTGCGCAGGTAATACGTAGTCTTCAGGCCGCGCAGCCAGGCGAGCTTGTAGGTGTCGTCCAGCTTCTTGCCCGAGGCGCCGGCCATATAGATGTTCAGGGACTGGGCCTGGTCGATCCACTTCTGGCGGCGGCTGGCAGCTTCCACCAGCCAGGTCGGCTCGACTTCGAACGCGGTGGCGTAGATGTCGCGCAGGTCTTGCGGAATGCGGTCGATGCGCGACAGCGAGCCGTCGAAGTACTTCAGGTCGGCGACCATCACTTCGTCCCACAGGCCGCGTTCCTTCAGGTCGCGCACCAGGTAGTCATTGACCACGGTGAACTCGCCCGACAGGTTGGACTTGACGTACAGGTTCTGGAAGGTCGGCTCGATGCACGCGGACACGCCGATGATGTTCGAGATCGTGGCGGTCGGCGCGATCGCGATGCAGTTCGAGTTGCGCATGCCGTGCTGCTTGATGCGGGCGCGCAGGCTGTCCCAGTCCATGGTGCTGGACAGGTCCACGTCCAGGTAGCCGCCGCGCTCTTCGGCCAGCAGCTTGAGCGAGTCCTGCGGCAGGATGCCGCGGTCCCACAGCGAGCCGGTGTAGGTCTCGTAGCGGCCACGCTCTTCGGCCAGTTCGGTGGAGGCCTGGTAGGCGTAGTAGCACACGGCTTCCATCGAGCTGTCGGCGAACTTCACCGCGGCGTCGCTGGCGTACGGCGTGCGCAGCACGTGCAGGCAGTCCTGGAAGCCCATGATGCCCATGCCGACCGGACGGTGGCGCAGGTTGGAGTTGCGGGCCTTCTCGACAGCGTAGTAGTTGATGTCGATGACGTTGTCGAGCATCCGCATGGCGGTGCGGATGGTCTTCTGCAGCTTGGCGTGGTCGAGCGCGTACGAACCATCAGCCTGCTTGGCCAGGTGGGCGACCAGGTTGACCGAGCCCAGGTTGCAGACGGCGATCTCGCTGTCATTGGTGTTCAGCGTGATTTCCGTGCACAGGTTGGAGCTGTGGACGACGCCGACGTGCTGCTGCGGGCTGCGGATGTTGCACGGATCCTTGAAGGTGATCCACGGGTGGCCGGTTTCGAACAGCATGCCCAGCATCTTGCGCCAGAGCTGCATGGCCGGGATCTTCTTGAACAGCTTCAGTTCGCCGCTGGCGGCCTTGGCTTCGTAGCCGAGGTAGGCCTGCTCGAACGCCTTGCCGACCTTGTCGTGCAGGTCCGGGCAGGTGGACGGCGAGAACAGCGTCCATTCGCCGTTTTCCATCACGCGCTTCATGAACAGGTCCGGAATCCAGTTGGCCGTGTTCATGTCGTGGGTGCGGCGGCGGTCGTCGCCGGTGTTCTTGCGCAGCTCCAGGAATTCTTCGATGTCCAGGTGCCACGTTTCCAGGTAGGCGCAGACGGCGCCCTTGCGCTTGCCGCCCTGGTTCACGGCCACGGCGGTGTCGTTCACCACCTTCAGGAACGGGACCACGCCCTGGCTCTTGCCGTTGGTGCCCTTGATGTGCGAGCCGAGCGCGCGCACGTTGGTCCAGTCATTGCCCAGGCCGCCGGCGAACTTGGACAGCAGCGCGTTTTCCTTGAGCGCTTCGTAGATGCCTTCCAGGTCGTCCGAGACGGTGGTCAGGTAGCACGACGACAGCTGCGAGCGCTGGGTGCCCGAGTTGAACAGGGTCGGCGTGGACGACATGAAGTCGAACGACGACAGCAGCTGGTAGAACTCGATGGCGCGCGCTTCGCGGTCGGTTTCGTTGAGGGCCAGGCCCATGGCGACGCGCATGAAGAATGCCTGCGGCATCTCGATGCGGGTCTCGTCGATGTGCAGGAAGTAGCGGTCATACAGCGTCTGCAGGCCCAGGTAGTTGAACTGGAAGTCGCGGCCGGCGTCCAGCGCGGCGCCCAGGCGGGCCAGGTCGAAGGTGGCCAGCTTCTCGTCCAGCAGCTCGGCCTTGATGCCGCGCGCGATGAACTTCGGGAAGTACTCGGCGTAACGCGTGGTCATTTCGGCCTGAGTCACTTCGGCACCCAGGATTTCCTTGCGGATGGTGTGCAGCAGGATGCGGGCAGTGACCTGGCTGTAGTCCGGGTCCTTTTCGATCAGGGTACGCGCGGCCAGGATGGCGGAGTCGTACACCTGCGTCATCGGCACGCCTTCGTACAGGTTCTTGAGCGTTTCCTTGAGGATCGGCTCGGCGCTGACGGCCTTGCCCAGGCCGGCGCAGGCGGTGTCGAGCAGCTCGTGCAGGGCGACGATGTCCAGCGGCTTGGTCACGCCGCCGTCGGTCACGTTGACGCTGATGCCGCCTTCCTGCACGCGGGCCACGGCCTCGGCGCTGGCGCTGGCGCGTTCTGCCTTGCGCTTCTCGCGGTACAGCACGTAGGCGCGGGCCACTTCATGCTCGCCCGAGCGCATCAGCGCCAGTTCCACGTGGTCCTGCACGTCTTCGATATGGATGGCGCCGCCGTTGGGGCGGCTGCGCACCAGCGCGCGCACGACGTTGTCAGTCAGTTGCTCGACGATCTCGCGCACGCGCGCGGACGCGGCGCCCTGCCCGCCGTTCACGGCGAGGAAGGCCTTGGTCATGGCAACGGCGATCTTGGACGGCTCGAAAGCCACCACGGCGCCATTGCGACGAATGATCTTGTGATCCGGGTAGTTCGTATTGGCGGCGTTGGCGGGGGTCTGCTGCGCGGTCGGTGCGATACCGGCGGCGGCGCCACCCGTGGTGATTTCGTTCTGGGCCGTTTGCATGAGAACTCCTGTTTTTACCCTGGAAATAAGAGACAAAAGAGTCCCTGGCGAAATGCGGCGAAAAGAACGTCCCTCCCGGCGTGAAGTCGGGGGCGGACAGACTGCCTTTGCGTGGACATTTCGCCAGGGACTCTTGTGATTCGCTGGCCTTAGCGGGCGGTTTCGAGACGATGCACGAACTTCGTGATCCCTGACTCACCCTTGGGCCGGCTCCCCGGTTTGACTACTAGATATAGTGTGTGATGCGTGAAACTGGGCTAAGTATAGTGAAACGAATCCGAATGACCAGTCTTGACAAGCGCTTTTTCGGGGGCGGTGGCGCCGATGCGGCAACGCCACATGCCCGCAAGCCTAGTACTCGCAAGGGTTTTCGTCAGACCGTTCGCAACTGCACATTTCACAAAAATTTTTTTGATTGTTGCGACGTTGCGATAGCCCCACCCGGGGGTGGGGCATGTGCGCCGGAACGGGGCGCACGGGGATGGGGAATGAGGTTAAGGATTCGTCACCTGGCCAGCCGCGCCCGGGCACTGGTAGGGCAACATGCCCGGCGCCACGCCCGCCTGCCTGGCAAAGCGCGCCCAGTCGAAATGCGGGCCGGGATCGGTCTTGCGCCCCGGGGCGATGTCGCTGTGGCCGGCAATCGCGCGCACCGGGTAGGCGGCCAGCAGCGCGGGCACCAGCGCGGCCACGGTGTCGTACTGGGCCAGGGTGAACGGCAGGTCGTCGCAGCCCTCGATCTCGATGCCGATGGAAAAATCATTGCAGCGGGCGCGGCCGAAGAAGTCGGACTGTCCGGCGTGCCAGGCCCGCTGCGTGCACGGGACAAACTGCACCAGCTCACCCTCGCGCGTGACCAGGAAGTGCGCGGACACCTGCACCTGGTGGATGGTGGCAAAGAACGGGTGCTTGTTGGGATCGAGCCGGTTCTGGAAGAAGGCCTCGATGTCGCCGCTGCCGAACTGGCCGGGCGGCAGGCTGATGTTGTGCAGCACCACCAGGTCCACCGGCATGCCGGCCGGGCGCTCGTCAAAGTTGGGCGACGGCACGCGGCGCGCGGCGGGAACCCAGCCGTCGGCCTCTGGCAGATAGCGGTGCTCGGGCTTGCTCATGACGTGCCCTCGCCTTCCACGGTGCTACGGTCGGCGGCGTCCATGGCTTCGCGGATGCCCAGTTGCTGGATGCGGTAGCGCAGCTGGCGCAGGTTCAGGCCCAGCAGCGGCGCGGCCGCGGTGCGGTTGAAGTTGGTCTGCGCCAGCGCCTGCAGGATCAGCTCGCGCTCCACGGCTTCCAGCCTGGCTTGCAGGTCGATCGGGAAGACGATGCCGCGGCAGGCGCGTTCGGCGGGATCGCCGGCGGGCTCGGGTTCGGGCGCGCTGGCCGGGGCCGGGGGCGGCTCTGCCGGGGCCGGCGCGGGCGCGGCGGCCGGCGGCACCGGCGCCCACATGCCTGCGGCGCCCCAGGGAGCGGAATAGTTGGTGGGCGCCATCGCCGGCGCGGGGGCATGCATCAGCCCGGCGCGCTCGGCGCCGGCGTCCAGCGGGCCCAGGTCGGCCAGCTCGATCTCTTCGCTCTCGGCAAAGGCGTAGGCGCGCTCCAGCAGGTTCTCCAGCTCGCGCACATTGCCGGGGAAGGGATAGGCCACCAGCCGTTGCAGCGCCGCCGGCGACAGCCGCCTGGGGCGCGGGTCGCCGTAGCGCACCGCCAGGTGGTCCAGGATGGCGCGCGCCAGCACCGGGATGTCTTCACCGCGCTCGCGCAGCGTGGGCATGCGCAGCGCCAGCACGTTCAGGCGGTAGTACAAGTCCTGCCGGAACTGGCCGGCCGCCACCATCGCCGCCAGGTCCTTGTGGCTGGCGCACATCACGCGCACGTCGACGGCGTCTTCGCGGCTGGCGCCGATCTTGCGCACGCGGCGCTCCTGCAGCGCGCGCAGCAGCTTGACCTGCATCGGCAGCGGCAGGTCGGCCACCTCGTCGAGCAGCAGCGTGCCGCCGTTGGCGGCCTGGAAGAAGCCGCCGCGCTCCCCGTCGGCACCGGTGAAGGCGCCTTTGACATGGCCGAAGAACTCGGACTCCATCAGGTTCTCGGGGATGGCGCCGCAGTTGACGGCGATAAACGGATGCGCGGCGCGGCCGCTGGTGGCGTGGATGGCGCGCGCGGCGCGCTCCTTGCCGCTGCCGGATTCGCCGCTGATCACCACCGGCGCCATGCTGCGCGCCAGCCGCGACAGCGAGCGGCGCACCTCCTGCATGGCGGCGGAATGGCCAGGAAGCAGGGCCGCGGCGCGGTCTGCGGCCTGCTCGGCCGCGGCGGCTTCGGCATCGGTGCTGTCGCGCTGCTGGCGGCCCAGCGCGTTCAGCACCAGGCTGCGCAGCTGCTCCAGCGAGACCGGCTTGGCGATGTAGTCGAAGGCGCCGGCCTTGAGTGCTTCCACAGCGTTGTCGGCGCTGCCGTAGGCGGTGATGACCGCCACCGGGATGCGCTCCGGCGCGGCCGACAGCTGGCGCACGATCTCGATGCCCAGGCCGTCGCCCAGGCGCATGTCGGTCAGCACCAGGCTGTAGCGGCCCTGCGCCAGCTTCTCGCGCGCCTCGGCGAGCGACCCGGCCAGCACCACGTCATGGCCCATGCGGCGGATCGAGATGTCCAGCAGCTCGCGCAGGTCGGCCTCGTCGTCGATGACCAGGATGGGATCGGGCGCTCGGGACATTCGGGGTGGCATGGGGTGGTGGCTGGGTTGGGACAGGTCAGGCGGCGGCCGCATCGGCACTCTCGATGCGCAGCGTCAGCACGAACGCCTTGGCCGGCAGTGTATCGCGCGCGGCGGCGGCCAGCATGCCGGTGCGCTCTAGCAGCGCCGGCAAGGCGATGGCGCCGTAGCGCACCTGGGCGTCATTGGCGCCGCACAGCTCGCGCGCCATGAACAGGCCCAGCCCGGTGCCCTGGGCGTTGCTGGTGAAGAACGGTTCGAACAGGCTGCGCTGGTGCTCGCGCGCGACTTCGGCGCCGTCGTTCCAGACGATCAGCTCGGCATGGTGCTGGTCCAGCGCATGCGCCAGCAGCCGGATCGAGCCCGGCAGCCGGCTGCAGTAGCGCCAGGCGTTGTCCAGCAGGTTGCCCAGCACCTGCTGCAGCTGCGAGGCGTCGAACACCACCGGCTGGGCCACGTCCACGGTCAGCCGGATGGCATTGGCGTTGATGTCGGCCCGGCCCGCCGGGCGGGTCTCGCCGGCGCGCGGGCGGCGCGAGCGCATTTCGGCGCGCCAGCGCTCGACGATCTCGGGCAGCGCCTGCGCCAGGTGCACGGTGCTGCGGCCGGTGCGCGGGCGGCGCGACATCTGCAGCACGTCTGACACCACCTGGTCCAGCCGGCGCACGTTGTCGTTGATGATGCGCAGCAGGCGGGCGTCGATATCGACGTCGGCGCCGCCATGGTCCTGCGCGCCGGGATCGCGCCGGCCAGAGTCGCCCAGCAGCTCGCTGGCCTGGCTGATTGCCGCCAGCGGGTTGCGGATCTGGTGAGCGATGCTGGCCACCAGCCGGCCCATGGCGGCCAGCTTTTCCTGCTGCACCTGCTCGGCGATGCGTTCCCAGCTTTCGATATGGACCAGCACGGTGTCGCGCATCTCGTTTCGCAACAGGGCCTCATCCTCCTGCGACCAGGCCATGGCCTCGTTCTGGGCGATGGCCAGGCGCAGGCGGCCGGCGGCTTCGGGCGACAGTTCGCTCCAGGCGGCAGTATCCAGCGTGGCCGGCACGGTGCGGCCATGCGCCATGGTCGAGCGCAATCCTGCCAGCCCCGGCAGCACAAAGCGCAGCCGCAGCCGGGTGTGCTGCATGGTGCCGTCGGCCAGCGCGGTGCCGGACGCCATCGGCAGCAGCTGCAGGATGCGCGGCACGTCGTCCTTGCTGTGCAGCCAGTCGCGCAGCATCTCCATCAGCGGCTGCAGGCGCGGGATGCGGCGCAGGTCGAACAGCACGGCTTCTCCGCCCTGACCTGCCGCACCACCCAGCCGGCGCGAGTAGATGCGCTCATGCGGCTGCACGCCCAGCAGCACCACCGCCGCGGGGTTGGCGGCCACCACCGCGCCGTTGGCGCGCACCAGCATCACGCCGTCCTGCATGTCGTTGACCATCAGCCGGTTGACCAGCTGCTGCAGGCGCAGCTCCTGCTCGCGCGCCAGCGCCAGCCGCTCCTGCGCGATCTGGCGGTTGGCCAGCATATACATCAGCAGCGCCGCGATCATGAACACCAGGCCGAACAGGCCCGAGCCCAGCAGCCCGGCATCGGCCTGGCGCAGCAGGATGGTGTGCATGAAGGGCCCGCTCATCACCACCAGCGCGGAGATCGACGCGGCAAACAGCGCGAACAGCAGGCTGGTCAGTGCACCGGCTTCCAGCGCCGGCAGCAGGAAGATCATGGCCAGGCCCTCGGCCTGCCCGCCCCGCCCCAGCACGCTGAAGACCAGCGCCAGCAGGGCCAGGTCGGCCAGCACCTGCACCCGCACGCGCAGGTGGAAGTGCCGGCGCCACAGCGTGCCGGCCAGCATCGCCACGGCAATGCCAAGATAGGGCACGGCGATGGTCATGGCCGCCGCGTGCTCGATGCCGCCCAGGCCCCCGAGGTCGAACGGCACGGGCGGGATCGCATTCGTGATGGCGGTGACGGATGCCGGCTCGCCGCGCCGCATCAGCGCAAAGCCGACCAGCAGCACGCCCACGGCCACGCGGGTCCAGCAGAAATAGCGCAGCAGGCGCCAGTGGAAGTCAGGCGGTTCGGGCTGGCGCCACAGCTGGGCCAGGCCGCGCCAGGCGTTCAGCCGCTGCCAGCCCGACGACGCCGGCTCTGTCATGGGCGGGGGCCGCTGCTGCTGTCGCTGCCCTCGGCCCGGCTTTCGTCAGGCAGGTGGCTGCGGCGGCAGTAATGCAGGCCGCGCCAGGCAATGGCGTCGCCCTGCGGCAGGTGCACGCCGCACTGGGCGCACTGGACCATCGGTTCGGCGGTGGCGTCGGCCGGGCCGGCGGCGGCAGTGCGCTCGCTGGCCTCGCGGGCCTGGCGTGCGCGGTGTTCAGCCAGCCGGGCCTCGGCGCGGGCGCGCAGCCACCAGATGACGCCCAGCACCACGGCCAGCAGGATCAGGATACGTGCCATGGGGAATCAGAGGCGATGCAGGACGACTTCAATCACGAAACGGCTGCCGACATAGGCCAGCAGCAGGATGCCGAACGAGGCGATGACCCAGCGCAGCGCCACCTTGCCGCGCCAGCCGCGGAAGATGCGCCCGGCCAGGATGCCGCCGAACATGGCCCACGAGATCAGCGCGAACACCGTCTTGTGGTCCAGCCGGAAGGCGCGGCCGAACAGGTCTTCAGAGAACAGCAGGCCCGAGCCGATGGTCAGCGTCAGCAGCACAAAGCCGGCGCCGATCAGCCGGAACAGCAGCTTCTCCAGCGTCAGCAGCGGCGGCAGCAGGTCAAGCCAGCGGCCCAGCCATTCGCTGGGTTGCTGCTCCGGCGGCCGCGCCGGCGCGTGCCGGAAGCCATGCAGGCGCCGTTCGGCCAGCAGCATCAGGAAGGCATGGAACGCCGCCAGCGTGAACAGCCCGTAGGCCACGTTGGCGATGATGAAATGCAGCTTGAACAGCGGCCGCGCCGCGTAGCCCAGGATCTGCGAGCCGGGGAAGGCCAGCGGCATCAGGCTGGCCACCAGCGCCACCGGGATCACGATCAGGCCCAGGCCCGCCAGCGAGAAGAAGAAGCTTTCTATCCAGTAGATGCCCACGCCCAGCCACAGCATGGCCGACAGCGCAAAGGCAAAGCCGAACATCATGCGCTCGGCCGGGAAGATGGTTTCATGCAGCAGCATGCCGTGGCTGGCCAGCGCCGCCAGCATCAGCACGTGCCACCAGGCCGGGCGCCCTTCGCCGTGCGCGCCGCCCGCCGGGGGGATGGGGCCGCCGCCGGCCACCAGCACGGCCGAGCTCGCCCCCCCTGCCGGGCCGGCAGCGGTGGCAACGCGTGGGTGGCGCGTGGCCCAGCCGTGAAAGGCCAGGCCGCAATAGAGAAGTGCCGTCAGGGCATACAGTACAATGACCATTTACGCAGTTTACCTTAGTGCCCACGGACGGTGGCGGCCCGCTTGAACCGGTGTAACCGGTGTTCCAGGTCCGCCCCGTGTGCAAGACTGCCTCCGATTTCAGCCCCGAGCCCTGCTCCGACTTCTCCCCCGATTCCTGCCATGCTGGACAATCTCACTCAACGCCTGGCGCGTGTGGTCAAGACCATGCGCGGCGAGGCGCGCCTGACCGAGGCCAACACCGCCGAGATGCTGCGCGAAGTGCGCCTTGCCATGCTCGAAGCCGACGTGGCGCTGCCGGTCGTGCGCGAATTCGTTGCCCGCGTGAAGGAAAAGGCCATGGGCGAGGAGGTTGTCAGCAGCCTCACCCCGGGTCAGGCCCTGGTCGGCGTGGTCCAGCGCGAGCTGACCGCCGTGATCGGCGGCGCCGACGCGGCCAGCGGCAACAACAAGGAAGCCGAGCTGAACCTGGCCGTGCAGCCGCCCGCCATCATCCTGATGGCCGGCCTGCAAGGCGCCGGCAAGACCACCACCGTGGGCAAGCTGGCCAAGTGGCTCAAGGAAAACAAAAAGAAGAAGGTGCTGACGGTCTCGTGCGACGTCTACCGCCCCGCCGCTATCGCCCAGCTGAAGACGGTTTCCGAGCAAGTCGGCGCTGACTTCTTCCCGTCGCAGCCGGACCAGAAGCCGGCGGACATCGCCCGCGCGGCGGTGGACTGGGCGCGCAAGCACTACCACGACGTGCTGATCGTCGACACGGCCGGGCGGCTCGGTATCGACGAGCTGATGATGCAGGAAATCGCCGCGCTGCACGCCGAGCTCAAGCCCGCCGAGACCCTGTTCGTGGTCGACGCCATGCTCGGCCAGGATGCCGTCAACACCGCCAAGGCCTTCAACGACACCCTGCCGCTGACCGGCGTGGTGCTGACCAAGCTGGACGGCGATGCGCGCGGCGGCGCGGCACTGTCGGTACGCCATATCACCGGCCGCCCGATCAAGTTCGTCGGCGTGGGCGAGAAGCTGGACGGCCTGGAACCCTTCTACCCCGACCGCATGGCCCAGCGCATCCTGGGCATGGGCGACATCCTCGCGCTGGTCGAGGAAGCCCAGCGCGGCGTGGACATGGAAGCGGCCGAGAAGCTGGCCAAGAAGATCAAGAAGACCGGTGACTTCGACCTGGAAGACTTCAAGGCCCAGATCGGCCAGATGAAGAAGATGGGCGGCCTGGGCAGCCTGGTCGACAAGCTGCCGGCGCAGTTCGCCCAGCAGGCGCAGGGCGCCAACATGGACCAGGCCGAGAAGCAGGTGGCCCGCATGGAAGGCATCATCAACAGCATGACGCCGACCGAGCGCGCCAAGCCCGAGCTGATCAAGGCCAGCCGCAAGCGCCGCATTGCCGCGGGCGCCGGCGTGCCGGTGCAGGAAGTGAACCGCCTGCTCAACCAGTTCGACCAGATGCAGTCCATGATGAAAAAGCTCAAGGGCGGCGGCATGATGAAGATGATGCGCCAGATGGGCGCGATGAAGGGCGGCATGAAGGGCCTCTTCAACCGCTAGAATCCGTCCGTCGCACCCCGACTTGCCTCCCCCGCAAAAGAACAGGAAAGACATCATGATGAGCGCCGTACAGGCCCGCGAGCTGTGGGCCAACTCCGAAGAAATCGTCTCCGCCGCGGAAGTCCAGGAGTCGCTGGACCGCATGGCCACGGAAATCACCGCCAAGATGGGCGATGCCTTCCCGCTGGTGCTGTCGGTGATGGGCGGCGCGGTGGTCTTCACCGGCATGCTGCTGCCCAAGCTGGCCTTCCCGCTGGAGTTCGACTACATCCACCTCTCGCGCTACAACAACAAGACCGTGGGCGGCGAGATGCAGTGGCGCGTGGCCCCGCGCGAGTCGGTCAAGGACCGCGTGGTGCTGGTGCTGGACGACATCCTGGATGAAGGCGAGACCATGGCCGCGATCCGCGAGCGCATCATGGACATGGGCGCCAAGGAATTCCATGCCGCGGTGCTGTGCGAGAAGACGCTGACCAAGATCAAGCCCATGCATCCGGACTTCTGCGGCTTTGCCGTGCCGGACCGCTATGTGTTTGGGTGCGGCATGGATGCGAAGGGCTACTGGCGTAACCTGGACTCGATCCGCGCGCTGGTGTGATTTAGGTCGCCTCTCGGTTTGCTCCCTCTCCCCAAGCGGGAGAGGGAGCACACAATCGGTTCATGGGGAGGGGAGCAACCCCATTGGTCAGGCCTGGTGCGGCGCCAGGATCGGCCACAACGAGGCCAGCAGCAGCAAGGCCATGCCGATATTGAACGCGCGCAGCACCCGCGGACGCGCCAGCCAGCGCCGCAGCGCCGAGCCGCACAGTGCCCACATCGCCACGCTGGGCAGGTTCACCACCCCGAAGATCCCCGCCAGCAGCAGCACGTTGAGCCACAGGTTGCCGTGCAGCACGTAGGTACTGCACGCGCCCACCGCCATCACCCACGCCTTGGGATTGACCCACTGGAACGCCGCCGCGGCCCAGAAGCCCATCGGCCGCGCCACCTGCTGGTCCTGCACGCCGCCGGCGGTGGCCAGCTTCCACGCCAGCCATATCAGGTAGACCGTCGCCACCACGCGCAGCACCTGCCAGGTCCACGGGAAGGCGTGAAACATTGATCCCAGCCCCAGCCCGACCAGCCCCACCATCAGCGCAAAGCCAATGCTGACACCGAGCAGGTGCGGCACCGTGCGCACGAAGCCGAAGTTCACGCCCGAGGCGAGCAGCATCGTGTTGTTGGGACCAGGGGTGATCGACGACACCAGCGCAAAGCCGGCAAAGGCGGCGAAGACACCGGTTCCGGCGGCGAGTTGGGATACTTCCATGACTGACTCCAGGGCATTCGGGGAATCAGTCTACGGTCAGCCAACGGTACAGTACCGGTACACTTTGATGAAAATACGCCGATACAGGGATGCCGCCGGCCGCCGGTCAGCTTGCTTCGGGCTGATGGACTTGCGCACCAGTGAAACGCGCAGCTTTCACCGCCAGCGGCTGCTGCGGATCGTTTGCCTTGATCGCGCTCTGCGTCAGCGTCGCGGCCAGGCCGGGCGCGGCCTGCAATGCTTCCAGGTAGCGGAAGGCCGACGCCATGTCGCGCGCCTCCAGCTCGATGCGGCAGGAAGCCGGCGCGGCTGAGGACGCCCCCCACCTGCTGGCGCGCATCGATGCGCTGCTGGAGTTGCTGACGCTGCTCGGCGGCTGGATGCACGGCATGCAGCGGCTGGACGATGAGGCCCTGCGGCGCGTATTGCGTCACGGCGCCGCGCCGGAGCCGCCGTGACGCTCAGCGGGCAGCGTGCCAGGCCACGGCCAGCGCCAGCAGCCACAGCACGGCGCCGGTCAGCCGCTCCACCCACCGCGCCGAGCGCCCGAAGCGCGCCGCCACCGCCGGATGCCCGATGCCATGCGCCACCAGCAGGTCCCAGCCCAGCACCACGGCAAACATCCATGCGCCGTAGGCGAGCTGCACCGCGGGCGGGGTGCGGCTGGCGGCCAGCACCGAGAACAGGCTGGCATAGAACAGCCCGTTCTTGGGATTCAGGACGGCGGAAAGGAACCCGCTGGCCAGCTGGGCGAGCCACGGCGCGGGCGCGGCGCGCGCGGCGCCGTCCGCCGCGGGAATGGCCACGTCGCCACTGGCGCGCAGCAGCCGCCAGCCCAGCCATGCAAGGTAGGCGCAGCCCGCCCACTGCAACGCCGCGAACAGCAGCGGATAGTCGCGCATCGCGGCAAACCCGGCCAGCGCCAGGCCGATAAAGACACCATTGCCGAGCGCGATGCCCAGGCATACGCCGCTGGCACGCCGTGGCCCGTGCACCAGCGCGCTGCGCACCACCAGGAAAAAGTCCGGCCCCGGGCTGAGCAGCGCCAGCGCATGCGCGCCAGCCACCATGGCGAACTGCTGCCAGGGCAGCGCGCGCGTGCCGAGATCGAAAGACATGTCCATGCGACCCTCCGTGAAGAGCCAGCAGTGTCGTGCGCGGGGATGCGAGCGGTCTTGAAGAAAGTTGCTGTGGCGGCAGGCCAGGTCAGGCAGCGCGCTGGTAGCCGCGCGGCGTCATGGCCACGCGCTGCTTGAAGGCGCGCTGGAAGTGGCTCTGGTCGGCAAAGCCCAGCATCAGCGCCACCTCGGCCAGCGCCGCGCCCTGCCGCAGCAGGCGGCACCCGTGCTGGATGCGAAGGTCGAGCTGGTAGGCGTGCGGCGTCATGCCGGTCTCGGCGCGGAAGGCACGGATCAGGTGATAGCGGCTCAGGCCGCAGGTGTGCGCCAGTTCGGCCAGCGGCAGCCGTTCGGCGTGGCGTGCGCGCAGCAGCTCGCACAGTTGCGACACCCGTGCGGAGACGGCGGCGGGCGCCGGCATTGTCTGCGTGGCCGCGCCGGTATCGATGGCGGCATGCAGGTCGCCGATGAAGGCAACCAGCGCGGCCTCCTTCTCGACCCTGTCCGCAGCCGAGAACAGCGCGCGGTTCAGCCCGCAGACCAGCCCGTAGACCGGCGGCGACTCCGTCACGCACGCCGGCAGCGCGGTCCGTGCCGCGCCGTCCTCATCCAGCACGGAGGCGACCCACGCCGGATCGAAATGCAGCATCTGGTAGCTCCAGCGCCCGTCCGGCACGGGATTGCAGGCATGCACCTGGCCCGCCGGGATCACCACCACCGCGCCGGGCCCGATCAGCGCCGCTTCGTCGCCGCAGGCAAAGCGGCTGGTGCCGCTGTCGACGGCGCCGACCGACAAGGTGGGATGGGTATGCGGCAGGTAGCCGGCGCTGCTGTGGCTGGCGCGCCGGCTTTCGGCGAACGCCAGCGCGGGATCGGCCCACCAGCGGGTGGCCGCAGGCGCGGCCATGGGGTGGCTCACCCCTCGCTGCGGTACGGGCGTTCGCGCAGCCATTTGGTGGCGATCCACTTTTCGCCGGATGCCACCGGCAGGCCGGCGTGCAGCGTGCGTTCATCCAGCGTGCCGTCGGGCAGCAGGTAGCTGAAGTACACCGCGTTGCCCTTGACCGGCGCCACCTCCAGCCCCACGCGCGGGAACGCGGTGGCGCCGCCCGCCTCGGGCGTGTTCAGGTAGATCACCAGGGTGGCGATGCGCTGTCCGCCGACGGACAGCTGCCGCGCCTCGCCCGGGCGCTGCGGGTTGAAGTAGTCGAAGTGCGGCTGGTATTCGCCGCCGGGCTTGTAGTTGAGGATCTGCAGCCCTTCGCCGTGCTCGGCGGGCACGCCGGTGACGGCGGCGATGCGCGCCTCGATGCGCGCGATCAGGGCGTGCTCGGCCACCTGGAACATCGCGCCCATGCTGGTGCGGGCGTCGATCAGGTTCTCGTCGCCGGTATCGGGGTTGACCACCGGCGAGCGCGCCAGGCGGCCGCGCGACAGCGCCACCAGGGCATCGCACTCGTCGTCGGTCAGCAGTTGCTGGAACAGCTGGACCTGCGGCGACGCCAGCCGGAACAGGATCGGGACCTGGCGGTCGCCGCCATCGGCCGCGTAGACCGCGGGCGTGCCGGCGGCAGCGGCAGGGCGGGCCGGCGCAGGCCGGACCGGCGCGGCACCACCGGCGTCTTGTGCAAAGGCCGCGGCCACGGCCTGGCGGGCAAAGGCGTCGTCATAGCCCGAGCGCAGCATCGACAACACCAGCGCATCGGCGGCAAAGCCCTGGGCGATATGCCGGGCCAGCCATTGTTCAAGTTCGGGCGAGGATTCGGTGTAGCCGGTCTTGCCGCCGGCAACGGAGGCTTCGCGGATCATGACGGATTGGCAGCGACGCGTTGCGACGAGAACGGGTTGCGGGCAGGCGGCTCGGACACCGGTGCGCGCGGGCGCGACGGCGCGATCTCGGGGTCGCCGGCAACGGTAACCGTGGCTTCGGAATACTGCCAGCGCTTCCACGCCGCCAGCACCGCGTTCGGGTATTCGGGGCGGCCGCGGCTGCCGTTGTAGCGGCCCAGCGCCAGGTACAGGTCGCCCTGCTCGCGGTCCAGGTAGTAGCGCAGGATGGTGCAGCCGTAACGCAGATTGCTCTGCTGGTGAAACAGCTTGCGCGGGTCGCTGTCGCCGATGGCGCGCACCCAGAACGGCATCACCTGCATCAGCCCGCGCGCGCCGGCCGAGCTGATCGCGTACTTGCGGAAGTTGCTCTCGACCTGGACCAGGCCCAGCACCAGCGCGGGCTCCAGCCCGGCGCGCTTGGCCTCGTAGTAGGCCACCTCGATCAGTTCCACGCGCACCTGCGGCTCGGGGATGCGCGAGGCCAGGCGGGCGGACATCTCGCCCAGCCATTTCAGGTAGGCCAGGCGCTCGCCGCCGGACGCGAATACCGGCCGCGTGGGCCGGTCATCGGCAATGGCGGCGGCCAGCGCGCCGCGCACGGAATCGGCGAGGTCTTCTTCCTTCTGCGCGCCAGCGTGGGCTGCCATGGCCGCGACGGCCAGCAGCAGCCCGCCCGCGCAGCGGCGGGCGGCACCGGTCATGCCGCGGGCGGCGCGCATGGGGCTCAGTTCGCCAGCTGGCTGCGCACGTGGCCGACCACGTCGGCCACGCTGACGGCGGTGGCCTGCGCGTCGCGCCGGCCCTGGTACTCGACCTTGCCTTCCTTCAGGCCGCGGTCGCCCACCACCACGCGGTGCGGCACGCCGATCAGCTCCCAGTCGGCAAACATCACGCCCGGGCGCTCGCCGCGGTCGTCCAGGATGACGTCCACGCCGGCGGCCAGCAGCTCGGCATGGATGCGGTCGGCCTCGGCCTTGACGGCTTCGGAGCGGTCGTAGCCCACCGGGCAGATCACCACCGCGAACGGCGCGATCGCTGCCGGCCAGATGATGCCGCGCTCATCGAAGTTCTGCTCGATCGCCGCGCCGAGGATACGGGTGACGCCGATGCCATAGCAGCCCATCTGCATCGGCTGGGTCTTGCCGTTCTCGTCCAGGAAGGTGGCGTTCATCGATTCCGAGTAACGCGTGCCCAGCATGAACACATGGCCCACCTCGATGCCGCGGCAGATTTCCAGCGTGCCCTGGCCGTCCGGCGAGGCGTCGCCGGCCACCACATTGCGCAGGTCGGCCACGATCGGCTCGGGCAGGTCGCGGCCCCAGTTGACGCCGGTGTAGTGGTAGTCGCGGTAGTTGGCGCCGCAGACGAAATCGCTCATGTTGGCGACGGTGCGGTCGGCCACCACCTTGACCGGCTTCTTCATGTCGATCGGGCCCAGGTAGCCCGGCGGCGAGCCGAAGGCGTCGACGATCTCGTTCTCGGTGGCAAAGCGGAAGTCGGCCAGGCCCGGCACCTTGGACGCCTTGACCTCGTTCAGTTCGTGGTCGGCGCGGATCAGCAGCAGCCAGATCTCGGCGCCGGCTTCGGTGTCCTTGGCCAGCACGATGGACTTGACGTTGCGCTCCAGCGGGATGTTCAGGAATTCCGCCACCTGCTCGCACTTGACCTTTTCCGGGGTGAAGGTCTTGACCAGGTCTTCCTTGGGCGCGGCGCGCTCGGCCAGCAGGGGCAGCGCCTCGGCGGCCTCCATGTTGGCGGCGTAGTCCGAGGTCGGGCAGTAGACGATGGCGTCTTCGCCAGTGTCGGCGATCACATGGAACTCATGCGAGCCCGAGCCGCCGATGGCGCCGTTGTCGGCCGCCACGGCGCGGAATTCCAGGCCAAAGCGGCGAAAGATGCGCACGTAGGCGTCATACATGTTCTCGTACGACTTGCGCAGGCCGTCCGTGTCGCGGTCGAAGGAATAGGCATCCTTCATGGTGAACTCGCGCCCGCGCATGATGCCGAAGCGCGGCCGGCGCTCGTCGCGAAACTTGGTCTGGATCTGGTAGAAATTGACCGGCAGCTGCTTGTAGCTGCGGATTTCCGAGCGGGCGATGTCGGTCACCACCTCTTCCGAGGTCGGCTGGACCGCGAAATCGCGCTCATGGCGATCCTTCAGGCGCAGCAACTCGGGGCCCATCTTGTCCCAGCGGCCGGTTTCCTGCCACAGCTCGGCCGGCTGGATCACCGGCATGGACAGCTCCACCGCGCCGGCGCGGTTCATTTCCTCGCGCACGATGTTCTCCACCTTGCGGATCACGCGCAGCCCGATCGGCATGTAGTTGTAGATGCCGGCGCCCAGCTTCTTGATCATGCCGGCGCGCATCATCAGCTTGTGCGAAACGATTTCCGCGTCGGCGGGCGCTTCCTTGAGGGTGGAAATGAAGAATTGCGAGGCTTTCATCCGTAATTTCTCTCTGGGCCGCCGGGTTCGGGAAAATCCGTCCCGGCAAAATCCGGGGGCCGGCGGCGCTGAATTGTGGGCACGCGCCTGAAACTGCCCTTCCGCTCGGGGAAAACCAGCATCCCCCGGTCCGGGCCCGGCTGCGCGCTTCCTTTATAATCAGCGTAATTCTAAAGGATTCGAGGTGCAGTCATGCTCGATCGTGAAGGCTTTCGCCCGAACGTCGGCATCATCCTCCTCAACGCACGAAACGAGGTTTTCTGGGGCAAGCGAATCGGCGAACACTCCTGGCAGTTCCCGCAAGGTGGCATCAAGTACGGCGAAACGCCTGAACAGGCCATGTACCGCGAACTGCATGAGGAAATCGGCCTGCTTCCGGAGCACGTCAGGATCGTCGGTCGCACGCGCGACTGGCTGCGTTACGAGGTGCCGGACAAGTTCATCCGCCGCGAGATCCGCGGCCACTACAAGGGCCAGAAACAAATCTGGTTCCTGCTGCGCATGGCCGGCAGGGACTGTGACATCCATCTGCGTGCCACCGAGCACCCTGAATTCGACGCCTGGCGTTGGAGTCATTACTGGGTGCCGCTGGAGGCGGTGATCGAGTTCAAGCGCGATGTCTACCAGCTGGCGCTGACGGAGTTGTCCCGCTTCCTGAACCGGCACGCGCGTGTGCCGCTGAGTCCCTATGGCACACACGGCACGCACGGCCCCCACGGCATGCATGGCCGGCATGGCGGGCCGCGCAGCCAGGCGCTCAGCCGTGCCCAGCAGGCACAACAGGCCGACGCCGACTGCAATGCCGAGGCCGCGCACGCGACCGAGCACGATTCACCGGCAACGCCGGTTTCCACCTCACGGAGCACTGATGACTAGTTTCACCGGCCTGGGCCGCCGCCGCGGCCTGACCGCTGCCGGATTGCTGATTGCCGCGGCCAGCCTTGCGCTGGCCGGCTGCAAGACCACCGGCAAGGAGATGGCGGAGGAAGAAAGCACCTGGCTCAACCCGTTCGCGCCCAAGACCTTTGAAGAGGCCAAGGCGATGCTGCCGGCACCACCGCAGGACGCCAACCTGATCCCGTTCTCGGTGGCGGGCACCGGCTCGCTGTCGTTCGCGGTGGACGGCAAGTCGGTCTCGGTCGGCAAGGACAACGTGGTGCGCTACACGGTCGTCACCACCAGCCAGAGCGGCGCGCGCAACGTGACCTTCGAAGGCCTGCGCTGCGATGCGTTCGAGCGCAAGCTCTACGCCACGCTGCCCAGGGGCGCGACGGATTGGGTGCCCAACAGCAGCGACTACGGCGAGACCTGGCACCGCATGGAGACTGGCGTGCGCAATGCCTATGCCGCCACGCTGGCGATCGATTTCTTCTGCGAGGGCCGTACTGTGGCCGGCACCGCCGACGCCATGGTGCGCGACCTGCAATCGCGCGCGCCGCGCAAGCGCTGAAGCGCGCAGCGTCGACATAAAAAAACGGCGGGACTGCCTGGCAGCCCCGCCGTTTTTATTTGCGCCCGGCCTGTACGCCCGTCAGACCAGCACCAGGTTGTCGCGATGGATCAGTTCGGGCTCGTTCAGGTGCCCCAGCACGGACTCGATTTCGGACGAGGGCTTGCGCGCGATCAGCCGCGCCTCGGCGCTGGAATAGTTGGTGATGCCGCGCGCCACCTCCTTGCCCTGCGCGTCGACGCACGCGATCACCTCGCCGCGGGCGAACTCGCCCTGCACTTCTGTCACGCCGATCGGCAGCAGCGACTTGCCGCCGCTGGTGAGCTTCTCGACCGCGCCGTTGTCGATCACGACCCGGCCGCGCAGCTGCAGGTGGTCGGCCATCCATTGCTTGCGCGCCGTGAGCCGCCCGGTCGGCGCCAGCAGCTGAGTGCCGATGGCCTCGCCCGCGGCCAGGCGCTCCAGCACATTGGCCTCGCGCCCGGAGGCGATGGTGGTGTGGGCACCGGACTTGGCCGCGCGCTTGGCCGCCAGGATCTTGGTCAGCATGCCGCCGCGCCCGATCGACGTGCCGGCGCCGCCGGCCATGGCTTCCAGCTCGGGGGTGCCGGCCAGGGCCTCGTCCACGAACTGCGCGGCCGGGTCCTTGCGCGGGTCGGCGGTGTACAGGCCGCGCTGGTCGGTCAGGATCACCAGCGCGTCGCCCTCGATCAGGTTGGTCACCAGCGCGCCCAGCGTGTCGTTGTCGCCGAACTTGATTTCGTCGGTGACCACGGTGTCGTTCTCGTTGATGATCGGCACCACGCCCAGGGACAGCAGCGTGAGCAGGGTCGAGCGGGCGTTGAGGTAGCGTTCGCGGTCGGCCAGGTCGGCGTGGGTCAGCAGCACCTGCGCGGTGCGGATGCCGTAGCGGTCGAACTGGCTCTCATAGACCTGCGCCAGGCCCATCTGGCCGACGGCAGCGGCGGCCTGGAGCTCATGGATTTCCTTCGGGCGGCGCACCCAGCCCAGGCGCTGCATGCCTTCGGCGATGGCGCCGGAGCTGACCAGCACCACTTCCTTGCCGGCCACGCGCAGCTTGGCGATCTGGGCCGCCCAGCGGGCGATGGCGTCGTGGTCCAGCCCCTTGCCGTCGTTGGTGACCAGGCTGGAGCCGACTTTGACGACGATGCGCTTTGCCTGCGCGATGACCGATTGCATGACGGGAATCCTGTCTCCCGGGCAGCCGGCGGCGGGCGCCGCGCCCGAATTGTCCGTGGGTATTCTTCTGTGGTGGGGCGCCAGCGGCGGCCCCGGCTTATGCCTCGCCCGGCCCCTGGTCGACGTTGTGCAGGCGCTCGTCCAGCCGGATGTCCGGCTCGGCCAGCGCCGCGGCTTCTTCGGCCTTGATCGCCTGCAGGTGGTCCTTGATCGCGTAGATCAGCTCGCGGCAGCCTTCGCCGGTCAGCGCCGAAATCTGGAACACCGGCCCCTTCCACTTGTAGCGCTTGATGAAATCCTTCACGCGGGCCGCGCGCTCGTCCTCGGGAACCACGTCGAGCTTGTTCAGCACCAGCCAGCGCGGCTTGTCGTACAGGGTTTCGTCGTACTTCTTCAGCTCGTTGACGATGGCCTTGGCCTCGGACACCGGGTCGACTGCCTCGTCGAACGGTGCCAGGTCGACGATATGCAGCAGCAGGCCGGTGCGCTGCAGGTGGCGCAGGAACTGGTGACCCAGGCCCGCGCCTTCGGCCGCGCCTTCGATCAGGCCGGGAATGTCGGCAACCACGAACGATTGCTCATGGTCCACGCGCACCACGCCCAGGTTCGGGTGCAGGGTGGTGAACGGATAGTCCGCCACCTTCGGGCGCGCGTTGGAGATATGCGAGATAAAGGTCGACTTGCCGGCGTTGGGCATGCCCAGCAGGCCGACGTCGGCCAGCACCTTGAGTTCGAGCTTGAGCATGCGGCGCTCGCCCGGCTTGCCGTCCACCTGCTGGCGCGGCGCGCGGTTGGTACTGGACTTGAAATGCAGGTTGCCCCAGCCGCCCATGCCGCCTTCGGCCAGGCACACGCGCTGGCCGTGCTCGGTCAGGTCGGCGATGACTTCGCCAGTGTCCATGTCGGTGATCAGCGTGCCCACCGGCATGCGCAGCGTGATGTCCTCACCCGCCGCGCCGTAGCAGTCGGAGCCGCGGCCGTTCTCGCCGTTGCGGGCCACGTGCTTCCTGGCGTAGCGGAAGTCGATCAGCGTATTGATGTTGCGGTCCGCCACGGCGAACACGCTGCCGCCGCGGCCGCCATCGCCACCATCCGGGCCGCCGAAGGGCACAAACTTCTCGCGCCGGAACGAGGCGCTGCCATTGCCGCCGTTGCCGGCGATGGCTTCGATTCGGGCTTCGTCTATGAACTTCATGATGATGGGTTTCCGTGATGGATCGGCGGATCAGCGGCTGGAAGCCTCCAACCGGGCTGGCGAACTGACATTGTCGCCAGAAAAGAAAAGGCCCCGCAAGGGTTGCGGGGCCTTCATCCTGCAAAGGCTGTTATCAGGCCGCCGGAACGACGCTGACTTGCTGCTTCTTGGCAGGGCCCTTGACGGCGAACTGCACGTGGCCGTCCACCAGGGCAAACAGCGTGTGGTCCTTGCCCACGCCGACGTTGTCGCCGGCATGCACGCGGGTACCGCGTTGGCGGATGATGATGCCGCCGGCGTTGATGGCCTGGCCACCAAACACCTTCACGCCCAGACGCTTCGATTCGGAATCACGGCCGTTCCGCGTGGAACCGCCGCCTTTTTTCTGTGCCATGTCTTACTCCTGTCGCTTTACCTGGTTACGCTCGATCGATCAGGCAACGATCGCTTCGATGCGCAGTTCGGTGTAATTCTGACGATGGCCCTGACGCTTCTGGTAGTGCTTGCGACGGCGCATCTTGAAGATCTTCACTTTGTCGTGACGACCTTGGGAGATAACGGTAGCCTTGACGGAAGCCCCGCTAACCAGCGGCGTACCAAACTTGATTTGGTCGCCGGCGCCCACTGCGAGCACCTGGTCGAGCGTGATTTCTGCGCCAATGTCTGCCGGTATCTGTTCTACTTTCAGTTTTTCGCCAGCAGCAACCTTGTATTGCTTGCCGCCGGTTTTTACGACCGCGTACATTGTCGAACCTCTCGGATGTGAATAAAACGCCGTATGCCGGCACTGGCGCACCCTGCGCGGCCGGTCAATCGCACGGCCTGGCGCCTGGATGGGCTCAGTGCGGCCCGGTTATCTCCCGCCGGTCAGAACCCGCAAAGCGAGCGCAGCTACCGGAGGAAACCGGGAATTGTAAACGAGATCCGGGAAAAGGGCAAAGAAAACAGGCACATAGCCTGTGTGCGGCGGCATCGCCACAATGGGGCCGCGCCCTGGCTCAGGTCAGGTCGGCGAGCAGGAATCCCGCCAGTGCAGCAAACGCCACCCAAAGGGCGGTGCGGCGCAGGTGGCGGCGAGGCACGGGCTTGTTCATGGCTGCATTATAGTTGCGCGCCTTGCGAACACCCTGAGCGCATACCCTGAGCGCGAATCTTTAGAAACGCGCCATACGTAGAACGCTACGCGCATCGCATATAATCGTCCGGTTTTGCGTAACGGTGATCATCTTGTCCCAGCCTTCCGCCACTGCCTTGCTTGCCCCGGTCGCTGCAGACATGCGCGCGGTCGATGCTGTTATCCGCCAGCGGCTGTCTTCTGAAGTCCCCCTGATCGAGCAGATCGGCGAATACATCATCGGTGCCGGCGGCAAGCGCCTGCGCCCGGTGATCCTGCTGCTGACAGCGCGCGCGATGGGCTACGACGGCAACCGCCACCATGAGCTGGCCGCCGTGGTGGAGTTCATCCACACCGCCACCCTGCTGCACGACGACGTGGTCGACGAGTCCGAGCTGCGGCGCGGGCGCGATACCGCCAATGCCGTGTTCGGAAACGCCGCCAGCGTGCTGGTGGGCGACTTCCTCTATTCGCGCGCGTTCCAGATGATGGTCGATGCCGGCAGCATGCGCATCATGGAGATCCTGTCCAACGCGACCAACGTGATCGCCGAGGGCGAGGTCCTGCAGCTGCTGAACATGCACGACCCCGACGTCACCGTCGAACGCTACCTGCAGGTGATCCGCTACAAGACCGCCAAGCTGTTCGAGGCCGCAGCGCAACTCGGCGCCGTGCTGGCCGGCGCCGACGCCCAGATGGAAGAAGCGGCGGCAGAGTATGGCCGCCGCATTGGCACCGCCTTCCAGCTGATCGACGACATGCTGGACTACACCGCCAGCGCCGAGCAGATGGGCAAGAACGCCGGCGACGACCTGCGCGAAGGCAAGCCCACCCTGCCCCTGCTGCACCTGCTGGAACACGGCACGCCCGAACAGCGCCAGCTCGCGCGCGACGCCATCGTGCAAGGCGGCACCGAGCATTTCGATGCCGTGTTTGCCGCAATCCACGCCAGCGGCGCGCTGGACGTCACCTTCGAAGCCGCACGGCGCGAGGCTGAAGCCGCCGAAAAAGCGGCACGGCAGTTCCCGCCGTCGGAACTGAAGGAAACCCTGATCCAGCTCTGCGCGTTCTCATTGCAACGGCAGTCCTGACGCAACCGCGGGGAAGGCAGCGGAAGCGGGCTGAACGGCGATTTTCCTCGCCCCCTTCCATTCCCCAAAAAACGCTGCTAAACTTACATTCTTTGCTGCAGACGGTCAGACGTTTGCCAGCAAACCAAATCGGGGTGTAGCTTAGCCTGGTAGAGCGCTACGTTCGGGACGTAGAGGCCGGAGGTTCGAATCCTCTCACCCCGACCAGATTTAAAAGGCCGAATCAACGTCAGTTGGTTCGGCCTTTTGTCTTTCTGCCCCCCTCCCCGATCCTCCGGCAACTCATCCCTTGATCGCCTTGCGCTGACGCTTGAATGCCTTCAGGTCGGCCGCGGAAAACAGCTGGCTACGACCCACTTCCGCATGGGGCGCGAGCTTGCCGTCGCGCACCAGCCGCCGGAAGGTGGCAATTGAAAAGGCGAGGGCAGGGATTCCTCTCAAAAGGACACCACCCCGCTCGCAAGGAAGCTGCCTGAAACGCCGCTTCTTCCCCGCGCAAGTAGGGTTGCGCCCGTGTCGCGCAAACGCCAACACCGCGCCCGCGTCGGCTTTACAAAAAGTGACCCCGGCGGCAAACTGCCCCGATCCGGGGACGTGGGTCCGTCCGCCCCGCCTGCGTGGCATCCGCCACCGCCTAACCGCACCGCACAGCGCACCTGCCATGACACTCGGTCTTGCCCTGGCCCAGAGCCGGCGTATCGCGCCCGCCCTGCTTGCTCAGCTGGAGCAGGCCGCGCGTGAAAAGCAGTCGCAGCTGATCGACGAGATCGTCGGCAGCGGCACCATGAGCGCGCACGACCTGGCGCTGTTTGCCGCGGACAAGTACCAGCTGCCGCTGCTGGACCTGGCCCAGTACAACCTGACCAAGGTGCCGCCGTTGCTGGCCGGCAACCGTGAATTCCACGCGCACCGGCTGCTGCCGCTGGGCCGGCGCGAGAACCGGCTGGTGCTGGCGATGTCCGACCCGTCCAACCAGGCCGGGCTGGATGCGATCAAGGAAAAGTACAAGCTGCCGGTCGAAGCGGTGGTGGTCGAGCACGACAAGCTGATGAAGCACGTGCGCTCCGCCGGCGAGGCCCTGGGCACGCTGAAGAACATCTCGCCGGTGCAGGCCGAGCGCAAGATGATCGAATACGATCCGGTGGCCGCGGCCGGCAACCAGCGCAACCGCACCACCGCCGACAATATCGACGACGCCCCGGTGGTGCGCTTCCTGCAGAAGCTGCTGACCGAGGCCTTCCATCGCGGCGCGTCCGACCTGCACTTCGAGCCGTTCGAGACTTTCTACCGCGTCCGCTTCCGCGTGGACGGGGTGCTGCAGGAGGTCGCGCGCCCGCCGCTGGACATCCGCGACAAGATCGCCACCCGCATCAAGGTGCTGTCGCGCCTGGATATTTCTGAAAAGCGCGTGCCGCAGGACGGCCGCATGAAGCTGCTGATTGCCCTGCCCAAGGACAAGGACGCCAAGGAGACGGTCGAGCGGGCAGTGGATTTCCGCGTGTCGACGCTGCCGACGCTGTTCGGCGAGAAGATCGTGATGCGGATCCTGGAATCTTCGTCCGACAAGCTCGACATCGACCAGCTCGGCTATGAGCCCGAGCAGAAGGCGCTGCTGCTGGACGTGATCAAGCGCCCCTACGGCATGGTGCTGGTGACCGGCCCCACCGGCAGCGGCAAGACGGTGTCGCTGTACACCTTCCTGAACCTGCTCAACCAGGGCGACATCAATATCTCCACCGCCGAGGACCCGGCGGAAATCCAGCTGCCCGGCATCAACCAGGTCAACGTCAACGACAAGGCGGGCCTGACCTTTGCCGCGGCCCTGCGTTCGTTCCTGCGGCAGGACCCGGACATCATCATGGTCGGCGAAATCCGCGACCTGGAAACCGCCGACATCTCGATCAAGGCCGCGCAGACCGGTCACCTGGTGTTGTCGACGCTGCACACCAACGATGCGCCGACCACGCTGACGCGGTTGATGAACATGGGCGTGGCGGCCTTCAATATTGCCTCGAGCGTGCTGATGATCACCGCGCAGCGGCTGGCGCGGCGGCTGTGCACCTGCAAGCGCGAGGGCGAGATCCCGCGCGAGGCGCTGCTGGAGGCGGGCTTCCGCGAACAAGACCTGGACGGCAGCTGGCAGCCCTACCACCCGGTCGGCTGCGAGCGCTGCAACGGCACCGGCTACAAGGGCCGCTGCGGCATCTACCAGGTCATGCCGATCACCGAGGCCATGCAGGAGATCATCCTGACGCACGGAACGGCACTGCAGATCGCCGAGCAGGCGCGCAAGGACGGCGTGCTATCGTTGCGCGAAGCGGGGCTGCTGAAGGTGAAGCAGGGCGTCACGTCACTCGAAGAAGTGCTGGCGACAACAAACACTTAGGGAAGCAGGACACAACGTAAATACAAGACGCAGAACAAGCGTCATTTACATCGGGGGTCAATATCATGGCGACGCGTGCACCAGCGGCGAGTGCCCGGACGGCGGCACCGTCACGGGCGAAATCAGGGAAGGGGCGCAAGGCACCCACCCAGTACATCTTTGAGTGGGAAGGCAAGGACCGCAAGGGCAAGACCTTCACCGGCGAACTGCGCGCCGAGAACCAGGCCGAGGTCACCGCCACGCTGCGCAAGCAGGGCCTGACCATCGTCAAGCTGAAGAAGCGCAAGGCCGCGCGCGGGCGCAAGATCACCGAGAAGGACATCGCCTACTTCACCCGGCAGTTGTCGACCATGCTCAAGGCCGGCATTCCGCTGCTGCAGTCGATCGACATCATCGCGCGTGGCCACGTGAATCCCAACTTCACCCAGCTGCTGTCCGACATCCGCTTCGACATCGAGGCCGGCAGCAGCATGGCCGCGGCATTCCGGCGCCATCCGAAGTACTTCGATACGCTGTACTGCAACCTGATCGATGCCGGCGAACAGGGCGGTATCCTGGACTCGCTGCTGGAGCGCCTGTCGCTCTACATGGAAAAGACCATCGCGCTGAAAGGCCAGATCAAGTCGGCGATGATCTACCCGATCGCGGTGCTGACGGTGGCCTTTGCCGTGACCGTGATCCTGATGCTGTTCGTGATCCCGGCGTTCAAGGGCGTGTTCTCCAGCTTCGGCGCCAACCTGCCGGCGCCGACGCTGCTGGTGATCGCCATCTCGGACTTCTTTGTCCAGTACTGGTACCTGGTGATCGGGGTGCCGGTGGCCGGCATCTCCTTCTACCTGCGCGCACTGAAGAAATCGGAGAAGGTGCAGCGCGCCACCGACCGCACGCTGCTGAAGCTGCCGATCTTCGGCAGCCTGTTCCGCAAGGCCGTGATCGCGCGCTGGACCCGCACGCTGGCCACCATGTTCGCCGCCGGCACCCCGCTGGTGGAGTCAATGGAGTCCGTGGCCGGCGCGGCCGGCAACTGGGTCTACTACGACGCCACGCGCGAGATCGAGCAATCGGTGCGCATCGGCACCAGCCTGACCAACGCGATGCAGGCCACCCATGTGTTCGACAACATGGTGCTGCAGATGACGCAGATCGGTGAGGAGTCCGGCGCGCTGGACAACATGCTGCTGAAGGTGGCGGAGTTCTACGAGCGCGAGGTCGACGATGCCGTCGCCGCGATCTCCAGCCTGATCGAGCCGCTGATCATCGTGGTGCTGGGTGTGCTGATCGGCGGCATGGTGGTGGCGATGTACCTGCCGATCTTCAAGCTGGGACAGGTGGTGTAAGCGATGTTGCCTGCGTGGTCTGCTTCTCCCTACCCTTCGTCGGCCTCCACCGGCGGCGCGCCGCTGGTCGAGGCGCTGGCGGCGTTGCCGCCCGCCTTCCTGGTGGCGGCCGCCGCGCTGCTCGGGCTGGTGGTCGGCAGCTTCCTCAACGTGGTCATCCACCGGATGCCACGCATGATGGAGCGCGACGAGGCCAACTATATCGCCGAGCTGCGCGGCGACCCGCTGCCCTACCCCGGCCGCTACAACCTGATGGTGCCGCGCTCGGCCTGCCCGCATTGCGGCCACGCGATTGCGCCGTGGGAGAACGTGCCGGTGCTGAGCTACCTGTTCCTGCGCGGGCGCTGCTCGGCATGCAAGGCGCCGATCAGTGTGCGCTATCCGCTGGTCGAGCTGGCCTGTGGCGTGCTGAGCGCGTTGGCGGCGTGGCGCTTCGGCCCCAGCGGACAGGCCCTGGCCGCGCTGGTACTGGTGTGGGCGCTGCTGGCGCTGACCATGATCGATGCCGATACGCAACTGCTGCCGGACCAGATCACCCTGCCGCTGCTGTGGCTGGGCCTGCTGCTGAACCTGGGCGGTGTGTTCGTGGCGCTGCCCGACGCCGTGATCGGCGCTGCTGCCGGCTACCTGGTGCTGTGGACGGCCTACTGGCTGTTCCGGCTGGTGCGCGGCAAGGAAGGCATGGGCTTTGGCGACTTCAAGCTGATGGCGGCGCTGGGCGCCTGGTTCGGCTGGCAGGCGCTGCCCGCGCTGGTGCTGCTGTCGTCGGTGGTCGGCGTGCTGTTCGGGCTGGCCAATATCGCGCTGCGCCGCCAGGAGCGCGACACGCCGTTCCCGTTCGGGCCCTTCATCGCGCTGGCCGGCGTGGTGGTGCTGCTGTTCGGCACCGGCGTGCTGCCGCTGTTTGCATGGCCATGACGGTGTCCGACGATCTCCGCTGAAGCTGGTATCGTTGCGGCAACATCGTCAACAGAGCCTCACATGCTGGAAATCGGACTGACCGGCGGCATCGGCAGCGGCAAGACCCGCGTGGCCGACATGTTTGCCGCGCGCGGTGCCGCGATCATCGACACCGACCTGCTCGCGCACGAGATCACCGCCCCGGGCGGGCGCGCCATCCCGGCGCTGGTCGAGGCCTTCGGCCCGGCCTGCCTGCGTCCCGACGGCGCCATGGACCGCGACGCGATGCGCGCACTGGTGTTTGCCGACCCCGCAGCCAAGGCGCGGCTTGAAGCCATCACCCACCCGCTGATCCGTGCACTGACCACCGAGCGCGCCCACGCGATCCGCGATGCCGGCGACCATCCCTACCTGATCTACGTGGTGCCGCTGCTGGTGGAATCGGGCTCATGGCGCGAGCGCGTGGGCCGCGTGCTGGTGGTGGACTGCACCGAAGCCACCCAGGTAGCGCGCGTGATGTCGCGCAACGGCTTCAGCCGCGAGCAGGTGCAGGCCATCATGGCCAGACAGGCCACCCGCGCCGAGCGCCTGGCATGTGCCGACGACGTCATCGACAACGACGGCCCGGTGGAGGCGCTGGTGGACCAGGTCGACCGGCTCGACCGCTACTATCGTGAACTGTCGGCGGCGGCCAGGGTCCATCCATAACGCGCAACCCGGCGCGCCAGCGCATGGCATCATGCACGCGACATTGTCCTCGGCCCGTGTCTCGCATAGAATGCGCTGGAATATGCGGGGAAATCACCGCATACTGCCGGCAACCGCCCGCCATATATCGCCCCTTCCGGCATTTCCCGGGCCTCATTCTGCACCGGGCCGATCCTGAAGCGCCCGACGCCCTGCACGGACATTGCACTTGATTCTGTACGAATACCCTTTCAACGAACGCATCAGGACACTCCTGCGCCTGGAGGACCTGTTCGATCGGCTGGAGTACTTTCTCGGCCAGGATCATGCCCACCAGCACCATGTCGCGCTGACCACGCTGTTCGAGATCATCGACGTGGCCGGCCGCGCCGACCTCAAGACCGACCTGATCAAGGAACTGGAACGCCAGCGCCAGGCACTGGCGCCGCTGCGCGCCAGCCCGCAGATCGACCAGGAGGCGCTGGACGCCGTCATCGGCGAGATCGAGCAAGGCATCGCCATGCTCAACCAGACCGTGGGCAAGGCCGGCCAGCTGCTGGCCGACAATGAGTGGCTGACCAGCATCCGCAGCCGCGCGATCATTCCCGGCGGCACCTGCGAGTTCGACCTGCCGGCCTACTATGCCTGGCAGCACCGCCCTGCCGAAGACCGCCGCGCCGATATCCTGAAGTGGGTACGTCCGCTGCTGTCGCTGCGCATGGGCACCACCATCGTGCTGCGCCTGCTGCGCGAAGCCGGCCAGAGCGGCAAGGTGATCGCCACCGGCGGCAGCTACCAGCAGATGCTGTCCGGGCGCAGCTACCAGCTGATGCAGGTCTACCTGGATGACTCGCTGCTGGCCTTCATCCCCGAGATGAGCGCCAACAAGTACATGCTGTGGGTGCGCTTCACGCAGCAGGACGGCGACCTGCGCCCACGCTCGGTCGATGCGGATATCCCGTTCCTGCTGAAACTCTGCAATTTCTGAAGCCTGCGCTGAACGCTATGCCTGCTGTCGTCAAATGCCCCACCTGCGGCACCGAGGTGGCCTGGGTGCCCGACAACAAATTCCGCCCCTTCTGTTCCGAGCGCTGCAAGCAGATCGATCTCGGCGCCTGGGCGTCCGAGAAATACGTGATCGGCGGCAAGCCGGGCGAGACCTCCGCCGACCAGCCTGAAGACGAGGACGACTGAAGCGCCCGCGCCTTCAGCGTCCCCCGTGGTTCAGTGCGCCGCCGCCAGCACGCGGCGGTAGAAGCCTACGCACACCAGCGCGAACACCGCCAGGCCCAGCCACTGCGCGGTCGCTTCAAACCCGGCCCCGACCAGCGCCAGCGGCGCATCCTTGCCCGACAGGCCGATCAGCGCGGCCAGCATCACCCCGACCAGGCTTTCCCCCACGATCAGGCCCGAGGCCAGCAGCGTGCCGCGTCGCTCGGCATGTTCCAGCGCCAGCGAGAAGCGCGTCGACAGCCGCACCACCGAGGCCCCGGCCGACAGCCAGAAGTTGGCGCCCTCGTCCAGCAGGCGCAGCCCACCGGCGGCAAAGGGCAAGGTCAGCTGTCGCGCGCTTCCTCGGCAAGCCATTCCACCACCGGGATGGTGGCGGGCAGCAGCGGCCCGACTGTCACGGGCGTCTGCTGCCAGGAGAAGGCCTGGCCTTCGCGGCCGATGGGATCGCCCCGCCAGGCCGTGACCTTGCAAAAGTACAGCCGCACATAGGCGTGCGGGTAGTCATGTTCAAGGATGTGCCAGCGCTCGCATTGCGTTACATCAAGGCCCAGCTCTTCATGGAGTTCTCTGGCCAGTGCTGCCTCCACCGACTCACCGGGCTCCAGCTTGCCGCCGGGGAATTCCCAATAGCCCTCGTAGGGCTTGCCCGCAGGGCGTTGCGCCAACAGGAAGCGGCCGTCGGGCTGCACTATCACGCCCACGGCGACCTCGGTGACTTTGCGCGGAGAATTGCCGGCCGTGTCTGCGGGGCTTTGCATGGATGCGCTCATGCCTTGGCGTCGCCGTCCACGTCGGCGATATAAGGCTTGCCATGCTTGCCGCCCCAGTCGCGCGCAAACTGCCACGCCACGCGGCCCGAGCGCGAGCCGCGCTCCAGCGCCCACACCAGCGCATCGCCGCGCGCCGCGGCGATGTCCTCGTCGGTGCAGCCGAAGTGCCTGAGCCAGTGGCCGACGATGGCCAGGTATTCGTCCTGCTTGGGCGGGTAGAACGACAGCCACAGCCCGAAGCGCTCGGACAGCGAAATCTTCTCTTCCACCACTTCGCCGGGATGGATCTCGCCATCGTCGGTGTGACGGTAGGTCTCGTTGTCCTTCATGTACTCCGGCAGCAGGTGCCGGCGGTTGGAGGTGGCGTAGATCAGCACGTTGTCCGACTGCGCCGCCACCGAGCCGTCCAGCGCCGACTTGAGCGACTTGTAGCCCGACTCGCCTTCTTCGAACGACAAGTCGTCGCAGAAGATCACGAAGCGCTCGGGGCGCTGCGCAACCAGCTCGACGATATCGCCGAGGTCGCCCAGGTCATCCTTGTCCACCTCGACCAGCCGCAGCCCGTCCCTGACGAAGGCATTGAGGCAGGCCTTGATCAGCGACGACTTGCCGGTGCCGCGCGCGCCGGTCAGCAGCACGTTGTTGGCCGGCAGCTTGCTCACGAACTGGCGCGTGTTGGCGACGATGGCGTCCTTCTGGCGCTCGATGTTCTTCAGGTCGTCCAGGTGGATCGGCGGCAGCTGGCGCACCGGCTGCAGGTAGCCGATATTGCCGAACAGGCTCTGCCGCTTGCGCCAGCGGAACGCCACGGCCTCCTGCCAGTCGGCGTCGCTCAGTTGCGGCGGCAGCCATTGTTCGAGTCGGGCGAGGAAGTTGTCGAGGCGGGCGGCGAGGTCAGACATGGCAGGGGCGTGTGGCAGTAGGGGTCAGCGTGTTGCTGGCAGTTATGAGCGGTAATCCGCGTTGATCGACACGTAGTCGTGCGACAGGTCGCAGGTCCAGACCGTCGCTTCGGCCTTGCCGCGGCCGAGCGCGATGCGCACGGTGATCTCGGCCTGCTTCATCACGCGCTGGCCGTCTTCCTCGCGGTAGTCGGGGTTGCGGCCGCCGTCGCGGGCCACCCAGACATCGTCCAGCCACAGGTTGACGCGGCCGACGTCGAGGTCAGTCACGCCGGCGTAGCCGACCGCGGCCAGGATGCGGCCCAGGTTGGGGTCCGACGCATAGAACGCGGTCTTGACCAGCGGCGAGTGCGCCACCGCATAGGCGATCTGGCGGCACTCGGCGACGTCCTTGCCGCCTTCGACGCGGATGGTCATCAGCTTGGTGGCGCCTTCGCCGTCGCGCACGATCATCTGCGCCAGTTCCTGCGCCAGCGCGGTCACCGCGTCGCGCAGCGCCTCGAAGGCAGGGCCTTCGGCGCGCTCGACCACGGCGCCGGACTTGCCCGTGGCGATCAGCACGAACGAGTCGTTGGTCGAGGTATCGCCGTCGATGGTGATGCTGTTGAACGAATGGTCGGCGGCGTAGGAGACCAGCGCCTGCAGCACCGGCTGGGCCACGGCGGCGTCCATGGCGATAAAGCCGAGCATGGTCGCCATGTTCGGGCGGATCATGCCGGCGCCCTTGCTGATGCCCGACAGCGTCACGGTCTTGCCGTCGATCTGCACCGTGCGCGACGCGGCCTTGGGCTGCGTGTCGGTGGTCATGATGGCTTCGGCGGCGGCCAGCCAGTTGTCCGGCTTCGCGTTGGCGATGGCGGCGGGCAGGCCGGCCACCAGGCGGTCGACCGGCAGCGGTTCCAGGATCACGCCGGTCGAGAACGGCAGCACCTGCTCGGCGGCGATGCCCAGTTGCGCTGCCAGCGCGTCGCAGCTGGCGCGGGCATTGGCCAGGCCCGGTTCGCCGGTGCCGGCGTTGGCATTGCCGGTGTTGACCACCAGCGCGCGGATGCCCTTGCCAGCGGCCAGGTGCTCGCGGCAGACCTGCACCGGCGCGGCGCAGAAGCGGTTGCTGGTGAAGACGCCGGCCACGGTGCTGCCATCGGCCACGCGCACCACCAGCACGTCCTTGCGGTTGGCCTTGCGGATGCCCGCCTCGGCCCAGCCCAGCTCCACGCCGGCGACGGATTTCAGGTTCTCTGCCTGGGGCAGCGGAAGATTGACGGGCATGTGGACTCCTCTTTCCTGCTTGCGTTATCTGCTTGCGGCTTCTGCTCGCAACTTGCTTGTCATCAGACGAACATGCCCGCTAAGGGCGGGCATGTCGTTTCCTTTCGCGTCACTCCCCACACAGCGGGAACGACGTCATGCCGGGTACCCGGCCGGGCTCAGTTCAGCTGAGCCTGCCGTGGCACTGCTTGAACTTCTTGCCCGAGCCGCACGGGCACGGGTCATTGCGGCCGACCTTGGGCATGCCCGCCAGCGCCAGCTCGGCGGCGGCCATGGCCGCACCGGTGCGCGGCGACGGCGCTTCCTCGACCGGCTCGCGCCCTTCGGCGAACTCGTCGTGCTTGTACTGGATGTTCTCCAGGTGCGACAGGCCTTCCTCGATCTCTTCCGAAGCCTGCTCCAGCTCTTCCGGCGACTGGATCTGCACGTTGAAGGTCACGCGCGTGACTTCGTTCTTGATCAGGTCCAGCAGGCGCGCGAACAGCTCGAACGACTCGCGCTTGTATTCCTGCTTGGGATCCTTCTGCGCATAGCCGCGCAGGTGGATGCCCTGGCGCAGGTGGTCCAGCGCGGCCAGGTGCTCGCGCCAGTGCGTATCGATGCTCTGCAGCATGACCGAGCGCTCGAAGCCGGCGAACGACTCGCGGCCGACCATCGCGACCTTGCCGTCGTAGCGCTCCGCGGCCGCCTTCATGATCAGGTTGAGCAGCTCTTCGTCCTCGATGCTCTGCGCGCCCTCGATGGTCTGCGCCAGCGGCACTTCCAGGCCCCAGTCCTCGCGCAGGCGCGTTTCCAGGCCGGCGATGTTCCACTGCTCTTCCATGGTGTCGGCCGGCACGTGGTCGCGGAACAGCTCAACCAGCACGCTCTCGCGCAGGTTGGTCACCATGTCGCCGACATCCTGGGCTTCCAGCACGTCGTTGCGCAGCTTGTAGATTTCCTTGCGCTGGTCGTTGGCGACGTCGTCGTACTGCAGCAGCTGCTTGCGGATGTCGAAGTTGCGGCCTTCGACCTTGCGCTGCGCCGATTCGATCGAGCGCGTGACGATGCCGGCTTCGATCGGCTCGCCCTCGGGCATCTTCAGGCGCTCCATGATGGCGCGCACGCGGTCGCCGGCGAAGATGCGCAGCAGCTGGTCGTCCAGCGACAGGTAGAAGCGCGACGAACCCGGGTCGCCCTGGCGGCCGGCACGGCCGCGCAGCTGGTTGTCGATACGGCGCGACTCATGGCGCTCGGTGCCGACGATATGCAGGCCGCCGGCTGCCTTGACCTGCTCGTGCAGCGAATGCCACTCATCCTCGAGCTGCTTGATGCGCGCGGCCTTCTCGGCGTCGGACAGGTTCGGGTCCGCCTCGATAAAGCCGGATTGCTTCTCCACATTGCCGCCCAGCACGATGTCGGTACCGCGGCCGGCCATGTTGGTGGCAATGGTGATCATCTTGGGGCGGCCGGCCTGGGCCACGATCTCGGCTTCGCGCACGTGCTGCTTGGCATTGAGCACCTGGTGCGGCAGTTGCTCGCGATCGAGCAGTCCCGACAGGTATTCCGAGGTCTCGATCGAGGTGGTGCCCACCAGCACCGGCTGGCCACGCTCGTAGCAGTCGCGGATATCGCGCACCACGGCGTCGTAGCGCTCCTTGCCGGTCTTGTAGATCTGGTCCTGCTGGTCCTTGCGCTGGGCCGGGCGGTTGGTCGGGATCACCACCACTTCCAGGCCGTAGATCTCCTGGAACTCATACGCTTCGGTGTCAGCCGTGCCGGTCATGCCGGCCAGCTTGTTGTACATGCGGAAGTAGTTCTGGAAGGTGATCGTCGCCAGCGTCTGGTTCTCTTGCTGGACGGTGACGCCTTCCTTGGCCTCCACGGCCTGGTGCAGGCCGTCGGACCAGCGGCGGCCGGTCATCAGGCGGCCGGTGAACTCGTCGACGATCACGACTTCGTCGTTCTGCACCACATAGTGCTGGTCGCGATGGAACAGGCTGTGCGCGCGCAGGGCGGCGTACAGGTGGTGCATCAGCGTGATGTTCTGCGGCGCGTAGAGCGACTCGCCCTCGCCGATCAGGCCTTGCTGCGACAGGATCTCTTCGGCCTTCTCGTGGCCGGCTTCGGTCAGGTAGACCTGGTGGCCCTTCTCGTCGACGTAGTAGTCGCCCGGCTTCTCGACGCCGGTGCCGTCGGCCTTCTCTTCACCGATCTGGCGCTCGAGCAGCTTGGGGATGCCGTTCATGCGCTGGTACAGGTCGGTCTGGTTCTCGGCCTGGCCGGAGATGATCAGCGGGGTGCGGGCCTCGTCGATCAGGATCGAGTCCACTTCATCGACGATGGCGTAGTTGAGCGGGCGTTGCACGCGCTGCGACGGGTCGTAGACCATGTTGTCGCGCAGGTAGTCGAAGCCGAACTCGTTATTGGTGCCGTAGGTGATGTCCGAGTTGTACGCCGCCTGCTTGGCATCGTGCGGCATCTGCGACAGGTTCACGCCCACCGACAGGCCCAGGAAGTTGTACAGCCGGCCCATCCACTCGGCATCGCGCTGCGCCAGGTAGTCGTTGACGGTGACCACGTGCACGCCCTGGCCGGTGATGGCATTCAGGTACACGGCCAGCGTCGCGGTCAGCGTCTTGCCTTCGCCGGTGCGCATTTCGGCGATCTTGTTGTCGTTCAGCACCATGCCGCCGATCAGCTGCACGTCGAAGTGGCGCATCTTCATGACACGCTTGCTGGCCTCGCGGCAGACGGCGAAGGCCTCGGGCAGCAGCGCCTCGAGCGATTCGCCGCCGGCGTGGCGCTGCCGGAAGGTCTCCGTCATGCCGCGCAGTTCGTCGTCCGAGAGCTGCTCGAACTTCGGCTCCAGCGCATTGATCTGCGCCACCGTGCGGCGATATTGTTTGATCAGCCGCTCATTGCGGCTGCCGAAGACTTTCTTGAGAAGGCCGGTGATCATCGATTGCTTTCACCTGCGCGGAACCGGGTGGCACCCCAGGGATGCGGGCTGCTCCGGCGGCCGGGCGAGGAATGGATAGATTGGCGCAAAACGCCGAGTTTATCATGTGCCGGGGTCACGGCCGGAACGCGCCTGGCCCCATCCCGCAAGGGCGGGCAAGCCTGCCGAATGTTGACCACGCGTGTCGTGCTCATGATTGCCCGCGCGCCCCGTCAGCGACAGTTTGGGGCGGCCGCCGCAGCTTCAATCCGCAGTCGGGCAAGGCGGCCCCCGCGCCCCTTGCTAGAATGCATGCATGCGCCGCTTCACCCATCACGCCCTGCAGACCCCCGCCGCCAAGCCGCTCAACGACTGGCTGGCCAAGGCCGGCCCGGTTTCGACGCTGATGCAGACCGCGCGCCAGCTGTCGGTGCTTGAGGCCGAGGTGCTGGCACTGCTGCCCGCCGGCATGCGCGACGGCCTGGCCGTGGCCGGCGTCAAGCGTGACGCCACCGACCCGAACGCCCAGGTGCTGCTGTTGCTGGCCGCGCACGGCGCCGCCGCTGCCCGCGTGCGCCAGGTGGTGCCGACGCTGCTGGCACGGCTGCAGCAGCGCGGCTCGCACATCACCGCGATCCGGGTGCGGGTGCAGCCGGAGGTGTCGCGCCACGCGGACTGGGAAGTGGAGCCCGTGCAACGCCAGCGCACCGGCGGCCGCATGACGCCCACAGGACTCGCCAACCTCGACCAGCTGGCGCGCAGCCTGCCGGATTCGCCGCTGCGCGACGCGCTCAATACGCTGCTCGCCCATCACCGCTAGCCCGGTGCCGAACACAAAAAAGCCGACCCTCGGGTCGGCTTTTTTGGCGCCAGTTCGCCAGGATCAGGCAAACGCCGGCTGCGCCTGCGGCAGGAACGCGGCCGGGGCTTCCTCGACGCGGTCGAAGGTGACCAGCTCGTACGCTTCCTGGTCGGCCAGCAGCGCGCGCAGCAGCTGGTTGTTCAGGCCGTGGCCCGACTTGTTCGCCACATAGGCGCCGATCAGCGGATGGCCCACCACATACAGGTCGCCGATCGCATCCAGGATCTTGTGGCGCACGAACTCGTCGCCGTAGCGCAGCTCTTCATTGTTGAGCATGCGGTGCTCGTCCAGCACGATCGCGTTGTCCAGGCTGCCGCCGCGCGCCAGGCCCATCTCGCGCAGGGCTTCCACCTCGTGCGCAAAGCCGAAGGTGCGGGCGCGGGCAATCTCGCGCACGTAGCTGGTGTCGGCAAAGTCGATCGAGAAGGTCTGACCGGTCTTGTCGACCGCCGGGTGGCGGAAGTCGATGGTGAACGACAGCTTGAAGCCGAAGAACGGCTCCAGCCGCGCCAGCTTGTCGCCCTCGCGCACTTCCACCGCTTTCTTGACGCGGATAAAGGTCTTCAGCGCGTTCTGCTCTTCAATGCCGGCCGACTGCAGCAGGAACACGAAGGACGCGGCGCTGCCGTCCATGATCGGGATTTCCTCGGCGTCGACATCGACATAGAGGTTGTCAATGCCCAGGCCCGCACAGGCCGACATCAGGTGCTCGACGGTCGAAACGCGCGCGCCATCCTTCTGCAGCACCGATGCCAGGCGCGTGTCGCCGATGGCCGACGCGGCCACGGGAATCTCGACGGCCTCGGGCAGGTCGACGCGGGTAAAGACGATGCCGGTGTCCGCCGGCGCGGGACGCAGGGTCAACGTGACCTTGCGTCCCGAGTGCAGGCCGATGCCAACGGTCTTTACCAGGGATTTGATGGTGCGCTGCTTGAGCATGACAGCCTCAACTATTATAAAAATCTATCGAGCGGCTTTTCTGATTAAGGGATTTTACCACCACCTCAGGGGCGCTGCAGCCGGGTTTTGTTTCCGGCTGTTAACACCGCCTTAACAAGTTGCGTATTAGCCACGTCTACCCGGATGACTGTGTCAGCCACGCAACGCCGCCAGCACTGCCTCGGCGCTGCTGACGCGGAATTCGCCCGGTGCCTCGACGTCGAGCCGGGTGACGACGCCGTCGTCGATCACCATCGCGTAGCGCTTGGAGCGCACGCCCATGCCGCGCGCGCCCAGGTCCTGGTCCAGGCCCAACGCGCGGGTCCACTCGGCGCTGCCGTCGGCCATCATGCGCACCGTGCCGCCAGTCTGCTGCTCACGGCCCCAGGCGCCCATCACGAAGGCGTCGTTGACCGACACGCACCAGACCTCGTCGATGCCGGCCTCGCGCAGCGCCGCGGCGTGCTGCACAAAGCCCGGCACATGCTTGGCCGAGCAGGTCGGCGTGAAAGCGCCGGGCAGGCCGAACACCACGATCTTGCGGCCGCGGACCAGGTCCGCCACCTTGAAGGCATTGGGGCCGAGCGCACAGCCGTTGCCTTCGGTTTCGAAGAATTCCTGCAGCGTGGCGTCGGGGACGCGGGAACCGACAGTGATCATGGGTCGTGGTCCTCCTGGGTTTTCTGAAGAATAGTCCGGATGCCGGGGCGCAGACGCCCGCACTCAGGCAGACGGGCAATCTCAAGATCATAGGCGCCTTGCCCGCATTGCCAAAGCCGGGTCACATCCGGTGACATCCGGCGCGGATCCGATACACCTTGCTACAAAGACGTCCGCGCGGCGCACCTCTTGGGTGCGCCGCGCGGACGCTGATACATCCCGACCGGGAAGGCGGGAAACCAGTCCGGGGAGGCGGCCAGCGGCACGCCCGTCCCGGCAACGGGATGCGGGTGAAGCCCAGTCCGGCGCAGGCGCGGCGCCGCCAGCAGCCCGGCGGTTCACGTCAATCCATGCAAGGCACGCGCGGATGGGGAGCGCACGTGCATCGCGACAAGGCGACGCGTTCCGTCAGGCGGCCGGTGGAGGCACCGATGCCGCGCCAGGCAGGGCTCAGTCTGCCTGCTTGCGCAGGAAGGCCGGGATGTCGTACGTATCCACACCCTTTTCCTGCAGCGCCGCCACGTGGGCCGACGCCGACTCACGCGAGCTGCGCCACACTGCCGGCGTATCCAGGTTGCTGTAGTCCGGCGAGCTGTGCGTGGCCGCGGCGGCGGTCATGTTGGCCATCATCTGCACCGGCATGTTGTCCGTGCCGGTCTTGAGCAGGGTCATCGGCTGTTGCTTCTTGGCCGAGCGGCCCAGGCCCGTGGCCACCACCGTCACGCGCAGCGCATCGCTCATCGAGTCGTCGTACACCGTACCGAAGATCACGGTCGCATCTTCCGCGGCGTAGCTGCGGATGGTGTTCATGACTTCCTTGGTTTCCGACAGCTTCAGCGAACGGCTGGCGGTGATGTTGACCAGCACGCCGCGCGCGCCGGACAGGTCAACGCCTTCCAGCAGCGGGCTGGCAACGGCCTGCTCGGCCGCCAGGCGGGCGCGGTCCACGCCCGACACGGTGGCCGTCCCCATCATGGCCTTGCCCTGCTCGCCCATCACCGTCTTCACGTCTTCGAAGTCGACGTTCACCAGGCCGTCAACGTTGATGATCTCGGCAATGCCGGCCACCGCGTTGTGCAGCACGTCGTCGGCGCACTGGAAGCACTTGTCCATCTCGGCGTCGTCGCCCATCACTTCGAACAGCTTCTCGTTGAGCACCACGATCAGCGAGTCGACGCTCGATTCCAGCTCGCTGGAACCGTGTTCGGCCACCTTGGCGCGGCGCGCGCCTTCGAAGTCGAACGGCTTGCTGACCACGCCCACGGTCAGGATGCCCATCTCCTTGGCCACTTGCGCGACGATCGGCGCGGCGCCCGTGCCGGTGCCGCCGCCCATGCCGGCAGTGATGAAGACCATGTGCGCGCCGCGCAGCGCGTCGGCAATCTGCTCGCGGGCCTGATCGGCGCAACCGCGACCGACTTCCGGCTTGGCACCGGCGCCCAGGCCCGTATTGCCGAGTTGAAGCACGCGCGAAGCGGTGGAACGCTTGAGCGCCTGGGCGTCGGTATTCATGCAGATGAATTCGACGCCTTGGACGCCGCGGCTGATCATGTGCTGCACGGCATTGCCGCCCGCGCCGCCCACGCCGACCACCTTGATGATGGTGCCGTCCATCACTTCCGTTTCGATCATGTCAAAGTCCATCACTGCCTCCGAGAAGAATCAGTCCCCAGACGATGCAGCCTCCCCGCCGCAACCCCTGGTTTCTGAACAAGAAACCAATAAAAAGAAAACCAGAAAACTTCCATGGCACGCAGGCCTGTCCGGTAGACCGCCCTGCCCGTGCGCCGTTGCATCGTCAGCGCGTCAATTTCCGCATTGATCAGAAATTGCCGACAAACCATTCCTTCATGCGGGTCCACACCTGCTTGACCGAGCCGCTCTGCACGGCCACCTTGCGCCCGCGCATGCGTTGCACGCGGCCTTCCAGCAGCAGGCCCATCACAGTCGCGTAGCGCGGGCTCTTCACCACCTCGTGCAGGTTGCCGCGATACTCCGGTACGCCCACGCGCACAGGCTTGAGGAAGATGTCCTCGCCCAGCTCGACCATGCCCGGCATCATCGCGGTACCACCGGTGATGACCACGCCGGACGACAACAGTTCTTCATAGCCCGACTCGCGCACCACCTGGTGCACCAGCGAGTACAGCTCTTCGATACGCGGCTCGATCACCGCGGCCAGTGCCTGGCGGCTGAGCGTGCGCGTGCCGCGGTCGCCCACGCCGGGCACCTCGATCATGTCGTCCGGGTCGGCGATCGCCTGCTTGGCGATGCCGTACTGGATCTTGATGTCCTCGGCATCGGGCGTCGGCGTGCGCAACGCCATGGCGATGTCGTTGGTGATCTGGTCGCCGGCGATGGGGATCACGGCCGTATGGCGGATCGCGCCTTCGCTGAAGATGGCGATGTCGGTGGTGCCGCCGCCAATGTCGACCAGCACCACGCCCAGTTCCTTCTCGTCCTCGGTCAGCACCGCCAGGCTGGAGGCCAGCGGCTGCAGGATCAGGTCGTGCACTTCCAGGCCGCAGCGGCGCACGCACTTGACGATGTTCTGCGCGGCGCTGACCGCGCCGGTGACGATATGCACCTTCACTTCCAGGCGGATGCCGCTCATGCCGATGGGCTCGCGCACGTCCTCCTGGCCGTCGATGATGAATTCCTGCGTCAGGATGTGCAGGATCTGCTGGTCGGTCGGGATATTGACCGCCTTGGCGGTCTCGATCACGCGCGCCACATCGGTCTGCGTGACCTCCTTGTCCTTGATCGCCACCATGCCGCTGGAGTTGAAGCTGCGGATGTGGCTGCCGGCAATGCCGGTGAAGACCTCCGAAATCTTGCAGTCGGCCATCAGCTCGGCCTCTTCCAGCGCCTTCTGGATCGACTGCACGGTGGCCTCGATATTGACCACGACCCCTTTCTTCAGACCCTTGGACTCTGACTGGCCCATCCCGATCACCTCGTAGCTGCCGTCGGGGCGCAGTTCTGCGACCACCGCCGCCACCTTCGAGGTGCCGATATCCAGACCGACCAACAGGTCCTTGTATTCCTTGCTCATCGGGTTTTCTCCGCGTTCTTGCTCTTCAGTCGCGTCGGATTGTTGTTGGAAGTACCTGAAACCGCTGCTGCCGCCGGCGCCGGCTTGGCCGCCTTCGCTGCTTTCGCCGCCTTCTCCGCCTTCTCCGCCCTGACCGCCGCTGCGATCTGCGCCTCGGTCAGGAAGCGGGCATTGGCAGCGCGGATGGCAAAGCCGTTGGGATAGCGCAAGTCGGCATACTCGATCTGGCTGCCCCATTGCTGGGTGACCTGCGGCCAGGCCGCGACGAAGCGCCGGACCCGCTGGTCCATCGCCACGCGATCCTCATCGTTCTGCTCGCGGCCCAGTTCGACCTCCATGCCGTTGGACAGCTTCGCGCGCCAGGCATAGCGGCCAGACAGGGCCACCGCCAGCGGCTCGGCCTTGAGCGGCTTGAACCACTGGCGCATGACCTCGAGCTTCTCGATCACATCGCCCTCGCTGTCCGGCGGCCCGTCCAGCGCCAGCAGCTGTGCGTCTTCTTCCGCCTCGGCGGTGTTGGCAACAAAAACCTCGCCATAGGTATTGATCAGGCGCCCGCTGTCGGGCGTACCCCAGGTGCCCAGCGCCTCGTGTTCCTCGACCTCGACCGCCAGGCCGTTGGGCCACTCGCGCCGCACGCTGGCGCGCCGCACCCAGGGCACCGACTCGAACGCCTGCCGGGCCGCGTTCAGGTCCAGCGTGAAGAAATTGCCGGTCAGCTTGCCCAGCGCGCTGGCACGCACGCTGGGCGCGTTCACGTGGCGCAGGGCGCCGCCGTCCAGCGGGCCGATCTCCACATGGGTGATGGCGAACACCGGCCGCTGCGCCAGCCACAGCAGGCCTGCCGCGAGCGCCATCAGCACCACCAGCGCGTACAGCGCGGAGGCGATCAGGTTGAGCAGGCGTGCGTTATGCCACATGGTCCGGTACGGTCCTGTTCGGTTGCGTTATTCGGGTTTCCAATGCTCGTTGGGATGCAGGTCCAGCGTGGCCGCGGCCACCACCTGCATCACGAAGTCCTCGTAGCTGATGCCAACCGCGCGCGCCGCCATCGGCACCAGCGAATGGCCGGTCATGCCGGGCGAGGTATTCATCTCGAGCAGGAAAGGCTTGCCGTCGGCGCGCAGCATCAGGTCGGCGCGCGCCCAGCCGCGGCAGCCCAGCACGCGGTAGGACTGCACCGCCAGTGCCCGGACCTCGCGTTCGACTTCTGGGTCCAGGCCCGACGGGCACAAGTATTGGGTATCGTCAGTAAAGTACTTATTTTGATAGTCGTAGTTGGCTTCGGGCGCGACGATGCGGATCACCGGCAGCGCTTCGGCGCTGTCGCCCTCGCCCACGATCGGGCAGGTCAGCTCGGCGCCGTCGATAAAGGTCTCGGCAATGACGTCGTTGTCCAGCGCCGCGGCCTTGTCGAAGGCCGCGCGCATCTGGTCGGCGGCAGTGACCTTGGTCAGGCCGATCGACGAACCCTCGCGCGCCGGCTTGACGATCAGCGGCAGGCCCAGGTCGGCCGCCACGGCATCAAAATCAGTGTCCGCATGCAGCATGGCAAAGCGCGGCGTGGCCAGGTCATAGGTCATCCACAAGCGCTTGGTGGCCTGCTTGTCCATGGCCATGGCTGATGCCAGCACGCCGCTGCCGGTGTACGGCACGCCCAGCTGCTCGAGCAGGCCCTGGATCGTGCCATCCTCGCCATAGCGGCCATGCAGCGCGATAAAGACGCGGTCAAAGCCGGCAGCGGCCAGCTCGGCCACGCTCTGCAGGCCCGGGTCGAAGCCGTGCGCGTCCACGCCGCGCGACTGCAGCGCGGCCAGCACGCCGTTGCCCGACATCAGCGAGATCTCGCGTTCGGCCGAGCGTCCACCCAGCAGCACGCCGACCTTGCCCAGCGACTTGGGATCGATATTGGGATGGGCGACGAAGCTCATGCCTGGCCTCCCTGCGTTGATTGCGTCGATTGCTGGTGCGACACCAGCTGCCCCGGCACGGCCCCGATCGAGCCCGCGCCCATCGTCACGACCACATCGCCCGGCCGGACGGCATCCAGGATGGCCTGCGGCATTTCTTCCATCTGCTCCACGAAAACAGGTTCGACCTTGCCGGCCACGCGCAGCGCGCGGGTCAGCGCACGGCCGTCGGCGGCCACGATCGGGGCTTCGCCGGCGGCGTAGACCTCGGCCAGCAGCAGGGCATCGACGGTGCCCAGCACTTTGACGAAGTCCTCAAAGCAATCCCGCGTACGGGTAAAGCGGTGCGGCTGGAACGCCAGCACCAGGCGGCGCCCCGGGAACGCGCCGCGCGCGGCGGCCAGCGTGGCCGCCATCTCCACCGGGTGGTGGCCGTAGTCGTCCACCAGGGTGAAGGTGCCGGCGCCATCGGGCGTGGCCACCTCGCCGTAGCGCTGGAAGCGGCGGCCCACACCGTGGAACTCGCGCAGTGCCTTGACGATGGCGGTATCGGGCACCTCCAGCTCGGTGGCGATGGCGATCGCCGCCAGCGCGTTCTGCACGTTGTGCAGGCCGGGCAGGTTCAGCACGATCTCCAGCGGCGGCTCGGCATGGCCGTCGAGCTGGCGCAGCACGGTGAAGTGCATCTGGCCGTCGACCGCGCGCGCGTCCACGGCGCGGATCTGGGCATCCTCGGCAAAGCCGTAGCGCACCACCGGCTTGGACACGAACGGCAGGATCTCGCGCACGTTGGGGTCATCCACGCACAGCACCGCGATGCCGTAGAACGGCAGCCGCTGGGTGAATTCGATGAACGCCTGCTTAAGCCGGGCAAAGTCATGCCCGTAGGTGTCCATGTGATCGGCATCGATATTGGTAATGACCTCGATCACCGGGAACAGGTTCAGGAACGATGCGTCCGACTCGTCGGCCTCGGCCACGATGAAGTCGCCGGTGCCCAGGCGCGCGTTGGCGCCGGCCGAATTCAGGCGGCCGCCGATGACGAAGGTCGGGTCCAGCCCGCCTTCGGCCAGCACCGAGGCCACCAGGCTGGTGGTGGTGGTCTTGCCGTGCGTGCCGGCAATGGCCACGCCCTGCTTCAGGCGCATCAGTTCGGCCAGCATCACCGCGCGCGGCACCACCGGGATGCGCTTGCTGCGGGCGGCCAGCACTTCGGGGTTGTCGCCGCTGACGGCGGTCGACACCACCACCGCGTTGGCGCCGGTCACGTTGGCCGCGTCATGCCCGTGCATGACCGTGGCGCCCAGCGAAGCCAGGCGCCGCGTGGCGGCATTGTTGCCCACGTCCGAGCCCGAGACCTTGTATCCCAGGTTCAGCAGAACCTCGGCGATGCCGCTCATGCCGGCGCCGCCGATGCCCACGAAGTGGATGTTCTTGACGATATGCTTCATTCGATTGCTGCTTATATAGGCTTCAGTCCCTGGCCAGCTGACTGCAGATCTCGGCGACGCGCCGGGTTGCCTCAGGTTTGGCCAGTCCGCGCGCCAGGCGCGCCATGTCTTTCAGCTGCGGCCGGGTCAGGCTGGCGATGGTTTGCGCCAGCCCCTCGGCCGTCAGGTCTTTCTGCTGCACCAGCAGGGCCGCTCCCTGCTTCGACAAAAATTCCGCGTTGGTGGTCTGGTGGTCGTCCACCGCATGCGGGAACGGCACGAACATCGCCGCCACGCCTGCGGCCGCCACTTCCGACACCGTCATCGCGCCGGCGCGGCAGATCACCAGGTCCGCATCGGCGTAAGCGCGCGCCATGTCGTCGATAAACGGCAGGGTCTGCGCGGGCACCTGCGCGGCCGCGTAGTTGGTGCGCAGCGTGTCGATCTGCTTCGCGCCCGCCTGATGCGTGACCACCGGGCGCTCGCCCTCGGGCAGCCGCGCGATGGCCTTGGGCACCACCTCGTTCAGTGCCGCGGCGCCCAGGCTGCCGCCCACCACCAGGATGCGCAGCGGGCCGCTGCGCTGGTCATAGCGCGCTTCGGGCGCATCCAGGTGCGCCAGTTCCTCGCGCACCGGGTTGCCGGTCCATTCGCCGCCGGGCAGCGTGTCCGGGAACGCGCACAGCACGCGGTCGGCCACCTTGGCCAGCACCTTGTTGGCCAGTCCGGCGATCGAGTTCTGCTCGTGCAGCACCAGCGGGCGCCCCAGCAGCGACGCCATCATGCCGGCCGGGAAGGTGATATAGCCGCCCATGCCCAGCACCACGCTCGGGCGCACCCGGCGCAGCGCGGCTATGCTCTGCCAGAACGCGCGCAGCAGGTTCAGCGGCAGCAGGAACTTGGTCACCAGGCCCTTGCCGCGCAGCCCGCCGAACTGGATGAACTCCATCGGGATGTCGTGCTTGGGCACCAGCGTGGCCTCCATGCCGGTGCGGTTGCCCAGCCAGACCACTTTCCAGCCCTGCTCACGCAGCGCCTGCGCGACCGCCAGCCCCGGGAACACATGTCCCCCGGTGCCGCCGGCCATCACGAGCAAGGTGCGCGGTCCGGTCATACCTTCCCTCCGCGCATCAATACTCGATTTTCATAATCAATGCGCAGCAGGATCGCCAGCGCCACGCAGTTCATCAAGATCCCCGAGCCGCCATAGCTCACCAGCGGCAGCGTCAGCCCCTTGGTCGGCAGCAGGCCCAGGTTCACGCCCATATTGATAAAGGTCTGCCAGCCGATCCACACGCCGATGCCTTTGGCCACCAGGCCGGCAAAGGTGCGGTCCAGCTGCAGCGCGGTGCGGCCGATATTGAAGGCGCGCCGCACCAGCCAGTAGAACAGCACGATCACCACCAGCACGCCGACAAAGCCAAATTCCTCGCCGATCACCGCGAGGATGAAGTCGGTATGGGCCTCGGGCAGGTAGTGCAGCTTCTCGATGCTGCCGCCCAGCCCCACCCCGGTCCATTCGCCGCGGCCGAAGGCGATCAGCGAGTGCGTGAGCTGGTAGGCCTTGCCCAGTGCGTTGCTCTCTTCCCACGGGTTCAGGTAGGCGAAGATCCGCTCGCGCCGCCAGGGCGAAGCCGTGATCAGCAGCGCGAACGCGCCTATTGCCACGCCCACCAGCCCGGCGAACAGCTTGCCGTTGATGCCGCCCAGGAACAGGATGCCCATCGCCACCGCGGCGATCACCAGGAACGCGCCCATGTCGGGCTCGAGCAGCAGCAGCATGCCCACCACCACCACCGCCACGCCCATCGGCAAAAAGCCCTTGGACACGGTCTGCATCCACTCCTGCTTGCGCACGGTGTAGTTGGCCGCGTACAGCACCACCGCCAGCTTCATCAGCTCGGACGGCTGGAAGTTCATCACCCCCAGCGGAATCCAGCGCCGCGCGCCGTTCACGCCCTTGCCGACGAACGGCACCAGCACGATCACCAGCAGGATCAGCGCGAAGATAAAGAGCTTGGGCGCATAGCGGTCCCACACCTTGACCGGGACCTGGAACGACGCCAGCCCGACCGACAGCCCGATCCCAAGCGCGAACGCATGGCGCATCAGGAAGTGGCTCTCGCGGTAGTTGGCGTAGCGCGGCGAGTCCGGCAGCGCGATCGAGGCCGAATAGACCATCACCAGGCCGAGCGCGAGCAGCACGATCGACACCCACAGCATGGGCTGGTCGTACTCCATCATGCGCGAGCGGGTCGGCTTGACGCCCGACACGGCGTCGCGCAGGCCACCCCAGGCATTGCCGATGGTGGCGCCGATAAAGCCGCTGCGCTTGACCTGTGCTTCGCTCATGGCAGGATCCCCCGGGACAGCGCCAGTTCTTCCACCGCGCCGCGGAACACCTCGGCGCGATGCACGTAGTTGCGGAACATGTCGAGGCTGGCGCACGCCGGCGACAGCAGCACCACATCGCCGTTCTCGGCCAGTCGGGCAGCCTTGGTCACGGCCTCTTCCAGCGTGCCGGCGTCGACCAGGCTGGCACCGCTGCCCTGCAATGCATCGCGCAGTTCACCCGCGGCACGGCCGATCAGCACCACCGCGCGCGCGTACTGCGCCACCGGCGCGGCCAGCGGCGAGAAATCCTGGCCCTTGCCTTCGCCGCCGGCGATCAGCACCACGCGCTTGTCCAGCCCAGACAGCGCAGCCACGGTGGCGCCCACGTTGGTGCCCTTGCTGTCGTCGAAATACTCGACATCGTCGATGGTCGCGACCCACTCCACGCGGTGCGGCTCGCCGCGGTATTCGCGCAGGCCGTGCAGCAGTGCGTTCATCGGCAGGTCGATGGCGCGGCACAGCGCCAGCGCGGCCATCGCATTGGTGGCGTTGTGCATGCCGCGGATATGCAGCGCGTCGGCCGGCATCAGGCGCTTGTGGCGCACCGGCACGGCTTCCTGGACCACCTCGGCGGCCTTGCGGCGGCGCGGCTTGCCCTCCCCTTCCGCTTCCGGATCCGGTTCGGCCAGCACCAGCCAGGGCATGCCGCCCTCGCGCAGGATGCCGAAGCTGCCCGGCGTTTCCGGCAGGTCGGTGCCGAAGGTCAGCGGCGTGCTCCCGGGCCGCGCCATGTCCATGGTCAGGCGGTCGTTGCGGTTGAGCACCTGCACGCATTCGCTGCCGGCCGGCCCGAAGATGCGCGCCTTGGACGCGGCATAGGCTTCCATCGAGCCATGCCAGTCCAGGTGGTCCTGGGTGACGTTGAGCACAGTCGCCGCGGCGGGCGCCAGCGTGTGCGTGGTTTCCAGCTGGAAGCTGGACAGCTCAAGCACCCACACCTCCGGCAGCGATGCCGAGGCGATGCAGGCCGACAGCTTGTCCAGCGCCGACGGGCTGATATTGCCCGCCACTGCCACGCTCTTGCCGGCGCGCTCCACCAGCCGGCCGGTCAGCGCGGTGGTGGTGGTCTTGCCGTTGGTGCCGGTGATCGCCAGGATCTTCGGCACGTAGCCGGACTCGGCTTCCAGGTGGCGCAGCGCGCGCACGAACAGCTCGATCTCGCCCCACACCGGGATGCCGCGCGCCTGCGCCGCGGCCAGCAGCGCGCCAGTGGCGGCTTCCAGCGGCGACAGGCCCGGGCTGATCGCCACCAGGCCGATGCCGTCGAGCAGGCTGTCGGCGAACGGGCCGCCGACGAATTCGGCCGAAGTCAGCTCGGCCTGCAGGAAGACAAGGTTGGCGGGCGCCTCGCGCGTGTCTGCCACGCGCACCGCGCAGCCGTTCAGGCCACACCAGCGCGCCATGGCCAGGCCCGACTCACCAAGGCCCAGTACCAGCACATGAGGTTTTTGCAGCTCGCCAAACACTTCGATTTCCTGCCTTTGTTTTCCTGTATCTATATAGAAAGCGCCGTCAGTCCCTGACCCGCGCAACCATTAACGCAACTTCAGCGTCGACAACCCGATCAGCACCAGCAGCATGGTGATGATCCAGAAGCGCACCGTGACCTGGGTTTCCTTCCAGCCGCCCAGCTCGAAATGGTGGTGCAGCGGCGCCATCCGGAATAGCCGCCTGCCTTCGCCATAGCGGCGCTTGGTGATCTTGAACCACGTCACCTGCGCCATCACCGACAGTGTTTCCACCACGAAGATACCGCCCATTACGAACAGCACGATCTCCTGGCGCACGATCACCGCCACCGTGCCGAGCGCGCCGCCCAGCGCCAGCGCGCCCACGTCGCCCATGAAAACCTGCGCCGGGTGCGCGTTGAACCAGAGGAAGGCCAGCCCCGCGCCGGCCAATGCCGAGCAGAAGATCAGCAGTTCGCCCGCGCCCGGGATATGCGGGAACAGCAGGTACTTGCTGTAGACCGAGTTGCCCATCACGTACGCAAACACGCCCAGCCCGCCGCCAACCAGCACCACCGGCATGATTACCAGCCCGTCCAGGCCGTCGGTCAGGTTGACGGCGTTGCTCGAGCCCACGATCACCAGGTAGGTCAGCACGATGAAGCCGGCCACGCCCAGCGGGTAGCTGATCTCCTTGAAGAAGGGCACGATCAGGTTGGACTTGTACGGCATGTCCAGCGACAGCCCGCCCTCGACCCAGTTCAGGAACAGCTCCCACACCCGCACGTTGCTGCTTTCCGATACCGAAAACGCCAGGTAGACCGCGGCCACAAGGCCGATCAGCGTCTGCCAGAAAAATTTCTCGCGGCTCGACATGCCGCGCGGGTCGCGATACACCACCTTGCGGTAGTCGTCGACCCAGCCGATCGCGCCGTAGCCGAAGGTGACCAGCATCACCACCCAGATAAAACGGTTGCCCCAGTCGCACCACAGCAGCGTCGACACCGCGATCGAGACCAGCACCAGCACGCCGCCCATGGTCGGCGTGCCGGCCTTGACCAGGTGGGTCTGCGGGCCGATGGTGCGCACCGCCTGGCCGACCTTCAGCTCGGTCAGCTTGCGGATCACCCACGGACCGAACGCCAGCCCGATCAGAAGCGCGGTGAGGTTGGCCATCACCGCGCGGAAAGTCAGATAGTTGACGACCCGGAGGAAGCTGTAGTCGTTTTGCAGCCACTGGGCCAGAGCCAATAACATCGTGTTGTCTTATTTAATGTGCGGAAGTGTCTGCGACCAGCGCCGCGACCATCCGTTCCATGCGCATGAAGCGCGATCCCTTCACCAGCACGGCGCCCACTTGCGCCACCATGCCCCTGCTGTCTTCCTCCAGCGCCTTTGCCAGGGCTTCCGCGGTGCCGAAATGCCGGCCACCCGCGCCGAATGCCTGCACCGCATGCACGGCCAGTTCACCGGTCGCCCACAGCGTGCCAATGCCGCGCGCCTTGGCGTAGGCACCGATCTCTTGGTGGAATGCGGGGCCCTGGTCGCCCACTTCGCCCATGTCGCCCAGCACCAGCACACGCGGCGCGGCAAAGCCGGCCAGCACGTCGATGGCGGCGCGCATGGAGTCGGGGTTGGCGTTGTATGTGTCGTCGATGACTACCGTCCCACCCGGCGTGTACTTGACCTGCAGCCGGCCCTTGACCGCCTGGAACCCGGCCAGGCCCCGCTGGATCGCCGGCACGTGCACCCCCGCGGCCAGCGCGCAGGCGATGGCCGCCAGCGCGTTGCGCACGTTGTGCTCACCCAGCAGCGCCAGGCGCACGTCGAAGGCATGGCCAGGCGCGCGTACCTGCATCACCTGTGCGCCGTCGACCAGCGTCACGGTGGCGTGCACATCGGCGCGCTGCGAGGTGCCGAACGACAGCGCGCGGCGCGCGCCCGCGGCATTGCGCCACACCGGCGCGTAGGCGCCGCCGCTTTCCGCGTCGAGCGGGTACACCGCCACGCCGTTGGCAGGCAGCGCCGCAATCGCGGCAGCGTGCTCGTGGGCGACGGCTTCCACACTGACCATGAACTCCTGGTGCTCGCGCTGCGCGTTGGTGATCACCGCCACGGTGGGCTGGGCGATGCCGGCCAGGTAGACCGTCTCGCCCGGATGGTTCATGCCGAGCTCCAGCACCGCCAGCTTGTGCGTGGCGCGCAGGCGCAGCACCGTCAGCGGCAGGCCGATATCGTTGTTCAGATTGCCGCCGGTGGCCAGGCGCTGCTCCTCGCCTACCGCCGCGGCGAAGATGGCCGCGATCATTTCCTTGACCGTGGTCTTGCCGTTGCTGCCGGTCACCGCCACCGCCGGCAGCGTGAACTGGCGGCGCCAGCCGGCGCCAAGCTCGCCCAGCGCAAGGCGCGTGTCCGGCGCGACGATGGCCGGCACGCCGGCATCGACCTCGCGGCTGACCAGCACGGCGACAGCGCCGCGCGCCACCACGTCGGCGATGAAATCATGCGCGTCGAAGCGCTCGCCCTTGAGGGCGATGAACAGGTCGCCGGGCTCGACGCTGCGGCTGTCGCTATGCACGCGCGAAAACTCCACGGCGCCGTCGCCGCAAACGCGCGCGCCGGCGATCCAGCCGGCGGCTTGCTGCAAGGTGGTCATTGGGGTCTGGCTCATGCCGATACTCCACGGGTGGCAAGCGCCAGTCGTACATGTTCGCGATCGGAGAACGGGCGCTTGCGCCCCTGGATCTCCTGGGTGGCCTCATGGCCCTTGCCCGCCACCAGCACCACGTCGGCCGGTGCCGCGTGCCTGACGGCATAGAGGATGGCGGCGGCGCGGTCTTCGATCTGGCGCGCGCGCGCGCGCTCGGCCATGCCGTCGGCAATGGCGTCCAGGATGTCCTGTGGGTCTTCGCTGCGCGGGTTGTCGCTGGTCAGGATGACCTCGTCGGCCTCGCGCTCGGCCACCGCGCCCATCAGCGGGCGCTTGATCGGGTCGCGGTCGCCACCGCAGCCGAACACGCACCACAGGCGGCCGTTGCGCGCCTGCGCCACCGGGCGCAGCGCGGCCAGCGTCTGTGCCAGCGCGTCCGGGGTATGGGCGTAGTCGACCACGGCCAGCGGCGCATCCGGGCCGCCGGCGGCACCGAACAACTCCATGCGCCCTTCGACCGGCGTCAGCGCGCGCAGCGCGGCGATGGCCGCGTCCCACGCCACGCCGTTGGCGAGCGCCGCACCCAGCACCGCCAGCAGGTTGCTGACGTTGAAGGCGCCGATCATCGGCGTGGCCATCTCGGCGCTGCCGAAGCTGCCGTCGATATGGAAGGCGGTGCCGGTGGGCGTGGCGCGCACCTTGGTGGCGCGCAGCCACTCGCCGCGCGGGCGGCGCACCGTGGCCGCGCCGGGGCCGTCGATGCCGTATTCGATCACGTGCGGCGCGCCGATGGCGGCGGCGTCCGCCGCCAGCAGGCGCTGGCCCATGGCGTCGTCGCGGTTGACCACCGCTGCGCGCAGGCCGTCCCAGCGAAACAGGCTCACCTTGGCGGCCTCGTACTCGGCCATCGAGCCGTGGTAGTCGAGGTGGTCCTGGGTCAGGTTAGTCAGCACCGCCACCGAGAAATGCGTGCCGGCCACGCGCTCCTGCTCCAGGCCGTGCGAGGACACCTCCATCGCCACTGCGCGCGCGCCGGCGTCGTGCAGGGACGCCAGGCTGGCCTGCAGCTGCACCGCGTCGGGCGTGGTGAAGCCGGTAGCCTGCAGCGCGCCCGGGAAGCCGGAGCCCAGCGTGCCGATGGTCGCGCAGGGCGTGCCGGCGGCCTGCAGCACCCGTGCCAGCCACTGGCTGCACGAGGTCTTGCCGTTGGTGCCGGTGATGCCGGTCACGGCCAGGCCGCGCACCGGGTTGCCATGCCAGCCGGCGGCGATCGGGCCAGCCAGCTGGTGCAGGCGGCTCACCGCGAGATGCGGCACGACGTCGCCGAAGGGCCAGTCGAAGCCGTCGGCCTCATAGACGATGGCCCCCGCGCCGGCGGCGATCGCCTGGGCGATATAGGGCCGGCCATCGGTGGCCAGGCGCGCGTTGCCGAGCACGTAGGCGAAGAACACATCGCCACGCGCCAGGCGCCGGGTATCTCCGGTCAACTGCGCGGCGGCGGCCACGTTGGTACGCAGCCAGGCCAGCGCGTTGCTGGCCTGGGCGGTGACCTCGAGCGGGAGCAGTGGCTTGGCCGTCATTGGGTCGAGCTCCACGGTTCGCTCTCCTGCACCTTGTCGCTGACCACCAGCTGGCGGATCGGCGAGTCGGGCTGCACATTCAGTGCGCGCAGCGTGCCGCCGGTGATGGCCGCGAACGCCGGGCCGGCCACCAGGCCGCCGTAGTGGCTGCCCGCGGTGGGTTCGTCCACGCTGACGGCCACGATGATGCGCGGATTCGACATCGGCGCCAGGCCGATGAACGAGGCGCGGTACTTGCTGCGGTTGTAGCCGCGGCCTTCATGCTTGTAGGCGGTACCGGTCTTGCCGCCGACGCGGTAGCCCATCACCTGCGCCTCGGGGGCGGTGCCGCCGGGCGCGGTCACGGTCTCCATCATGGCGCGCACGTCGCGCGCCACCTGGGGCGACAGGATGCGCTCGCCGGTGGCGGGGCCGCTGGTGCGGAACATCGACACCGGGATCAGCTCGCCGTCATGCGCGAAGATGGTGTAGGCATGCGCCATCTGGAACAGCGACACCGACAGGCCGTAGCCGTATGACATGGTGGCCTGCTCGATCGGGCGCCAGCTCTTGAACGGGCGCACGCGGCCGGCCACGGCGCCGGGGAAGCCGATCTTGGGCGCCTGGCCGAGGCCGATGCTGGTGTACATGTCCCACATCTCCTGCGGCTTCATCATCATCGCGATCTTGGTCGTGCCGATGTTGCTCGACTTCTGGATCACGCCGCTCACCGTCAGCGCCCCGTAGTTGTGGGTATCGCTGATGGTGGCGCCTTCGAAGTTGTACTTGCCGGTGGTGGTGATCACCGTGGACGGCGTCACGCGCTTGAGCTGCAGCGCCAGGCCGACCGTGATCGGCTTCATCATCGAGCCGGGCTCGAAGGTGTCGGTCAGCACACGGTTGCGCAGCTGCTCGCCGGACAGCCGGGTACGGTCGTTGGGGTTGTAGGTGGGCCAGTTGGCCAGCGCCAGCACTTCGCCGGTCTGGGCGTCGAGCACCACCGCGCTGGCGGCCTTGGCCTTGTGCTTTTCGACCACGGCCTTGAGCTCGTTGTAGGCCAGGTACTGGATCTTGGCGTCGATCGACAGCTGGATGTCCTCGCCGTCGCGCGGGGTCTTCAGCACGCCGACGTCCTCGACCACGCGGCCCAGGCGGTCCTTGATCACCTGGCGCGCGCCGGCCCGGCCGGCCAGGCCTGGCTCGCGCGCCAGCTCCACGCCTTCCTGGCCGCGGTCTTCCACGTTGGTGAAGCCGACGATGTGGGCCATCGCCTCGCCTTCCGGGTAGAAGCGCTTGTATTCGCGGGTCTGGTGGATGCCCTCGATCTTCAGCGCGGCGATCTTGTCGGCGACGTCAGGCAGCACCTGGCGCTTCAGGTAGACGAAGCCCTTGTCCTCGGACAGCTTCTTGCCCAGGTCTTTCTCGGACATGCCGAGCAACTTCGCCAGCTGGCGGATCTTGGCGGCCTCGACCTGGTTGGGCACGTCCTCGGGCACCGCCCAGACGGCCTTGACCGGCAGGCTGGTGGCCAGCACCAGGCCGTTGCGGTCCAGGATCTTGCCGCGCGTGGCCGGCAGCTCCAGCGTGCGCTGGAAGCGCTTCTTGCCCTCGGCCTCGTAGAACTGGTTGCCGGGGCCCTGGATCCAGGCCGCGCGCAGGGCCAGCGCGCCGAAGGCGGCGAACATCAGGAACACCACCAGCTTGGAGCGCCACATCGGCAGGCGCAGGCCCAGCACCGGGCTGGCCGAGAACTGGCCGCTGCGTGGGCGCGAGGCGGTGCCGTTGCGGTCACGGCGGGGCGGGTTGGGACGGGCCATGCTCATCGGCGCGCCTCCGCGGCACTGGCCGACGCCGCCTCGGCAGGCGGCGGCAGCACGATGCCGGACAGGTACTGGGTCTTGCCGGGGTTGACCGGCGCCATCTTCAGCTGCGCGCGCGCCGCGTCGGCGATGCGCGCGCTCTTGCCCAGCGCGCTCTGCTGGTACTGCAGGCGCGACCAGTCGATATCGAGCTGCTTCTCTTCAGCCTGGGCCCGCTCCAGCGCGACGAACAGCGTGCGCGCCTGGTGCTGCGCGCTCACCAGCGACAGCGCGCACAGGATCAGCGCGGCGAGCAGGAAGAAGGTCAGGCGGTTCATGCGCGTGCGCCTCCGCCCGCAGGGGTCGCGGCAGGGGCCAGCTTCTCGGCCACGCGCATCACGGCCGAGCGCGCGCGCGGGTTGGCGGCCACCTCTTCAGTGCCCGGCTTGTAGCGGCCGAGCAGGCGCAGCGTCGGTTGCGGCAGGTCGGCCGCGCGCAGCGGCGCGCGGCGCAGCGCCGGGTCGGCATCCTGCTGGGGACGGGCGTGCGCCGCCATGAACCGCTTGACGATGCGGTCCTCCAGCGAGTGGAAGCTGATCACCACCAGGCGCCCTCCGACCTGCAGCAGTTCATACGCCGCCTTCAGCCCTCTTTCGAGGTCCTCAAGCTCTTGATTGACGTGAATCCGTAGAGCCTGAAAGGTGCGGGTCGCAGGGTCCTGACCCTTCTCGCGTGTTTTGACGGCTTTCGCCACGAGCGCGGCAAGGTCGGCAGTAGTGGCGATGGGTCCGCCATCGCCGGGTTCGCTCCGGCGAGCAACAATCGCCTTTGCAATCTGTACAGCAAACCGTTCTTCCCCATAGTCTCGTATCACCCTGGCAATGTCCTGCTCATCCGCCTGCGCCAGCCACTGCGCGGCAGTGATGCCGCGCGTGGTGTCCATGCGCATGTCCAGCGGGCCCTCGAAACGAAAGGAAAACCCCCTCGCCGCCTCGTCGATCTGGGGCGAGCTGATCCCCAGGTCGAGCAGCACGCCGGCGACGTGGCCGCGCCCCGACAGGCGCTCGGCCATGGCCGCAAAGCTCGCGTGCTCAATGGAGAAGCGGGCATCCTTGATGGTGCCCGCTTCTGCGATTGCTGCTGGGTCCTTGTCGAACGCAACCAGGGCCCCGTCTGGCCCCAGCCGGGCCAGCACCGCCCGGCTGTGCCCTCCCCTGCCGAAGGTGCCGTCGACGTAGACCCCGTCGGGCCGCCAGACCAAGGCGTCGACGGCCTCGTCCAGCAGCACGGTGCGATGGCGCAGGGCGGGGGTTGCCGGCGTTCCGGTTGGACTCATGACCTCGTCAGAAAGAGAAATTCTTCAATGCTTCGGGCATGCCCTGCGCCATCGCCTGCTGTTCCTTGGCGGCGTAGGTCGCGGCATCCCACACTTCGAAATGGCTGCCCATGCCGAGCAGCATGACTTCTTTGTCGAGCATGGCGGCACTGCGCAGCTCCGGGGCGATCAGCACCCGGCCCGCGCCGTCCATTTCCACGTCGGCGGCGTTGCCCAGGAAGATGCGCTTCCACCAGTGCGCATCCATCGGCAGCGCTGCAATGCGCGTGCGGAAGGTTTCCCACTCGGGCCGGGGAAACAGCAACAGGCAGCCATCCGGGTGCTTGGTCAGCGTCACCCGGCCCTCGGCCTGCTGTTGCAGCGCCTCGCGGTGCCGGGACGGAATGGACATCCGCCCCTTGGCATCCAGCGAGAGTGCCGATGCTCCCTGAAACAAGCTTGCTCCCGGTCCATGCCGGCCGGTAGTCGGCCAGCATGCGCGTGAATCCCTTCTGTTCCGACTATGGCGACATCATCCCACGGCCGGGGCCCAATTTCACACAAAAATACACTTCCTCACACTATTTCCCACTTTAGAGGAAGCGATATGGCGGGTCAAGGCTGGTTGCAGGGCAGCAAACGAGTTTTTTGAATCAGAACAATGACTTAGCGCGCACACCTCACGCACCGAAAAAGTGAATCCTTAATGAAATGAAGATCTTAGGGAGGAAAGCCGAGAAACCACCTGAGAACCACTTGCGGAGGAACTGCCGGCGGCACGGGAAAGACCTGCCCCGTCGCGCGAAGGAAGGATACAACAATTGCCCGCCAGCCCCGCCGGAACCAGGGCCGGCGGGGGGCAGGCAGGGCCGGCTCAGATCCGGTAGGCGGCGGTGGTCATCACGCGCGAGGCGCCGCGCATCAGCGCCCGCACCGGGGCGGGCAACGGGATCCCGCCGGCATCGCGCGCGGCATCGCCGTGGCGGATCTCATCGTCGCGCATCTGCTCGAGGATGGCGCGCGAGCGGCCGTCGGCCTCGGGCAGGCGGTCCAGGTGCCCGCCCAGGTGGTGCTCGACCTGGCGCTCGGTCTCGGCGACAAAGCCCAGGCTGACGCGGTCGCCGGCGCGGCCGGCCATCCAGCCGATGGCGAAGGCGCCGGCGTACCACAACGGGTTGAGCAGGCTCGGGCGCGAGCCCAGCTCGCGCAGGCGCTCGGCGCACCAGGCCAGGTGGTCTTCCTCTTCGCGCGCCGCGGCATCCATCTGCGCGCGCACCGCGCCGTCGTGCGCGGTGAGCTTCTGGGCCTGGTACAGGGCCTGCGCGCAGACCTCGCCGACATGGTTGATGCGCATCAGCCCGGCCACGTGGCGGCGTTCATCGGCGCTCATCTGTTCGGTGTCCGGCGCCAACCGGTCGGCCGGGTTGGCGCGCGCGGTGCGCGTAGCGCCGGCAATGGCGCGCAATGCCACGTCGAATTCTTTGATCAGGGTGTCCATGTCGCAGAGGCAGTTGGTCTTCGTTCCCGGCAGTCCCAGCGATCGTGGGGTGCGCAGCTGCGGCTGCGGTACGCGCAGGGGGCCATCGGGATTACCCGCATTGTAGCTTGCCTCTAATCGGCGCCAACCCGCATCCCGCCTTGCATTGATGCGCCCGGCTACTCAGAAACCCTGAGTTGTTAAAAGAAGACAAGGGGGATTGGCCTGAGTAGTGAATTAAGGGTTGTTTGTTACAGTACTTCGCAACTTCCAAGGAAGTTTGACGCACGGGGGATGGAGACCAACAGGAGGTTCTCCCGGGCCGTCACCAATAATTCTTACAGTGGAGATCAACGAGCATGAAGAAATCGCTTCTGGCGCTGGCAGCGCTTGGCGCATTTGCTGGGGCGGCGCAGGCCCAATCGAGCGTCACGCTCTACGGTGTGGTGGATGCCAACATCGAGTACGTGAGCAATATGTCGAGCGTCACGCCGTCGGCGGCCAACGGATTTGCGACCGGCCCGTCGGAGAACCTCTTCCGCATGTCGTCCGGCGGCCTGTCCGGTTCGCGTTGGGGTCTGCGCGGCGTTGAGGACCTGGGCAGCGGCCTGAAGGCACTGTTTGTGATGGAAAGCGGTTTCGGCCTGGATGACGGGCGCTCGCAGCAAGGCGGCCGCCTGTTCGGTCGTCAGGCTTATGTCGGCCTGGAAAGCGCCCAGGTGGGCCGCGTGACCTTCGGTCGCCAGTACACCTCGCTGTTCGACATGATGGCCAACTTCTCGCCGACCGGCTATGCCACCCAGTACGAGCCGGTGGTCGCTCAACTGGGCCTGAACTTCCGCTCGGACAACACTGCCAAGTACACCGGCAAGTTCGGCCCGGTGACCGCGGTCGCGCACTGGTCGTTCGGCAACGGCGTTGCAGGCGGTGGCGAAGTCGCCGGCCAGTTCCGCCGCGACACCGGCTACGGTGCCGGCGTGTCGTGGGCAGCCGGCCCGTTCGGCATCAGCGGCGCCTATGACCAGTACAACCCGACCCTGAACGCCGCCGGCGGCACCGGCGAATTCAAGAAGGCCGCAGTCGCTGCCAGCTATGCCTTCGGTCCGGCCAAGCTGATGGCTGGCTATCGCTGGGGCATGAGCAAGCATGTGAACGACAATACGATCCTGAAGGACAACTACTACTGGGTCGGCGCCAACTACCAGGTCACGCCGGCACTGGGCCTGACGCTCGCGTACTACTACGACGACGTCAAGAACTTCAACCCGGCCGCTGCCACCGTCAACACCACCAACAACATCAAGAACCCCTGGCAGATCTCGTTCGTGGCCGACTACAACCTGTCCAAGCGCACCGACGTGTACCTGACCACGGCTTTCTCGAAGAACGCCGGCCTGAACTTCGACACCTCGGCAATCAGCTTCGCCAATGGTTACTTCCTGGGTACCGGCGAAGACAAGATGATTGGCGCCGCCATCGGCATCCGCCACAAGTTCTGATCGCCAGTCGCAAGACTGAGATTGAAAGGCACCTTCGGGTGCCTTTTTCCATTGGCGCGGCGCTGCGGCCCCATAGGGCATTACCTCATCGGCGCCACTGCGGGTGCCGACTAGAATGCACTGACCATAGCCGCCCCCAGGACACCGGGAGCGGGCCACACCAGGAGACCGCCCATGCAACCCACTCGCCGGCGCGTCGTCGCGCTGCTGCTGTCCGCCAGCCTTGCCGCGTTCGCCAGCCAGCCGGCGCTGGCCGCCGACCCGTACCCGGCCAAGCCGATCCGGCTGGTGGTGCCCTTTGCCGCCGGCGGCACCACCGACATCCTGGCCCGCGCCGTGGCCGCAGAGCTGGCCAGGCTGCCGGGCTGGAACGTGGTGGTCGACAACAAGCCCGGTGCCGGCGGCAATATTGGCGCGGACATCGTCGCCAAGGCCGCGCCGGACGGCTACACGCTGCTGATGGGCACCGTGGGCACCCATGGCATCAACCAGTCGCTGTACGGCAAGCTGCCGTTCGATCCGATCAAGGACTTCGCCCCGGTCACCGAGGTGGCGGCCGTGCCCAACGTGCTGGTGCTGAACCCGGCGTTTGCGCAGCAGAACAAGATCGACAGCGTCAAGGACCTGATCACTTACGCGCGCGCCAACCCCGGCAAGATCAACATGGCCTCCAGCGGCAACGGCACCTCGATCCACCTGGCCGGGGAGCTGTTCAAGACGCAGACCAGGACCTATATGGTCCACTTCCCGTACAAGGGCAGCGGGCCGGCACTGACTGACCTGGCCGGGGGCACCATGCAGGTGATGTTCGACAACCTGCCGTCGTCGATGGCGCTGATCAAGAGCGGCAAGCTCAAGGCGCTGGCGGTGACCAGCGCCAGGCCGTCGCCGGCGTTGCCGGGCGTGCCGACCATCGCCCAGGCCGCGGGCCTGCCGCAGTATGAAGCCAGCTCCTGGTTCGGCATGCTGGCGCCGGCCGGCACGCCGCCTGACGTCATCCACCGCATCCAGCAGGAAGTGGCCAAGGCGCTGAACGCCCCGGCCGTGCGCGAACGCCTGCAGGCGCAGGGCGCCGAGCCTGTCGGCAATACGCCGGAGCAGTTCGCCACATTCATCCGCGCCGAGACCGCCAAGTGGGCCAAGGTGGTCAAGGATTCCGGCGCCAAGGTGGATTGACGCCGATTTGATCGCCGGCAGGGCGGCGGCGCGTATCGCGCATATACTTGAGGCATCAAATGTTGGCTGCCCGCCTCGTGGGCGGCCCCTGGCGGCTGCGGCCGCACACCTGCGCACCGATGCACTGAAGATGCCAAACCCCTCCCCTGCCGCCGGCGCCGAAAGCGCGCCGGTCGACCTTGAAACCCGTGCCGACCAGACCGAGCACGAAGCCCTGCGGCTGTGGTTGCGGCTGTTGACCTGCACCACCCTGATCGAGAGCGATATCCGTTCGCGGCTGCGCCAGGATTTTGCCTGCACGCTGCCGCGCTTCGACCTGATGGCACAGCTCGACCGCCATCCGGAAGGCCTGAAGATGGGCGAGCTGTCGCGCCGCATGATGGTGACCGGCGGCAACGTCACCGGCATCACCGACCAGCTGCAGCAGGAAGGCCTGGTCTCGCGCGAGGCCCTGCCCGCTGACCGCCGGGCCTACCTGATCCGCCTGACCCCGGCCGGGCGCGCCGCGTTCTCGCGCATGGCGCGCGCGCATGAGGACTGGATCGGGCAACTGTTCTCCGGCCTGGCCGAGACCGACCGGCGCGCCCTGTTCCGACTGCTTGGCCGGCTCAAGACCGGCCTGATCTCGCCATGAAACCGCTTGCCCTCCTTACCCTGTGCGGCCTGCTGCCGGTGCTGGCTGCCTGCAGCAGCACGCCGCAGCCGCCGCAGGTCACGCCGGTGAACGCCACCATCAAGCTTGGCCGTGTCACCGAGAGGACGTTCCTGACTCGCCTGGACGTGGCCCAGGTGCCCCCGTACTACGGCGGCGGCACCAGCGTCGGCGTGGGCGCCGCGGGTGGCGGCGGGGGTGGCGGGGTGGGCGTGGGCTTTGCCTTCGACCTGAGCCGGCTGTTCAACAAGCCCGCGCCGGTGCAGCAGGTGGACCTGTTCCAGTACAAGGTGCGAACCATGGATGGCGCGATCGTGTCGGCCAACGCGCCGGCGGTGCCAGGGCTGGAGCCTGGCGCGTGCGTGCGGGTGATCTACCCCGACGGCAGCCAGGAACCCCGCCTGGCGCCATCGAACGAGTGCTGAACCGCCGCGGCGCAGCCTGAAAGCACAACGGCCTCCACTCGGGAGGCCGTTGTCGTTGGCAGCGGCGGCCGCTCAGGCGGCCTTGCGGCTGTCGCGCAGTTCGCGGCGCAGGATCTTGCCGACGTTGGTCTTGGGCAGCTCGGTGCGGAACTCGACGTACTTGGGCCGCTTGTAGCCGGTCAGGCGCTCCTTGCAGAACTCGATCACATCGGCCTCGGTCAGCCCCGGATCCTTCTTCACCACGAACAGCTTGACCACCTCGCCCGAGTGCGTGTCAGGCACGCCCACGGCCGCCACCTCCAGCACGCCCGGGCACTCGGCCACCACGCCTTCGACTTCGTTCGGATACACGTTGAAGCCCGACACCAGGATCATGTCCTTCTTGCGGTCGACGATCTTGGTGTAGCCGCGCTCGTCCATCACGCCGATGTCGCCGGTCTTGAAGAAGCCGTCCGGGGTCATGACCTTGGCGGTCTCGTCCGGGCGGTTCCAGTAGCCGGCCATCACCTGCGGGCCGCGGATGCAGATCTCGCCCGGCTGGCCGAGCGGCACGTCCTTGCCGTCATCGTCGCGGATCACCACTTCGGTCGACGGCAGCGGCATGCCGATGGTGCCGGAGAACACATTGGTGTCGGTCGGGTTGCAGGTGGCCGAGGGCGAGGTCTCGGACAGGCCGTAGCCTTCGATGATCGGGCAGCCGGTCTTGGCCAGCCACTGCTTGGCCACCGCCTCCTGGACCGCCATGCCGCCGCCGTTGGCCACGCGCAGGCCGGAGAAATCGACCTTGCTGATTTCCGGATTGTTGATCAGTGCGTTGTACAGCGTGTTGACGGCCGGGAACATGTTGAACTTGTACTTCTGCAGTTCCTTGATGAAGCCCGGAATGTCGCGCGGATTCGGGATCAGCACGCTGGTGCCGCCGCTGCGCATGCCCAGCAGGCAGCAGACCGTCAGCGCAAAGATGTGGTACAGCGGCAGCGCGGTGATGGTGATGGGCTGGTCGATATGTGCGCCCTTGTTCAGCGCCGGCTGCATCCACGCCTCGGACTGCAGCACGTTGGCCACCACGTTACGGTGCAGCAGCACCGCCCCCTTGGAGATGCCGGTAGTGCCGCCCGTGTACTGCAGGAAGGCGATGTCATCCGGGCCGGTGGTGGCCGGCTGCAGCGTCAGCTTGCGGCCTTCGGCCAGCACGCTGTTGAAGCGCACGCAGGTGGGCAGCTCCCACGCCGGCACCATCTTCTTGACGTTGCGCACCACGAAATTGACGATCGCTCCCTTCAGCCCGCCCAGCATGTCGCCCATGCTGGCCACCACCACGTGCTTGACCGGGGTCTTGGCCAGCACCTGCTGCAGCGTGGAGGCAAAGTTCTCCAGGATCACGATGGCCTCGGCGCCGCTGTCCTTGAGCTGGTGCTCGAGCTCGCGCGGGGTGTAGAGCGGGTTGACGTTGACCACCACGAAGCCCGCGCGCAGCACCGCCGCCAGCACCACCGGGTACTGCAGCACGTTCGGCATCATGATCGCCACCCGTGCGCCGGGACGCAGCCCGCGCGACTGCAGCCAGGCGGCAAAGTGCGTCGAGAGCTGGTCCAGTTCGCCGTAGGTGATGGCCTTGTCCATGCAGATGAAGGCCTTGCGGTCGGCATAGGTGCGGAAAGACGCCTCGAGCAGCGCGGCAAGCGAGCGGAACTGGCTGGCATCGATCTCGGCGGGGACGCCGGCCGGGTAGTGTTTCAGCCAAATTCTTTCCATAGCACCGTCTCCTGATTTCTGAATGGTCGTTCGATTTTGCCGAGATGCTAAACGTGCGCCCCGGTTAAAACAACAACTTAGACGAAGTCCTCAGGGCCACCGGACAGGCCTTGGTGCCCCTGACGGGCATTATGCGCCACCGATCGGGCGCAAGTAGGGGGATAACCCCTAGTGAGGCAAATCCGCACTCAGCCGCCGCTGGGCAGCGCCAGTTTCATCATGCTGGCGGCAAGCTCCTGCGCCAGCGTCTCCGGGTCCATGCGGCCGGGTTCATGCCAGGTGTAGAGGAACCCCACCACGCTGCCGATCGCATGGGCCGTCACGCGTGCGTCGCCGAAGGCGAACACGCCATCGCGCTTGCCCTCTTCCAGCAGCGCATAGAGATCGCGATAGAAGTCCCGCGCCATGCTGTCGAGCCACGCCACGGTGTCAGGGCGCAGGTACTGGTTGTCGCGAAAGCTCAGCGTGGCCGGCACATGGCAGGCGACGCAGCGCCGCGCCATCTCGAGCAGGCACGCCTGCAGGCGCTCGCGCACCGGCAGCGCCGGGTCCGCGGTCTCGCGGATCACGGGCAGGCAGGTCTGGGCCGACTCGCGGCACAGGATGTCGAAGATCTCGTACTTGTCAGTAAAGTAGTAGTAGACCGCCGGCTTGGTCACGCCCAGCGCGCGGCACAGGTCGTTCATGGTCATGCCGGGATAGCCCTTGCTGTAGAAGAGCTGCGCGGCGGTATCGAGGATCTGGCGGCGGCGGGCCTCCTGGCGCTCGGCAATATGCGGGCGGGCCGGCTGCGGCTCTGGCAGGGTGCTCAACGGCGGGTTCAGCGGTGCGGATCTGGGTGCAATCGACATGATGCAATTCTCGCATGGCGGGCTCGCTACGCCAGTCCTGTCGAGCCCTTGCCTGGCGCCGCGGTCTGCGGCGCCAAAGGGAAAAGGGAAAACGGCCCGATTGACGCGAATACCCGATCACCCCAGAATCTTACCCAACGGTAAATAAATGTACCAACGAGTACATACCCGCACTGCGCCCTGCACAACAAACGCCATCAACGCTCCCGCATCATGACGACCCACAAGCTCCTGATCGCCAATCGCGGCGAAATCGCCATCCGGATCGCGCGGGCCGCCGCGGCCATGGGCATCCCCAGCGTGGCGCTGTACAGCGAAGACGACCGCGACGCGCTGCACGTGCGCAAGACCGACACTGCGGTGGCGCTGCCCGGCACTGGTCCGCGCGCCTACCTCGACATTGCCGCCGTGGTGGACGCCGCGCGGCGGGCGGGCTGCGGCATGGTGCACCCCGGCTACGGCTTCCTGTCCGAGAACGCCGACTTTGCGCAGGCCTGCCTGGACGCCGGGCTGGTCTTCGCCGGTCCTGCGCCCGACGTGCTGCGCCTGTTCGGCGACAAGGCCCGCGCCCGCGCGCTGGCGCGCGAGCATGGCGTGCCGGTCGTGCCCGGCACCGCTGGCCCGACCTCGCTGGAGCAGGCGCGGGCCTTCTTCGCCAGCCCCGACGGGCAAGCGGGCATGATGATCAAGGCGCTCGCCGGCGGCGGCGGGCGCGGCATGCGCGCCGTGCATCGCGCTGCCGCGATCGACGAGGCCTATGCACGCTGCGTCTCGGAAGCGAGCGGCGCATTCGGCAATGGCGCGGTCTATGTGGAGCGCATCGTCGCCGCACCGCGCCATATCGAGATCCAGGTGGTTGCAGACGCCGAGGGCCGCGTGCTGACGCTGGGCGAGCGCGAATGCAGCCTGCAGCGCCGCCACCAGAAGCTGGTGGAGATCGCCCCCAGCCCGTCATTGGATGACGCACTGCGCGCAAGGCTGGCCGATGCCGCCGCCACACTGGTGCGCGCCGCCGCCTATCGCGGCATCGGCACGTTCGAATTCCTGGTGGCAGACGGCGGCGCTGGCGGCCCATCGTTCTGGTTCATGGAGGCCAACCCGCGCCTGCAGGTCGAGCACACGGTGACAGAGATGGTGACCGGCGTGGACCTCGTGCAAACCCAGCTGGCCATCGCCGCCGGCGCACGCCTGGCCGACCTGGGCCTGGAGCAGGCACCCGCGCCGCGCGGCATCGCGGTGCAACTGCGCATCAATGCCGAGCACCTCGACGCGCAGGGCCAGCTGCGCCCGGCCAGCGGCACGCTGACGGCGTTCGAGCCGCCCAATGGGCCAGGCGTGCGCGTGGACAGCGCGGGCTTTGCCGGCATGACGGCGAATCCGCGCTTTGATTCGCTGCTGGCCAAGCTGATCGTGCACGAACCCGGAGGCGACTACGCGCGTGCGCTGGCGGTCGCCTACCGCGCGCTGTGCGAGTTCCGCATCGAAGGCATCGATACCAACCGCCGCTTGCTGCAGGACCTGCTGCAGCTGGACGACGTGCGCCGCAATGCCGTGCACACGCAGTACCTGGACCAGGCGCTGGCTGCACTGGCGACTGCCGAGGCCGACCACCCGGTGCTGCACGCGCCGCCCGCCCTCGCCGACGGCGCGCTGGCCGATGCGGACCAGGCGCTGGCCGACCTCCCCGACGACGCCATCGCCGTGCCGGCGCCCATGGACGGCGCGCTCGCCGCCATCCACGTGTGCGAAGGCGACACGGTCAGGCGCGGCCAGCCGCTGGCCATCATCGAAGCGATGAAGATGGAGCATCCGCTGGAGGCGCCCGCCGCCGGCACGGTGCTGCGCGTGCTGGCCGTTGCAGGTGCCGCGCTGCGCGCCGGGGCCGCGGTGATCGTGCTGGCGCCCGGCGACGATGCCGGCCATGCCGCCGAGACCGCCGCAGCGGCCGACCTCGGCCATGTGCGCGCGGACCTTCGCGAAACGCTGGAGCGCCACGCCCTTGGCCACGACGCCGCACGCGCCCAGGCCGTCACCAGGCGCCACGCCCAGGGCGGCCGCACGGCGCGCGAGAACATCGCCCAGCTGTGCGACGACGGCTCCTTCATCGAGTACGGCGCGCTCGCCATCGCCGCGCAACGGCAGCGCCGCAGCGTCGAAGACCTGGTCAGCGCCACGCCCGCCGACGGCATCGTCACCGGTATCGGCACCGTCAACGCGGCGCGCTTTCCCGGTGCCGATGCGCGCTGCATGGTGCTGGCCTACGACTACACCGTGCTGGCCGGCACGCAGGGCTTCTATGGCCACAAGAAGCTGGACCGGATGCTGGCGCTGGCGCGCCAGTGGCAGGTGCCGGTGGTGCTGTTTGCCGAGGGCGGCGGCGGCCGGCCGGGCGATACCGACATGCCGGTGGTGGCCGGGCTGGACTGCACCTCGTTCATCCAGTTCGCGCGGCTGTCGGGCCAGGTGCCGCTGGTGGGCATCGTGTCCGGCCGCTGCTTTGCCGGCAACGCCGCGCTGCTGGGCTGCGCCGACGTCATCATCGCCACGCGCAGCGCCACCATCGGCATGGGCGGGCCGGCCATGATTGAAGGCGGCGGGCTGGGCGTGTTCGCGCCCGAGGAAGTGGGCCCGGTCAGCGTGCAGGGGCCCAACGGCGTGATCGACGTGCTGGTCGATGACGAAGCGGCCGCGGTCGATGCCGCGCAACGCTACCTGTCCTACTTCCAGGGCGACGTCCATGACTGGCAGGCGGATGACCCGCGCCACCTGCGCCACGCCATCCCCGAGAACCGCCTGCGCAGCTACGACATGCGCGCGGTGATCGCCGCCATGGCGGACAGCGGCTCGGTGCTGGAGCTGCGCGCGGCGTTCGGCACCGGCATCATCACCGCACTGATCCGCATCGAAGGCCGCGCCTTCGGCTGCATCGCCAACAACCCGCGCCACCTCGGCGGCGCCATCGACAGCGCCGCCGCCGACAAGGCCGCGCGCTTCATGCAGCTGTGCGACGCGCACGGGCTGCCGATGGTGTCGCTGTGCGACACCCCCGGCTTCATGGTCGGGCCGCAGGCCGAGAAAACCGCCACGGTGCGGCACGTGTCGCGCCTCTTTGTCACCGCTGGCGCGCTGCGCGTGCCGTTCTTCACGGTGGTGCTGCGCAAGGGCTACGGGCTGGGCGCGCAGGCCATGGCCGGCGGCAGCTTTGCCGCGCCCTTCTTCACCGCGGCCTGGCCCAGCGGCGAGTTCGGCGCAATGGGCATCGAGGGCTCGATCCGGCTGGGCTTTCGCAAGGAGCTGGAGGCCGTGGCCGACCCCGACGAGCGCGCGGCGTTGTTCGCGCGCATGGTCGACGGCGCCTACCAGCGCGGCCGCGCGCTCAACATGGCCAGCCACCTGGAGATCGATGCGGTGATCGACCCTGCCGACACGCGGCGCTGGCTGCTGCGCGGGCTGGCCTCGGTGCCGCCGGGGAGCCTCGGCCGCCTGGCCAACGCACCGAGACGTTTCATCGATACCTGGTAAGCGGCGCGCGCGGCGGCGGCTTAGTTGGCCGCGGTCTTGCCGCCCGCGGTCAGCGTGCCGGTGCGCGTGGCCGGCGGCACCAGCCGCTGCAGCGCGGCCTCGCGCTCGGCGGCGGGCAGCGCGCCGATACGGGCGGCCTCGTCATAGAAGCGCTGCCAGTCGCCGTTGCACTGCGCCAGCAACGCGGTGAAGGCCGGCACCCACTGCTGGTAGGTGGCCACCGCGGCCAGGTGGGCGTTGGTCAGCGGCTGGTCGAACCAGCGGTCATAGCCGCTGAAGCCGCCCCACTCCGTGCGCAGCCGCGCGTACTCGGTGCGCAGGTCGGCGAAGATTTTGGCCTTGCCCTCTCGCTTGGCGCCGTCATCGAGCGGGGTCTGGTACAGCGCCACCAGCCGGTCGCGCGTGCCCAGCAACAGCGCGCGGAACTGCTGGCGCCGGGCATCGTACTGCCGATAGCTGGCGCGCGCGTCCTCCGACGCATCCTCGGCCAGCCAGCGCTCCACGCCCGCGGCTTCCACCGCGGTGGCGAAGGACTCGTTGAAGGCGGTGTCGTTGCGCACGTACACCACCTGGTGCGCCAGTTCGTGGAAGATCAGCCGCGCCAGTTCGCCCTCGGGCAGATAGACGAAGGTATTGAGCAGCGGGTCGTCGAAATAGCCCAGCGTCGAATAGGCGGGGATGCCAGCCACGTACGTCTCAAACCCGTCGCGGCGCAATCCCTGCGCATACTGCTCGGCATCGGACTGGGCGTAGTAGCCGCGGTAGCTGATGCAGCCGACGATGGGGAAGCACCACTTGCGCAGGTCCATCGACAGCTCGGGCGTGGCGAACACGCTCCACACCACATAGGGCCGGTGCAGGTTGGCGTAGCGGCGGTAGCTGCCGTTCTCGGGCAGCTTCAGTTCGCGCGAGGCGAAGTCGCGCATGCGGCCGGCCAGCGCCAGCCGCTGCGCCAGGCGCGCATCGTTGGCGTCGCGCGCGCTGGCGATGGCGTCGGTCAGCGGTTGTGCCTGGGCCATCACGCCCAAGTGGCCGCCGATCGACTGCGCGTAGTAGCCGACGGCCTCACACCCGGCCGTCACCAGGACCACCGCGGTGAGGCCGGTCGCCGCCAGGAGTGCCGCCCAGCGCCGGCGGCCAGGCTGCGGCGTCATGCCGGCCGGACTGCCCCTTCCGTGCAGGCCTCGACCTGCACCAGGCAGTCATAGAACACCGGCGCGCGGCCCAGGTCGGTCAGGCGCTGGCTGGTCAGCTCGTTGGCGTTCTTGCCGTCCGAAGCCAGCTTCTTCCACCAGATCGACAGGCCCACCACCAGCCCGCGCCGGGCGCGGTCGGTGACGCGGGCGCGCGCCACCATGCTGCCGCGGTCGTTGAAGACGCGCACCATGGCGCCGTGCACGATGCCGCGCTCGGCGGCGTCAGCCGGGTGGATGTCCAGGTGCGGCTCGCCCTCGGTGGCGCGCAGGCTGTCGACGTTGACGAAGGAGCTGTTGAGGAAGTTGCGCGCCGGCGGCGAGATCATCGCCAGCGGATAGCGCGCCGCCAGTTCGGGCGCGGTCAGCGGCGCCTCGTACTGCGGCACGTAGTCAGGCAGCGGGTCGAGGCCGTCGCGCGCCATCGGCTCCGAATAGAACTGGCACTTGCCCGATACGGTCGGGAAGCCACCCTCGGCGAACGGCGCCGCCGGCAGCGCCAGCTTCTGCCAGCCCTGCTCCTTCAATGATTCCCAGCTGATGCCGGCCGCGCGCGCATCGCCCGGAATGATGGCCTGCGCGGCGATGGCCTCGTCGCTGTCGGCAAAGCACGCTTCAGTGAAGCCCAGGCGCTGCGCCAGCCGGCGGAAGATCTCGGTATTGGGCAGGGCCTCGCCCATCGGCGCGATGGCGGCGTTGTTGGCCAGGAAATAGGTGTGGCCGTAGGCCTTGTGCACGTCGGTGTGCTCAAGCTGCGTGGTCGCCGGCAGCAGGATGTCGGCATAGTCGGCGGTGTCGGTGCGGAAGTGCTCCAGCACCACCGTGAACAGGTCCTCGCGAGCGAAGCCCGCGGCGACCTTGCCGGATTCCGGCGCCACCGCGACCGGGTTGCTGTTGTAGACCACCACGGCCTCGATGCGCGGCGCGCCGGGCGCCGGCTCGGCCAGCAGCGCGTCGCCGATGGTGCTCATGTTGACGATGCGCGGCAGCTGCTGCGGCCAGCCAGGCAGCAGGTCGGGGCGCTGCAGGGCGGCTTCGTTGATCGGGAAGAAGCCCGAGGTCGACAGCTGCAGCCCGCCCGCGGGCTGGCGCCAGGCGCCCACCAGCGACGGCAGGCACGCCACCGCGCGCACCGCCTGGCCGCCGCCGTGCACGCGCTGCATGCCGTAGTTCAGGCGGATCGCCACCGGCTGACGCTCGCGCACCGCCAGCTGGCCGTAGAGGCCGGCCAGCCATTCGATGTCCTCGGCCGGGATGGCGCAGATCTCGGCCGCGCGTGCCGGGGTGTAGGCCTGCGCGCGCTCGCGCAGCGCCTCGAAGCCGACGGTGTGGCGTTCGATGTAGTCGTGGTCGAGCAGGTCGTCGCGGATCAGCACATGGATCAGCGCCAGCGCCAGCGCGCCGTCGGTGCCGGGCATCGGCGCGATATGGCGGTGGCACTTCTCGGCGCTCAGCGAGCGGTACGGGTCGATCGCGACCAGCGTGGCGCCGCGCCGCTTGGCTTCCTGCGCGCGGGTCCAGAAATGCAGGTTGGAGGCAATCGGGTTGCCGCCCCAGATGATCACCAGCCTGGCATCGACCACGTGCTCCATGTCCATGCCCACGCTGGCGCCGTAGGTGTAGCGCAGCGCGGTGGCGCCGGCGCTGGCGCAGATGGTGCGGTCCAGCCGCGACGCGCCCAGCTTGTTGAAGAAGCGCGCGGCCATGCTCTCGCCCTGCACCAGCCCCATGGTGCCGGCGTAGCTGTACGGCACGATCGCCTGCGGATCGCGCGCCGCGATCGCCTGCAGGCGGGTGGCGATGGTGTCGAGCGCCTCGTCCCAGGAGATCGGCGCGAACTTCCCTTCGCCCTTCCTGCCGATGCGCTTCATCGGTGTCAGCAGCCGGTCCGGGTGGTAGGTGCGCTCGGTGTAGCGCGACACCTTGGTGCACAGCACGCCCTGCGTGCCGGGATGGTCGGGATCGCCCGCTACCTTGACGGCACGGCCGTCCTCGACGGTGACGAGCAAGGCACAAGTGTCGGGGCAGTCATGCGGGCAGGCGGCGCGGACGATGCGGGAAGCCATGGGGTCTCCGGGCGGGGTGTGTTGTTTTTTCGTTCGGTCGTACGGAACTGGAGATGCCGGCGCAGGCGCGCTGGTAGCGGCGCCCGAGCCGCGCCGGCGGGCGGCGCTTTCCCGGCCGTGCGGGGGGATGGCGGGGAGTATCTCGATCCGATTGTATTCGATTATGATGTGCCGGCGCGCTGCCGGCACAGACCGGTACGCGCACCATGCCGCACGACGTGAGCAATTCGCCGGCGAGAGACCGGCCGACGCGGCAAACGGGTAATCGAACCACATTTCGCGGGGGGTTTATGTCGTTCCGATCCGGGGTCAATGGCCGGCTTGCCGGCCTGCTGGTGGCGTGCGCCATCGGCACGGGTGGCGCATCCTGCGCTGCCTTCGCGGCCAACACGGCGGGCATCCCCGCCACATCCGAAAACGGCGTCACCGCCGACACCATCCTGCTGGGCCAGTCCGCCGCGCTGACCGGCCCGACCGCCGTGCTCGGCAAGCAGATGAACTCGGGCGCACGGCTGTATTTCGACCATATCAACCAGCAGGGCGGCATCCACGGCCGCAAGATCCGGTTGGAGGCGCTAGACGACTACTACGAACCCGAGCCCGCCGCCAGGAACACCAGGAAGCTGATCGAGGAAGACCGCGTCTTCGCCCTCTTCGGCTATGTCGGCACGCCCACCAGCCAGGCCGCGCTGCCGCTGGCAATCCAGGCCAGGGTGCCGTTCTTTGGCCCGTACACCGGGGCGCAGTCGCTGCGCGAGCCGCGCAGCCGCTACGTCTTCCATGTGCGCGCCGGCTACAACGAGGAAACCGCGGCCATCCTGCGCCAGATCCAGACCACCGGGCTCAGGCGCGTGGCCGTGGTCTACAACGAGGACGCCTACGGCAAGGCCGGACTGGATGGTCTGGAGCGCGCGCTCAAGGCCGCGCCCGACAGCGGCGTGCAGATCGTCGCGCGCGAACCCGTGGTCCGCAACACCACGGAAATCGGCGACGCCATCCAGGGTTCGATGAAGGCCAGGCCCGACGCCGTGGTGATGATCAGTGCCTACCGCACCGCCGGCGCCTTCGTGAAGGAAGCGCTGCGCCGCGGCTACAACGGCCAGTTCTACAACGTCTCCTTCGTCGGCACGCAGGCGCTGGCCAACGAGGTCGGCGCGCAGGGCAGCGGCGTGATCATCTCGCAGGTGATGCCGCACCCGGGCAACGCCACGCTGCCGATCGTGCGGGAGTACCTGCGCCTGCTGCAGGCCGCCGGCAAGCCCAGTGAATTCGACTACGCCAGCATCGAAGGCTTTATCGCCGCCAAGGCGTTCACCGAGGGCCTGCGCCGCGCGGGCAAGGACCTGACGCGCGAGAAGCTGGTGACCGCCCTGGAGTCAATGCGCAGCTATGACCTCGGCGGGTTTATCGTCAACTTCACGCCGGAGAATCACGTGGGCTCGAAGTTCGTGGAGATGACGATCATCAATTCGAAGGGGCAGGTGATCCGCTGAGACTCAAGGTTTTCTCCTCCCTCGCGCAGGGAGGAGAAAACCAGGCACTACTCCATGTCGTTCAGGTGACACGCCGAGAACCGCATCGGCGCAATCTCCTTCAGCAGCGGCTGCTCTTCCCGGCAACGCGGCATCGCATGCGGGCAGCGCGGGTGGAAATGGCAGCCTGGCGGCGGGTTCAGCGGCGACGGGATCTCGCCGCGGATCGCCACATAGGTCTTGCGGGCCACCTCCAGCTTGGGCGCCTCGGCCAGCAGGGCCTGGGTATAGGGATGGTTGGGCGCGGCGAACACGTATTCTGTCGGCGCGGATTCCACCACCCGCCCCAGGTACATGATCACCACGCGGTCGCTGATGTGCTTGACCACGCCCAGGTCATGGCTGATGAACAGGTAGGTCAGGTTCAGGTCTTCACGCAGGCGCATGAACAGGTTCAGCACCTGGGCCTGGATCGACACGTCCAGCGCCGCCACCGACTCGTCGCACACCAGGAACTCGGGCTTCACCGCCAGCGCCCGGGCAATGCCGATGCGCGCGCGCTGCCCGCCGGAAAACTGGTGCGGAAAGCGCCGCAGCACGGTCGGGTCCATGCCCACGCGCACCAGCATGTCTTCCACATAGCCCTTCTGCGCGCCGCGCTCGACCATGCCGTGCACCACCGGCGCCTCGCCCACGATATCCAGCACGCGCAGCCGCGGATTGAGCGAGGCGTACGGGTCCTGGAAGATCATCTGGATTGCCAGCTGCTTCTCGCGGCGCTTGTCGGGCGGCAGGTGGTCCAGGTTGATGCCGCGCCACAGGCGCTCGCCCTCGGTCAGCGAGTGCAGGCCCACGGCCATGCGCCCGAGCGTGGACTTGCCGCAGCCGGACTCGCCGACCAGGCCCACCACTTCGCCGGCGCGGATGCTCAGGTCGACGCGGTCGACCGCGTGCACCACCTCGTCGTGCGCATGGGCGCCGAACAGGTTGGCGATGCGCGCGGCGGTGTCGAGCGACTTGACGAAGCGCTTGGACACGCCGCGCAGCTCCAGGATCGGCGCGCTCGGCGTGCCCCCCTCTTCCGCTGCAGGATTCGTCATCGGTCGGGATTGCAGTTCAGTTGCGCTCATGCTGCCTCCTGGTTGGCCAGCACCGGATGGAAGCAGCGCAGGCGGCGGCCGTCGGCGGCGGTCTCCAGCGGCGGCTCGGTCTTGCAGGCAGCGGTGGCGTAGGGACAGCGTTCGCGGAACGCACAGCCGCCCGGCAGGTTCAGCAGCGACGGCGTCATGCCCGGGATCTGCCGCAGCGGCGTGCCGCGCGGATTGCGCGACGGCGCCGAGCTGATCAGCCCGTGGGTGTAGGGGTGTTCGGGGTGTTCCAGCACCTGGCGCACGTCGCCGGCCTCGACGATCTTGCCGGCGTACATCACGCACACGGTATCGGCCAGCCCCGCCACCACCGACAGGTCGTGCGTGATCCAGATCAGCGCCGTACCCGATTCGCGGCACAGGGTCTGCATCTCGTACAGGATCTGGCCCTGGATGGTGACGTCCAGCGCGGTGGTCGGTTCGTCGGCAATGATCAGGTCGGGCTTGTTCAGCAGCGCGATCGCGATCGCCACGCGCTGGCGCATGCCGCCCGAGAACTGGTGCGGATAGGCCTGCAGGCGCTCGTCCGGCGACGGGATGCCGACCCGCGCGAGCGCATTGCGCGCGCGTTCGCGCGCCACCGCCTTGCCCACCTTTTCATGCGCCAGGACCGCCTCGATCATCTGCGTGTCGATGCGCAGGACCGGGTTCAGCGTCATCATCGGGTCCTGGAAGATCATCGCGATGCGGTTGCCGCGCACGTCGCGCTGCTGCGCGGGCGTGAGCGCGCGCAGGTCGCGGGTGATGCCGTCGCGGCTGGTCAGCGCGATGCGGCCGTCGACGATCTTCCCGGGCGGGTCGATCAGGCCCATGATCGAATAGCCGGTCATGGACTTGCCCGAGCCGGACTCGCCCACCAGCCCCATGATCTCGCCGCGGCCCACGGTGAAGGACACGTCGTCGACCGCCTTGGCGATGCCGCCGCGCGTGTGGAATTGCGTCTTCAGGTGTTCAACCACCAACGTCGGTTGTGCCATGTTCCGCTCCTGGTTATTGCGTCTGCAGGCGCGGGTTGAGGACATCGCGCAGCTGGTCGGCCACCAGGTTCATCGCCACGATGGTGACCACCAGCGCGATGCCCGGGAAGAAGCTGATCCAGTACTTGCCCGACAGCATGTACTGCTGCCCGTTGGAGATCAGCGATCCCAGCGAGGGCTCGGTGACCGGCACGCCCAGCCCGAGGAAGGACAGCGTCGCTTCCAGCGTGATCGCCGAGGCCACCTGCAGCGCCGCGATCACGATCAGCGGCGGCAGGCAGTTGGGCAGCAGGTGGCGGAACATGATGCGCATCGGCGGCAGGCCCAGGCAGGTGGCGGCCTCGATATATTCCTTGCGGCGCTCCACCAGCGCGGCGCTGCGCGTGGTGCGGGCGTAGTAGGCCCACTGCACCGCCACCAGCGCGATCACGATATTGCCCAGGCCCGGGCGCAGGAAGGCCAGCAGGATCAGCGCCAGCAGGATCGGCGGGAACGACAGCTGCAGGTCGGCCACGCGCATGATGAAGGCCTCGGTGCGCCCGCCCAGGAAGCCGGCCAGCAGGCCGAGCGTGGCGCCCAGCAGCAGCGCGATCACGGTGCTGACCACGCCCACGCCGATGCTGATGCGCAGGCCGTACATCACCGCCGACAGGATGTCGCGGCCCTGCTCGTCCGAACCCAGCAGGAAGGTCATGCCGGTGCCGGCCTGCTCGCCCGGCGCCAGGCGCGCGTCGAGCACGTCCAGCGTGGCCAGGTCATAGGGGTTCTGCGGCGCCAGCCACGGCGCGAAGATGGCGATCAGGATGATGATGACCAGCGTGGCCAGTCCGGCCACGGCAATCTTGCTGGAGAAGAACTCCGCGGCAAAGCGCCGCCACGGCGATTGTTCGCTCGCCGCGGCGGGCGGCGGGGTCTTGTCCTCTTGTTCTACAGATACGGCACTCATGGCTCAGCCCTTGTTGTCGGCAATGCGCACGCGCGGATCGAGCATGCTGTAGATGATGTCCACCACCAGGTTGATCAGGATGAACAGCGTCACGATCACCATCAGGTAGGCGACGATCACCGGCCGGTCCAGCAGCTGGATCGAGTCGATGATGAGCTTGCCCATGCCGGGCCAGGCGAAGATGGTCTCGGTCACGATCGCAAACGCGATGATCGAGCCGAACTGCAGCGCGATCACCGTGACGATCGGGATCAGGATGTTCTTCAGCACATGCACGCCGACAATGCGCGTGTTCGACAGGCCCTTGGCGCGCGCGAACTTGACGTAGTCCTGCATCATCGCCTCCTGCGTGCCGGCGCGCGTGAGCCGGATCACCATGGCGATATTCAGGAGCGACAGCGTTACCGCCGGCAGGATCAGGTGGCGGATGCCGTCGGCAGTCAGGAAGCTGAGCGGGATGCCGAGCACGCGCACGGTCTCGCCGCGCCCGTTGGAGGGCAGCCAGCCGAGCTGCACCGCGAACACCATGATCAGCATCAGCCCGACCCAGAAGGTGGGCAGCGAGAAGCCCAGGATCGACACCGCCATGATCGACTTGCCGGCCATGCCCTTGGGCCGCAGCCCGGCCCACAGGCCCAGCGGGATGCCCAGCACGATCGCCAGCAGGATCGCGCAGATGGCCAGCTCCATGGTGGCGGGCATGCGCTCGAAGATCAGCTTGAGCGCCGGCGTGCCGTGCGCGAACGAGGTGCCCAGGTTGCCTTGCAGCGCATTCTGCAGGAACACCCAGTACTGCTCCCACAGCGGCTTGTCCAGGCCCAGCGCCGCGATGGTGCGCTTGATGTCCTCCTGGTCGGCCTGCGGGTTGATCAGGATGTCGACGGGATTGCCGATGGCAAAGACGCCGAGGAAAACCAGCAGCGACATGACGAAGAGCACGACCACGCTCTGCATCAGGCGCCGGATGATAAAGACCAGCATGTTCGAACCACTTTCCTTTCGCGCGCGAATGCACGCCACGCCCGGGCCGCGCCGTGGCGCTTCCCGGGTGTGGCGCGGCAGCCATGCGCGGCACCGCAAACTCGGCCAGCAGACCATCCGCCGGCCGAGGCTCCTGTTGTCTGGGCTGACCGGAGCTTACTGGGGCTTGAAGTTATGCGCGTAGGTGCGCTCGTCGGTACGCGGCACGTAGACGATGCCCTTTTGCGTGGCCCAGGTGGTCACCTGCTGGTGGATCGGGATGATACCGCCATCGTTGATCGCGATCGCGGTGGCCTCCTGCAGCAGCTTGGAGCGCTCGTTGTCGTCCACGGTGGACAGCGCCTTCTCCAGCACCACGTCCATCTTGGGGTTGCAGTACTCGCCCCAGTTGGTGGTGCCGAAGCCCTTCTTGCTGTCCTCGCACGCCAGCAGCGCGCGCAGCGGCGAGCTGACCTCGCCGGTCTGCGCGCCCCAGCCCAGCAGCCCGAACGACCACTCGTGCTTGATGCCCTTGGACGAGTACGTCGCCATCGGCATGCCTTCGACCTTGGTGGCGATGCCGATCCGGGTCAGGTTCTGCGCAATGGTCTGCGCGATCTTCTCGTCGTTGACGTAGCGGTTGTTGGGCGTGTGCAGCGTCACGCCGAAGCCGTTCGGGAAGCCGGCCTCGGCCAGCAGCTTCTTGGCGGCCTCGGGGTCGTACTTGACCGTCTTCAGGTTGGGGTTGTAGCCGAACAGCGTCGGCGGCACCAGGTTGTTGGTCGGCTCGGACAGGCCTTCCATCAGGCGGTCCTTGATGCCCTGCCGGTTGATCGCCATGCTGATGGCATTGCGCACGCGCGCGTCCTTCAGCGGGTTCTTGTCCAGCGGTGCGCCTTCCTTCGTCGTGACATAGGGCGACTTGTCGCGCTTGGCATCGAAATACAGGTAGATCACGCGGTGCGAGATCTTGGAGAAGAACGACAGCTTGGGATCCTGGCGCACCTTGGGCAGGTCAGGCGTGGGCACGTTCTCGATCGCCTGCACGTCGCCCGACAGCAGCGCCGCCAGTCGCGTCGCCGGATTGGGGATGAAGCGCAGCGTGACCTTGTCCCAGGCCGGCTTGGCGCCCCAGTAGTCGTTGTTGCGCACCAGCTCGACCCGGTCGTCGCGGGCATAGCTGACGAACTTGAACGGCCCGGTGCCGACCATGCCCTTGCCCTGCGCGAAGTCATCCGAGCTCAGCCCCTGCGTCGCCTTCTTCTGCACGATGAAGATCGACGTGAGGTCGTTCAGCATCAGCGGATAAGGCTGGTTGGTGGTCAGCTGGATGGTGTGCTTGTCGATGATCTTCTTGTTGACGATCGCCTTGGTGTAGACATCGAACTTGCCCGGGCTGTTCTGGATGGTGGCCGGGCGGTCCAGCGACCAGATCACGTCTTCGGCGGTCAGCTCGGAGCCGTCGTGGAACTTCACGCCCTTGCGGATCTTGAATTCCCAGGTGAGGTTGTTGACCAGCTTCCACGACTCGGCCAAGCCCGGGATGATGCGGCTGTCCGGGTCCATCTTGGTCAGCGAGTCAAAGATATGCTCGGAGACGTTGATGTTGGAGAACAGGTTGTAGAAGTGCGGATCCATCGAGGTTGGCGGCGAACTCATGGCCAGTTTGAGGTCCGCGGCCTGGGCGGTGCCGGCGAGCGCCAGGCCAAGGGCCCCGGCTACCGCCACCACACCAATTGCCTTCTTGAAAGTGCGAAGGGACATCGCGCAATTCTCCCTGTAGGAAGTGAAGCAGACGTTTTAGGATCGGCAATGCGCCGCGCCGCGGGTCACGCGGCGGCGCTGCGTTTTGGTGCGGTTTGGGGTGCGGTTGCGCATCACAAAGCGACGAATTTGCCGGCCGGGCACTTCAAGCATGAACTGTTCCAGCAGTGCGCATGTCGCGGCAATGCGGGGAAACCCACCCGCGCTGGCATATTGCACTGCGCCAACCTGGCAAGCGCGCAGGAAATCGCCGCATTTTGGCGCTTTGCGGAGAGGCATCGTATGATCGGGGTATCCAACGCTAACGCCCCTAACGTCCAGGGCAGCCAGGCATCATGAAGCTCATCCCCGAAATCCTGCAGGCACAAGCCGAAATCCGCGCGATCCGGCGCGACATCCACGCCCACCCGGAACTCTGCTTCGAAGAACAGCGCACTGCCGACGTGGTCGCGCAGAACCTGGAATCGTGGGGCATCGAAGTGCATCGCGGCCTGGGCACCACAGGCCTGGTGGGCGTGATCCGCAACGGCAACAGCCCGCGCACCATCGGCCTGCGCGCCGACATGGACGCGCTGCCGCTGCAGGAAGCGAACACCTTTGATCACCGCTCGCAGCACACCGGCAAGATGCACGCCTGCGGCCACGACGGCCACACCGCCATGCTGCTCGGCGCGGCGCGCTACCTGGCGCAGCATAAGCCCTTCGACGGCACCGTGCACCTGATTTTCCAGCCGGCCGAGGAAGGCGGCGGCGGCGCCCGCGAAATGATCAAGGACGGGCTGTTCGAGCGCTTTCCGTGCGACGCGGTGTTCGGCGTGCACAACTGGCCGGGCATGCCGGTCGGCTCGTTCGGCACGCGCGCGGGCCCGCTGATGGCATCGAGCAACGAGTTCCGCATCGTGGTGCGCGGCAAGGGTGCGCATGCGGCCATGCCCAACAACGGCAACGACCCGGTCTTCACCGCTGCGCAGATCGTGTCGGCGCTGCAGGGCATCATCACGCGCAACAAGCGCCCGATCGATACCGCGGTGATCTCGGTCACGCAGTTCCACGCAGGCGACGCCACCAATATCGTGCCGGACCAGGCCTGGATCGGCGGCACGGTGCGCACGTTCACGGTGCCGGTGCTGGACCTGATCGAACGGCGCATGGAAGAAGTGGCGCGCGCGGTGGCGGCGGCATTCGACTGCACCATCGGATACGAATTCCACCGCAACTATCCGCCGACCATCAACAGCGAGGCCGAGACCGGCTTTGCGGCCACGGTCGCCGCGGAACTGGTCGGTGCGGACAACGTCGACAGCAATGTCGAGCCCACCATGGGCGCCGAGGACTTCTCGTTCATGCTGCAGCACAAGCCGGGCTGCTACCTGTTCCTGGGCAACGGCGACGGCGGCCATCGCGACGCCGGCCATGGCATCGGGCCCTGCATGCTGCACAACCCGAGCTATGATTTCAACGACGAACTGCTGCCGGTCGGCTCGACGTTCTTCGTGCGGCTGGTGGAAAAGTGGCTGGCGCCTGCGTGACGTTACGTACCTGAGCACAGCACAACGATAAAAAACCGGGGAGCATCCGCGATGGGCCGCCTGGCGCTGGATCGCGAGACAGCGCGCAGCTTCGCGCGCGTGGCGCTGGACAATATCCTGCGCCGCTATCCGTACAAGCTGGACCACATGGTGGCCAGCGCCGGTGACCTGGCCGAACCGTCGGCTTGGCATCCGGTCTTCTGCGGCAGCTACGACTGGCACTCCAGCGTGCACATGCACTGGTTGCTGGCGCGGCTGCTGGCGCTGTCGCCGGACCTGGAGGAGGCGCCCCGCATCCGCGCAACGCTGGACGCCCAACTGCGTCCAGAGCACATCGCGGTCGAACTGGCCTACTTCCAGCAGCCCCTTTCGCGCACCTTCGAACGCCCCTATGGCTGGGGCTGGATGCTGAAACTGCAGGCGGAGTTGCTGGCGCTGGCGCGGCAGGACGCCCAGGCAGCCACCTGGGCCGAGGCATGCGCGCCGCTGGCATCGCACCTGTCACGGCAACTGGCGGATTTCCTGGATGCAGCGGTATTCCCGGTGCGCACCGGCACCCATTACAACAGCGCCTTCGCTCTGGTGATGGCCATGGCCTATGCGCGCGCACACCAGGACTTCACCTTGCGGCGCGCCATCGTGCGGCGCGCCCACCGCTGGTTCGGACATGATCAGAAATACCCGGCGCGATATGAGCCCGGCGGCGATGAATTCCTGTCCGGCGGGCTGACCGAAGCCGTGCTGATGCACGCCGTGATGGACGGCTGCGCGTTTTCAGAATGGTGGGATTTGTTCGTGCCGGGGCAGGCGGAACTGGCCAACTGGCTGACGCCGGTGGAAGTGACCAATCGCAGCGACCCCAAGACCTCGCACCTGGACGGGCTCAACCTTTCGCGCGCCTGGTGCTGGCGCATGCTGGAGCCCGCCCTGCCCGAGCCGCTGCGGCCGCTGGCCATCCGGGCATGGTCCGATCATCTCGAGGCATCGCTGCCGCAGGCGGTCGAGGGCGAGTATGTGTCCACGCACTGGCTGGCCTCGTTCGCGGTGCTCGCGCTGGCCGAGCCTATCGGCGGCTGAAGGCGCCGCGGGGGCTTCAGTCCAGCGCGATGTCGCCGTACCAGGACTCGGCCTTGCTCTTGGTGTTGTCGGTATCGGTCATGATGCCCACGGCGATGACCAGGCCGGGGTCGGTCCCGAAGGCCTTGCGGTAGTCGGCGCGCAGGTCGCGCTCATGGCAACGCCACTCATTGGCGTGCTTCATGCCGCTATCCACCACGATCATGCGTACCCGGTCGGTGTGCGGATTCCTCACCAACGAGCCTTCCGCGCGCCGTCCGCCCCAGATGTACATCAGCGTGGCGTAGGGCATTTCGCGGCCGGTAGTCAGCCGCGCCAGCTCGTACATCAGCTGGTCTTTCAAGGGCAGTGCACCCTTGTCGCCGTCGAAGGCGACGAACAGGCGCAACGGCGAATCCTCGCGCGGGCCGTGGCTGTTGTCGGCGTTGCGGATAATGCCGCTGGTCTTCCAGGTCCAGCGCAGCATGCCGGCATCGCGATCGCGCAGCGGGACATACAGGCCGGAGGCCGAACTCTCGGCCTGCGCATGGACGACCACGCGCTGGTCGACCTCCGCCATCGAATAACGGGTGGGCGTCTTGTTGCGGTTGATGGTCCAAGGCTGCCAGCCGATCGGCAACTGGTCGCGATGCGGTGACACCGAGAACAACGGCAGCGTGGCCAGGGTCGGCGGCGGCGCGGCATCGGCGGCTTCGCCGTCGTCGCCCGCCTCGGCTTCGGCCGCACTGGTGTTGGCGGCAGCCAGCGGATCGGGCGACGACACCGCAGTCACCGCCGGGTCCGTCTGCGCTGCCGCGTACCCGGCCATGCGCCTGGCGAATGCCTGGCAATCGATCGCGGAAGTGTCAGCCATAGTGGCCGTGTCACCCGGAGGAACCGTGGAAACAGGGGGAGTGGATGCGCATCCTGCCAGCAGCAGCGCGCCGGCGGCGCCAGTCAAAACCAGCCGAAACACCTTGGCCGTCATGTAACCCCTCGAAACCCGAATCCGGACCTGCTCTGTTGGCAAGGGTCCGGCTATTGCTCACTACTTGCTGCAAACACGCGTTGCAACCGCCTTCGTGCCGCATGTGGGCACTTGGGTGTCGACCATAGCAGAAGGCGGACAGTCCCGGAATGCTCGGCGACCCGCGATGCGGCATGAAAACAACGAGGACATGCGTGCCTGCGCCGGCCCCCGGGCGTTTGCGCCGCGCCAAAGCAAAAACCCCCAGCCTTTTGGGGCTGGGGGTTCTGCAGTATAAGAGCCTGGCGATGACCTACTTTCACACGGGAATCCGCACTATCATCGGCGCGGAGCTGTTTCACGGACCTGTTCGGGATGGGAAGGGGTGGTTCCAGCTCGCTATGGTCACCAGGCATGAGGGGTTGCAGCGCTGAGGTTGAGGTCAACGCTGCGAATAGGGATGTAGTTGGGGTTGTGCGTGTCAACTGTTTCGGCACAGTCGCGATCACACACCAGGCAAAACACACTGGTTATAGGATCAAGCCTTACGGGCAATTAGTACTGGTTAGCTTAACGCATTACTGCGC